>CAZESN010000033.1:0-9817 GCA_964514775.1 uncultured Rhodovulum sp.
GTCGATATACTTGATGGCGTCGCCGACGGTCAGGATGGTCTCGGCCGCATCGTCCGGAATCTCGACGCCGAACTCTTCCTCGAAGGCCATGACCAGCTCGACGGTGTCGAGGCTGTCCGCGCCCAGATCATCGATGAAGGAGGCGGTCTCGGTGACCTTCGCCTCATCGACGCTCAGATGCTCCACGACGATCTTTTTGACGCGCTCGGCGATATCGCTCATTGCTTCTTCCTCTTGCTGTTCCGGTTCCGTGTTAGCGCGCCAGGCACCGACGACTCCGGCCGCTTCTTCTTTACCTGCTACACTACCGGCTCCGCCCAGCGGCCCCGGTTCAACTCGTCGGGCGCTATAACACAACCTCGGAGCATGGCAAACGGTATTGCTCGCCGCCCCGCCGCGACCTCAGATCATTGCCATTCCGCCGTTCACGTGCAGCGTCTGCCCCGTGACATAGGCCGCCTCGTCGGAGGCGAGATAGACGACCGCCGCCGCGATCTCCTCCGCGCTGCCCATCCGCCCGGCCGGGATCTGGGCATTGATCCGCGCCTTCTGCTCGTCGTTCAGCGCCTCGGTCATCGCCGTGGCGATGAACCCCGGCGCGACGCAGTTCACGGTGATCCCGCGCGTCGCAACCTCGGCGGCGAGGCTCTTCGACATGCCGATGACGCCCGCCTTGCTGGCCGCGTAGTTCGCCTGCCCCGGATTGCCAGTGACGCCGACGATCGAGCTGATGTTGACGATCCGCCCCCGCCGCGCCTTCATCATGCCGCGCAGCACGCCGCGCGCCAGCCGCATCGTGCTGGTGAGATTGACCGCGAGCACCGTGTCCCAGTCGGCGTCGGACATGCGCATGAAGAGCTGGTCGCGGGTGATGCCCGCATTGTTCACCAGGATGTCCACGCCGCCCATGGCCTCGGCGGCACGCTTCGGCAGCTCCTCGACCGCCGCCGCGTCCGAGAGGTCGCAGGGCAGCACATGGACCCGGTCGCCGAACTCGCCGGCCAGCGCCTCGAGCGGCGCCGTCCGCGTGCCCGAGAGCGCGACCGTTGCGCCCTGCGCATGCAGCGCCCGCGCCACCGCGCCGCCGATTCCCCCCGAGGCGCCGGTGACCAGCGCCGTCTTCCCGCCGAGATCGAACATCAGCCTTCCCCTTCTTCCGCGCCGAGCGCCTTCAGGTCCGCCGCCGTGCCGACCGCCTTCACCGCGATCCCGCCGGCGATCCGCCGCACCATCCCCGAGAGCGCCTTGCCGGCACCCACCTCGACCGTCTCGGTGACGCCCTGCGCCCCCATCCAGGCGACGCTCTCGCGCCAGCGGACGCGCCCGGTCACCTGCTCGACCAGAAGCCGCCGGATCACCTCAGGATCCGTGACCGCCTCGGCCACCACGTTCGCCACGAGCGGCACCGCCGGCGCCCGGATCGCCACATCGGCCAGCGCCGCCTGCATCGCCTCGGCCGCGGGCTGCATCAGCGCGCAATGGAAGGGCGCGCTCACCGGCAGGAGCAGCGCGCGTTTCGCGCCGCGCGCCTTGGCGATCTCGAGCGCCCGCTCCACGGCTGCCCGATTCCCCGAAACGACGACCTGAGCAGGATCGTTGTCGTTCGCGGCCTGGCAGACCTCGCCGCCGGCGGCCTCCGCCGCCACCGCCTCGACCGCCGCGATGTCGAGCCCGAGGATCGCGGCCATCGCGCCCTCGCCGACCGGCACCGCCGCCTGCATCGCCTGCCCCCGCAGCCGCAGGAGCCGCGCCGTATCGGCAAGCCCCAGCGACCCGGCCGCGCAGAGCGCCGAATACTCGCCAAGAGAGTGGCCCGCCACGAAGGCCGCGCTGGTGATCTCTATCCCCTCGGCCGCCATCGCCGCCACCGCCGCGAGCGAGGTCGCCATCAGTGCCGGCTGGGCGTTCTGCGTGAGGGTAAGTTCCGCCGCATCCCCTTCCCAGATCAGGCTGGAGAGCTTCTCGCCAAGCGCCTCGTCCACCTCGGCAAAGACCGCCGCGGCGGCCGGATAGGCCTGCGCCAGATCCCGCCCCATGCCGATGACCTGGGCGCCCTGGCCCGGAAACACGAACGCGCGCATGGCTCCTCCCGTTTAGGTTTCGCTCCCCTTACCGGCGCCGGCACCGGCCGTCCACCCTGGCAGCGCAGGGCCGCCCCCGAGGGACGGCCCTGCCTTCGATTGCCAAAGAGCGGGATCTAGTGGCCGCTATGGTCCTCGGCACCCGGCTTGCGGGTCTCGACGTTGAACTGGACCTCGACCTCGCCGGCGGTCTCGAAGACCAGCGTGGCGTCGATCACCTCTCCGGCGACGAGCGGCGCGGTCAGGCCCATGAACATCACATGCAGGCCGCGCGGCGCAAAGGTGACCGTCTCGCCCGCCGGGATGTCGACCGCCTCGACCTGCCGCATCCGCGCCACGCCCGCGGTATCGACATCGGTCGTGTGGATCTCGACCCGCGGCAGGTCGGCGCGGATCTCCAGCAACCGGTCAGCCGAAGTGCCCTCGTTGCGGATGCTCAGATAGCCCGCGCCGGTCGGTGCGCCCGGAGGCGTCTCGACGGAATAGGGGTGGCCGACCGCGAGATCGCCGACACGGAAATCATGGGCGGCAGCAGGCACGAAGGCGGATGCGGCCAGGCTCAGGGCCGCGAAAAACATGGTGGATCGCATAGCGGATCATTCCTTGAATCTGTGGACAGCAAGCCCCGTCCGGGGCGATCGGCAGGCAGATCAGCCCACCGGAGGCGCGCGCGGCCTGCTCGGCTCGAAGAACCGGATCCCGGGCTCGGCGACCTCGACCGCCCGCCAGGCGATGAGGGTGCCGGCAAAGACCATCCGCTCGGCGCCCGGATACGGCCCGGGCATCGGCGGCGCCCCGACCGGCCGGCAGGCGTCGCAATGCGCGCCTCCGGAGCCGTGAACACCGCCACCGCAGAGATCGTCCGGCGTCCCTCCCATCGCGTAGAAGGCCGCCAGTGCGGGATCGACCGGCAGGGCCACCCGCGCCGGGCCGCCGGCGAGGCTTGCCAGCAGGAAGGCAAGGACGACGACCGCCCGCCACAGGGTCGGCCGGCCGGGCATCACATCCCCCCGTCCCGGCCGCCGGGCCGGAAGTCCTCGACCCTGTCGTCCATCCCGGTCGACGCGTCGAGCCGCACCCGGGTCCGGAACGCCGCCCGGCCGATCAGATGCGCGCCGATCGGCGCGGAGGCGACCATGAACAGGAACACGAACAGAAGCTCCCCGACCTGCGCGAGGTTCTCGGCCCTGACCATCGCCCCGAGGCAGATCAGCGCAAGCCCGAGCGTGCCCGCCTTGGTCGCCGCATGCATCCTTGCGAACACGTCCCCGAGCCGCAGAATGCCGATGCCCGCCACCAGGCAGAACGCCCCGCCGGCGAGAGCGAGAACTCCCGAGATCACGTCAACTATCACCGTGATCTCCTTGTGCACGCTCGATATAATGGGCGAACGCCACCGTCGCGAGAAAGCTGATCAACGCCAGTCCGATCGCCACATAGACATAGGCATTCGTCCCGCTCACCATCCGGAACACCACCAGGAACACGATCAGCAGCATCGCCACCAGATCGAGCGCCACCACCCGGTCGGCCAGCGACGGCCCCGCGAACAGCCGCCACACCGCCGTCAGAAGCGCTATGACGAGACAGAGCACCGTCACCGACAGCGCGACCCCGAGAAACCCGCCGACGGTGCTCTCGATGATCATCGGCCCATCGCCCGCGTCACCCGGGGCGCAATCCCGCTCCGTACGTCGTCACACAGCCCGTCGCCGCCGTCCCCCGCATCGAGACAATGCACGAGGATCCGCCGCCGGTCGGGGCTGACGTCGACGCTGAGGGTCCCGGGGGTGAGGGTGATGTAGTTGGCGATAAGGGCGATCTCGAGATCGGAGTATCCCGCCTCGAGCGGTACGCTCACGAAGCGCGGCAACGTCGCCGCATCGCGCGAAAGCACGACCCGCGCCACCGCGACGCTCGAAAGCACCAGATCGCGCGCGAACGCCACACACAGACAGATCCCGTACCAGGGCCTCGCCATCGCCCCCATCATCCGCTCCCCATCACCGCCGCCACATAGGCCGTCGGCTCCAGCAGGCCAGCGGCGGCGTCTGCCGCCACCTCCATGAACGGCCCGGCCCAGAGCCCGATCACACAGGTGATGGCCGCCAGGACCGCCACCGGCGCCAGCATCGCTACCGGCGTCCGCCTCACGGGCAGGCCGTCGCCGGCGGGATGCGCCTTCCAGAACGCCTCGTTCCAGATCTTGCTCATCGAGAAGAGGGTGAGCAACCCCACCGCCAGCACGACGAAGGCGACAACCCAGTGCCCGCCCTCCAGGCTCGCCCGCAGGATCAGGAGCTTTGCCCAGAAGCCCGAGAGCGGCGGCATGCCCGCGAGCGACATCGCCGGCACCAGGAACAGCACCCCGAGCCAGGGCCGCGTCCGCCAGAGCCCGCCGATCCGCACCAGATCCTCCGATCCCGTATGCAGCCGCATGATCCCGGCAATCAGGAAGAGGTTCGCCTTCACCACAATATGGTGGATCAGATAGAAGATCCCGCCCATCAGCGCGAGCGGCGTGCCGATCGCGAGGCCGAGCACCATATAGCCGATCTGGCTGATGATGTGGAACGACAGGATCCGCCGCAGCTCCATCTGCGCCGCCGCCCCGAGAACGCCCACGATCATCGTCAGCACCGAGGCCCAGAGGAGCAGCGTCTGGATCCCCGGCGCGCCTGCGTCGAAGACGAGCGTGAACACCCGGATCAGCGCATAGACGCCGACCTTGGTCAGCATCGCCGAGAAGAGCGCCGAGGTCGCGAACGACGGCGTGTGATAGGAGGCCGGCAGCCAGAAGAAGACCGGAAAGAGCGCGGCCTTCGACCCGAACGCAAAGATCAGCACCACCGCGGCGCCGAGAACCGCCGCCTCGCCCTCGCGCCCCGCGAGCCGCCCGTGCAGGTCGGCCATGTTGAGCGCGCCCGTCGCCCCGTAGAGCAGCCCCACGCCCGCCAGGAAGGCGATCGTCGCGATCAGGTTCAGGCCCGCGTATTTCATCGCCCCGTCGAGCTGCGCCCGCCCGCCGCCGACGACGAGCAGGCCGAAGGACGCGATCAGCATCACCTCGAACCAGACGTACATGTTGAAGATGTCGCCGGTCAGGAACGCCCCGCAGATCCCGGCGAGCATGCCGTGGGTCAGCGGATGATAGCCCTGGTGCTCCTCGCTGGCGCTCACGTCCGCGAGCCCGTAGACGAGCGTCGCGACGGCCATGATGCCGGTGATCAGCACCATGATCGCCGACAGCCAGTCCGCGACCATGGTGATCCCGAACGGCGCCGGCCAGCTGCCGGCCTGCGCGGCGACCGGCCCCTCGGCGCCGACCCGCATCACGATCGCCACCGCGGCCGCCAGCAGCAGCACCGCCCCGGTCACGGACACCGCCCGCTGCACCGCGCGCCACCGCCACGCCAGAAGCGTCAGCACCATCGTCGCGAACGGGATCACAACAGGCCAGAACAGCAGCACTAGTCGCGCCCTCCCGCGGGCGGCTCGGCCTCGCGCATCGCATCCATGTCGGTGGTGCCGAGCACATAATAGGACCGGAAGGCGAGCGCGAGCGCAAAGACCAGAAGCCCGAACCCGATCACGATCGCGGTCAGGATCAGCGCCTGCGGCAGCGCATTCGCCACCCCGTTCACGCTCTGCGCACCTGCCGGCACCAGCGGCGGGCGCCCGAAGGTCAGCCGCCCCGAGGTGAAGATCACGAGGTTGGCCGCATTCGAGATCATCACCAGCCCGAACAGATAGGGCAGCGTGCGGCCGCTCATCATCAGATAGGCCCCGGCGGCGGTCAGGATGCCGGTGAGGATCGCGAGCAGTATCTCCACGTCAGTCGCCCCCCGGATCCGCGTCTTCGGCGACCATCTCCTCGAGCGTGAAAAGAATGCCGCAGAGCGTGCCGAAGACCACAAGATAGACGCCGAGATCGAAGAGAAAGATCGAGCCGACCGGCACGCCCGCGTCCAGGAACGGCCACATGCCCTTGAGAAACGCCCCCTGCGCCAGTCCGCCCCAGACACCCGCGACCAGCGCGGACCCCAGTCCCACCGCCGCCACCGACATCGGCCGCACCCGCAGCGCCCGGCGGGCCGCATCGAGGCCTTCGGCCTTTTCCTTCAGCGCGAACGCCGTGGCTGCGAGCAGCCCGCCGATGAACCCGCCGCCGGGCTCGTTGTGTCCGCGCAGCAGCACGAAGACCGACAGGATCAGGATCGCCGGCATCAGGATCCGGGTCGCGGTCGAGAGGATCAGCGAGTTCACCGCGCCACCCCCCGTCCCGCCCTGAGCGCCGCGATCGCGGCCACCCCCGCGATCACGATCACGGCGATCTCGCCCAGCGTGTCGAAGCCGCGGAAGTCGACGAGGATCACGTTGACGATGTTGCGCCCGTGGGCCTCCGGCGCGCTCGTCACCTCGAAGAACCCGGTCATGAACCGGTCGAGGTCACTTCCGAGCACCGCGAGCTGCACGAGGGTCACCGCCACCCCGAGCGCCACGGCCACCGCCGCATTGCCGGGCCGGAACCGAAGCGCGCCCGAGGCCGGCAGCCGCACCATGGCGATGGCAAGGAAGACCACCACGAGGATCTCGACGAAAAGCTGCGTCATCGCCACGTCGATCGCCCCGTAGAGCACGAAGACCAGCGCCACCCCGGTCCCGATCCCGCCGAGCGCCGCGATGGCGGCCAGCCGCGACGGCGTGCGCAGCACCGCCACCACCGCCGCGACGATCACGACGAAGATCGCCCATCCGACCAGCTCCGCGCGCGGCACCAGGTCCGGCCAGGCGGCCCCCCCTGCGGCGATCGCGAACCAGACGAGCCCGGCGAGCGTGAGGAACGTCCAGCGCAGGTAGCTCGTCATCCGCCCGTCCTGCACCCGCGCCGTCAGCCAGCCGGCCCCCCGGATCGTGCCGGCGAGCCCCGCCGTGTACCAGCCTTCGGTGCGCGGCACCCGGGCCTCCGCGGCGGTCAGTGCCGCGCGCAGCCCGTCGAGGCCGCGATAGAGCCCAAGGCCGAGGCCGAGCGTCATCAGGCTCAGCCCCAGCGCCGGCCCCAGTCCGTGCCAGAGCGCCAGATGCCCCGGCATGCCCGACCCGCTGATCGCCTGCACCATCGGGCCGACCAGCGCCCGCTCCACCAGCCCCGGCAGAAGCCCGAAGACGAGCCCGAGCCCGGCCAGTACCGCCGGCCCGAGCCAGAACTGCCAGCCGGGATCGCTCGGCTCGGCCTTGGGCGAGCGCCGCTCCCCGATCAGGAACGGCCGCACGGCCACCGCCCCCGCACAGGCGACCATCAGCGCATTGGCAACGACGGCCGCGCCCGTGACCAGCACCGGCAGAACCGGCGCGACCGGCACCGCCCCGTAGATCGCCTCCTTGCCGATGAAGCCGAAGAGCGGCGGCACCCCCGCCATCGAGAGCCCGGCCAGCCCGGCCACGACGAAACTGAGCGGCATTGCCCGTTTGAGCCCGCCGAGCGCGGGATACTCCCGCGTCCCCGCCCCCTTCTCGATCATGCCGACCGCGAGGAAGAGCGCCGCCTTGTAGAACGCGTGGACCAGCAGGAAGGTCACCGCCGCCGCCACCGCAACCGGCGTCGACGCCGCGAGCAGCATGGTCATCAGCCCCAGCGCCATCACCGTCGTCTGCGCCAGCATCTGCTTGAGATCGGTCTGGCGCAGCGCCCAGACCGCGCCGATCAGCATGGTCACCGCCCCCGCGAGGGTCAGCGACCAGACCCAGAGCCCGGTGCCTCCGAGCGCCGGCATCAGCCGCGCCAGCAGATAGATCCCGGCCTTCACCATCGTCGCCGAATGCAGATAGGCCGACACCGGCGTCGGCGCGGCCATGGCATTGGGCAGCCAGAAATGGAACGGAAACTGCGCCGACTTGGTGAAGGCCCCGAGCAGGACCAGTGCGAGGACGGCCGGATAGGCCGCGCTGGCGCGCAGCTCCGGCCCCATCGCGTTGATCTCGGAGATCCGCCAGCTTCCGGCAAGCCCCCCCATCATCAAAAGCCCCGGGAGCAGCGCGAGCCCGCCGATCGCGGTTACCAGGAGCGCCTGCAACGCCGCCGCCCGCGCCGAGGCCTTCTCGTGATCGAAGCCGACCAGCAGCCACGAGGTCAGCGTCGTCCCTTCCCAGAACACGAAGAGCGTGATCGCGTCATCCGCGGTGACGAGCCCGAGCATCGAGATCGCAAAGGCGACGAGCATGACAAGAAGCGACCCGAGCCGCCGGTCGCCCCGGAAATATTCGGCCGCATAGAGCAGAACCCCCGCCCCGATCCCGCAGATCAGGAGCGCGAAGGCAAGTGCGAGCCCGTCGATCCGGAACGCGAGCTCGACCCCCAGCGCGGGCACCCAGGGGAATACGACCTCCGCCACCTCGCCCCGGGCGACCGGGCCGAGAAAGCCCGCGAACCAGAGGAACGCGGCGGCCGCGACGATCGACGGCAGGTATCTCCAGGCGCGCGCGCCGCTGGTGACGGATCTATCGTTCAAGCGAATCCCCTGTTGCGCCCTTTTTACCGGCCATGCCGCCGGACACAACGCCACCCCGACCCGTGGGCGTCCCCGCCCTTGCGCCGCCGCGGGGACGGGGCCAGATTGGAGCCATGGACCGGCACTGCTTCAATCTTTCCCGCATTGAGCGCGCCCTCGCCGCCCCGCCGGCCGCGTCCTCGGACTTCGACCTCACGCCGGGGCTGCGCCTGCCGGCGGGCGAGCTGCGCGCCGCCTCGGTCCTGGTGCCGCTGGTCGAGCGCGGTCCCGAGCTGCGCATCATTCTCACCCGCCGCGCCGCCCGGCTCCGCCACCACCCCGGCCAGATCGCCTTTCCCGGCGGCAAGCGCGACCCCGGCGACGCCACCGACCTCGACGCGGCCCTGCGCGAGGCCCATGAGGAAATCGGCCTGCCGCCGGACCGGGTCCAGGTCCTCGGCACCTTCGACCGCCACCACACCGTGACCCGCTTCACCATCACCCCCTTCGTCGGGCTGGTCGCACCCGGGTTCACGCCGGTCCCCGACCGCTCCGAGGTGGACGAGGTCTTCGAGGTCCCGCTCGCCTTCGTCCTCGACCCGGCGAATTTCCAGACCCACGCCCGCCTCTGGCAGGGCAGCGAGCGGCGCTATCTCGTCATCCCCTACGGCCCCCACTACATCTGGGGCGCGACCGCGCGGATGCTCAGATCCCTCGCCGAGCGCATGCAGGGCCCGTGACCGCGTCCCCGATCAGGCTCGCCGACGCCTGGGTGACCGCACCCGCCACACAGACCGTCTGCCGGCTCCTGACCGACGCCGGCCACCGCGCGCTCTTCGTCGGCGGCTGCGTGCGCAACGCGCTCCTCGGAACCCCGGTCGCCGACATCGACCTCGCCACCGACGCCCCGCCCCGCCGCGTCATGGACCTCGCGCGCGCCGCCGGGGTCAAGGCCGTCCCGACCGGCATCGACCACGGCACCGTCACCCTCGTCGTCGGGGGGCGGCCCTTCGAGATCACCACCTTCCGCCGCGACGTCGAGACCTTCGGCCGCAAGGCCCGCATCGCCTTCTCGGACGACATAGGCGAAGACGCGGCCCGGCGCGACTTCACCATGAACGCGCTCTATGCCCGGCCCGACGGCAGCGTCCTCGACCCCCTCGGCGGCCTGCCCGACCTGCAGGCCCGGCGCGTGCGCTTCGTCGGCGCGGCGGAGAGGCGCATCGCCGAGGACTACCTGCGCATCCT
>CAZESN010000033.1:9827-17614 GCA_964514775.1 uncultured Rhodovulum sp.
CCGCTTTCACGCCTGGTACGGCGACCAGACCGCCGGCCTCGACCCCGAAGGCCTCGCCGCCTGCACCGCCGCCCGCGCCGGCCTCGCCGGTCTCTCGCGCGAACGGGTCGGTGCCGAGATCACCCGGCTCCTCGCCGCCCCCGACCCCGGCCCGACCCTCGCCGCGATGGCCGCCGCCGGCATCCTGGACCTCGTCCTGCCCGGCGCCGACCCCGCCGCCCTCACCTCCCTGCCCGCGATCGAAGCCGCCGACCACGCGCCTCCCCGCTGGCAGCGTCGTCTCGCGGCCCTCGGCACCGCCCCCGACTGGGCCGACCGCCTGCGCCTCTCCCGCGCCGACGCTCGGGCCCTCGCGGCAACCGCCGAAGCCCTCGCCACCCCCGCATCGCCCGCCGTCAACGCCTGGCGCGCCGGCCCCGATGTCGCCCGCGACGCCGCCCTGATCCGCGCCGCAGCGGCGGGCTCCGCCCCGCCCCACGACCTGACCGCCGAGATCACGCGGGGCGCCGAGGCCGCCCTGCCCGTCCGTGCCGCCGACCTCGCCCTGACCGGCCCCGCCCTCGGTGCCGAGCTCCGGCGGCTCGAATCCCTCTGGATCGCCTCCGACCTCACACTCGACGCCGAAGCCCTGCGCCGGGCCAGCATCGCCCCGCGATAGCGCGCTTGCGTTTTGACTTGCGCGCAGGCATCGCCTATCCCTGTGCGGAGGCGGGGGGGCACGTCAGGGAGATTGCGCATGGCATTGAAATCCCGCGTCCTCGGCCTTCTCGCGGCCCTTGTCCTCGCCCCGCTTGCGGCGCAGGGATTCGAGACGCCTGCCCGCTCGGCGATCATCATCGACCACGCCACCGGCACCGTCCTCTTCTCCAAGGCCTCCGATCAGGCGATGCCGCCGGCCTCGATGTCGAAGCTGATGACCCTCTACATGCTCTTCGAGGCGATCCGTGACGGCCGCGTCACCCGGGAGACTGAATTCGGCGTCTCCGCCCGGGCCCAGTCGATCGGCGGCTCGCGCATGTTCGTCGAGGCGGGCAAGACCGTGCCGGTGGATGCCCTGATCCACGGCATCATCGTCCAGTCGGGCAACGACGCCTGCATCGTCGTGGCCGAGAATCTCTCCGGCACCGAGGAGGCCTTCGCCGCCGCCATGACCCGGCGCGCCGCCGAGATCGGGCTGACCGACACGGTCCTGAAGAACGCGTCCGGCTGGCCCGAACCCGGCCATGTCATGAGCACCGCCGACATCGCGGCGCTCTCCCGGCGCATCATCACCGAATTCCCCGAATTCTACGCCTATTTCTCCGAGACCGAATTCACCTGGAACGGCATCACCCAGGCGAACCGCAACCCGCTCCTGCGCGCTGGCATCGGCGCCGACGGGCTCAAGACCGGCCATACCAACGAGGCGGGCTACGGCCTCGCCGGCTCGGCGGTCCAGGACGACCAGCGCATCGTCTTCGTCGCCTCGGGCTTCGAGAGCGAGGCCGCGCGCCGCGCCGGCACCGAGGCCATGGTCCGCTGGGCCTTCGGCGCCTTCGACAAGGTCCGCTTCTTCGACGCGGGCGAAGTCGCGGCCGAAGCCGACGTCTGGCTCGGCGCGGCTCCGACCGTGCCGCTCATTGCCCCCGACCTCGCCCAGATGCTCGTCCTGCGCGAGGACCGTCCCGGCATGACCGCCCGCATCGAGTATCTCGCGCCCATCGAGGCCCCGATCGCCGCCGGTCAGGAGCTCGGGGCGCTGGTCGTCGAGGTCCCCGGCCAGGATCCCGCCCGCTTCCCGCTCGTGGCCGCCCATGAGGTCGCCCGCGGCGGCTTTGGCACCCGCGTCGGCGCGGCCGCCCGGCTCGCCCGCGACCGCGCGGTCGGCCTCGTCTCCGGCGCCAGATAGGGCCGACGTGGCGGGGGGGCGCTTCATCAGCTTCGAGGGCGTGGACGGCGCGGGCAAGACCACCCAGCTCCGTCTCCTGGCCGCCCGCCTGCGCGCCCTCGGCCATGCCGTCGTCGAGACCCGGGAACCCGGCGGCGCCCCCGGGGCCGAGGAGATCCGCCGCCTCCTCGTCGAGGGCGAGCCCGGCCGCTGGTCGCCCGAATCCGAGACGCTGCTCTTCACCGCCGCCCGCCGCGACCATCTCGAGCGCACCATCCGCCCCGCGCTCTCTCGGGGCGAGATCGTGCTCTGCGACCGGTTCGCCGATTCGACCCGGGTCTATCAGGGCGCCGTGCGCGCCGACCTGCGGGACATGGTCGACACGCTCCATGCGCTCGCCATCGGCATCGACCCCGACCTCACCATCATCCTCGACCTCGACCCCACCCGGGCGCTGACCCGGGGCCTCGCGCGCGGCGGGTCCGAGGACCGGTTCGAGCGCTTCGGCGCCGATTTCCAGGCCCGCCTGCGTGGGGGCTTCCTCGAGCTCGCCGCACGCTTCCCCGACCGCTGCCGCGTGGTTTCCGCCGAAGGCCCCGCCGACGAGGTCGCCGCCCGCGTTGCCGCCGCGGCCGGCCTCTGAAAGGCTTCCGCGACAGCCCGCTGTCGGGCCGGAGATTGGAAAAAGATGAAGACCACCTTAACGCCGAAAAATTTTGCGATTAAATTCAATTACTTGACTATTTGTCCGAGCTCGGACAAAATGCCGGACTGCGACGGCCTCGGACTTTCGCTGAGGTTTCCCTGATGCCCTCCCCCGACACGATCCCCGAACCCGACCGCCTTCCCGGCGCGCCGCACCCGCGCGAGACCTCCGTCCTCTTCGGTCAGGACGCGGCCGAAGCCCGCTTCCTCGCCGCGCGCGCCTCGGGCCGGATGCACCACGCCTGGCTCCTGACCGGCCCGCGCGGGATCGGCAAGGCCACGCTCGCCTGGCGCATCGCCCGCCACCTCCTCGCCGACAGTGACGCCGCCACCCTCGACATGCCCCCCGACCACCCGGTCTTCCGCCAGACGGCCAGCCTCGCCGCACCGGGCCTCTTTCTCTGCCGCCGCCCCTGGGACGACAAGACCGAGCGCCTGCGCACCGCGATCACCGTCGACGAGATGCGCGCGCTCAAGAGCTTCTTCCAGCTCGCCGCCACCGACGGTGGCTGGCGCGTCGCCATCGTCGACGCCGCCGACGAGATGACGCCCCAGGCCGCGAACGCCCTTCTCAAGATCCTCGAGGAGCCCCCCGAACGCGCCGCCCTCCTCCTCGTCTGCCACCAGCCGGCGCGGCTCCTTCCCACCATCCGCTCGCGTTGCCGCGAACTTGTCTGCCGCCCCCTCGGCGCCACCGACTTCACCCGCGCGCTCGCCGCCACCGGCGCCGGGATCGACGACACGGAGGGGCCCATGCTCCACGCCCTCGCCGGCGGCTCGGTCGGCGCGGCCCTCGAGCTCGGCCAGGGCGACGGCCTTGCCCTCTACCTCGAGCTCACCGGCCTTCTTGCCACCGCACCCGGCATCGACCGCCCGCGCCTCATCCGCCTCGCCGAGAGCTTCGCCGGCCGCGACGGCGCGCCCCGCGCCACCCTCGCCCTCGATCTCCTGCGCACCGCCCTCGGCCGGCTCGCGCTCAGGGCCGCCGGCTCCGACGCCGCCCCCGTCTCCGATGCCGAGGCCGCCCTGATGCAGCGCCTCGCCGGCCACCCGGCCCAGGCCGCGATCTGGGCCGAGGCCGTCCCCGAGCTCGTCGGCCGGGCCGAGCGGGCGCGCGCACTCAACCTTGACCCCGGTCAGGTGATACTCGATACCTTCCTGCGACTAGACGCGGCCGCCGCCAAAGCGCACGACCTCGCCGCCTGAAGCAGAGCCGCCGCCCGATGACCCTGCCCGCCCCCGCCCTGCTCGACCTCGTCGACAGCCACTGCCACCTCGACTTTCCCGATTTCGCGGGAGAGACCGACGCCGTCGTGGCCCGCGCCGCCGCCGCCGGCGTCACCCGCATGGTCACGATCTGCACCCGGCTGCGGCTCGTGCCGCAGGTCCGCGCCATCGCCGAAGCCCATGCGGGCGTCTTCTTTGCCGCGGGCACCCACCCGATGCATGTGGCCGAGGAACCCATGGCCACCGTCGAGGTCCTCGTCGCCCTTGCCGCCCACCCCAAGATGGTCGGCATCGGCGAGACCGGTCTCGACTACCATTATACCGCCGACAGCGCCGTGCCCCAGGCCGAGAGCCTGCGCCTCCACTGCGAGGCCGCGCGCCGCACCGGCCTGCCGCTCATCATCCACGCCCGCGACGCCGACGACGACATCGCCCGCATCCTCGCCGAGGAACACGCGGCCGGCGCCTTCTCCTGCGTGATGCACTGCTTCACCTCGGGCCGCGCCCTCGCCGAGGCCGCCCTTTCCCTGGGTTTCTACCTCTCGATCTCCGGCATCGCGACCTTCCGCAGCGCCGAAGCCCTGCGCGACATCTTCCGCGATGCACCCCGCGACCGCATCCTCGTCGAGACCGACAGCCCCTATCTCGCCCCCCAGCCCCATCGCGGCCGGCGCAACGAGCCGGCTTTCGTGGCTGACACGGCCCGCATCGCCGCGGCGATCTACGACATGGACCCCGCCGATTTCGCCGCCCTCACCACCGCGAATTTCGAGCGGCTCTTCGCCAAGGCCGCCGCCTGGAGACCCGCGTAATGGCGCTCCTGCGCGCGACGATCCTGGGCTGCGGCTCCTCTGGCGGCGTGCCGCGCATCGGCGGCGAATGGGGCAACTGCGACCCGAAGGACCCCCGCAACATCCGCCGCCGCTGCTCGCTTCTCATCGAACGCCGGACCGATGAGGGCATCACCCGCGTCCTGATCGACACCTCGCCGGACCTGCGGGTACAGCTCCTCAGCGTCGGCGTCGGCCACCTCGACGCAGTCGTCTACACCCACGCCCATGCCGACCATGTCCACGGGATCGACGACCTTCGCGTGGTCGTCCAGCATCGGGGCAGCCGTCTGCCGGTCTGGGCCGATGCCGATACGGCCGACACCCTCGTCGCCCGCTTCGGCTATGCCTTCGTCCAGCCTGCGGGCAGCTCCTACCCCCCGATCCTAGAGCTCAACGCCATCGAGGACACCTTCACCGTGACCGGCGCCGGCGGCCCGGTCGAGCTCGCGCCGATCCGCGTGCGCCACGGCCGCATCGAGGCGTTCGGCTTCCGCATCCACGACCTTGCCTATCTTCCGGACGTCTCCGAGATCCCGGACGATGCCTGGCCGCGGCTGACGGGCCTCGACATCTGGATCCTCGACGCCCTGCGCTACCGCCCGCATCCCACGCACGCCCATCTCGCGCAGAGCCTCGAATGGATCGCGCGGGCCAATCCGCGCCGGGCAGTGCTCACCAACCTCCACACCGATCTCGACTACGCGACCCTTGCCGCCGAGATCCCCACCGGCGTCGTTCCCGCCCACGACGGCCTGGTTCTGGACATTCCGCTTTGATCACCGGGATCCTCGCCGTCGTCGTGCCGGTCTTCATCGTGATCGGCGCCGGCTGGGCCGCAGCCCGCAGCCGCATCTTCGCGCCTTCGGCCGTCGACGGCCTCATGGTCTTCGCGCAGCGGTTCGGCATCCCCTGCGTACTCTTTCGCGGCATCTCGCAGCTCGACCTCGGCCGCGCCTTCGACCCCGGTCTGCTTCTCTCGTTCTATCTCGGCGCGACCTGCGTCTTCGTCCTGGGCACGCTCGGCGCGCGCCGGATCTTCCGCCGCCGCCCCGGCGAGGCGGTCGCGATCGGCTTCGCGGCGATGTTCTCGAACCTCGCGCTTCTCGCCCTGCCGATCACAGAGCGCGCATATGGCCCCGACGAGCTCGCCGCGATCTTCGCCATCGTCTCGATCCACGCGCCGTTCTGCTATCTGCTCGGGATCACGGTGATGGAGTTCTCACGCGCCGACGGCCGCGGCCTCTTCGAGACCCTGCGCATCGTCGCCCGCGCCATGTTCAGCAACGCGCTGATGATCGGCATCGCCTTCGGCTTCACCGTCAACCTGACCGGCGTTGTCCTGCCCGGGGCGCTGCGGATGTCCGTCGACATGCTCGCCAACGCCGCTCTGCCCGCCGCGCTTTTCGGCCTGGGCGGCGTACTCAGCCGCTATGCGATCCGCGCCTCCCTCGGCGAGGCCGGCATGATCACCGCCATCTCGCTCTTCATCCACCCTGCGATCGTGCTCTTTCTCGGCAGCATGGTCTTCGACCTGGCGGATCCCTTCCTGCGCGCCGCCGTCCTCGGCGCCTCGATGGCACCGGGCGTCAACACCTATATCTTCGCCAGCATGTACGGCCGCGCCCAGGAACAGGCCGCGAGCGCGGTCCTGATCGGCACCGCGATTTCGGTCGTCACCGTCTCGCTCTGGCTGGGCGTGATGGGCGGCATCACCTGATACCCGCCGTTGACCCCAAAGGCATGATGGTGTGGGCACGGCCGTGCCCACACACCGGGGTGCTTATGGGGATCCGGTATCAGAAACTTCCCAACGCCCTGAAATCCATCGCCTCGAGATGGGCCACCTTGTCCTCGACCGTGGCCGAGCCGTCGACGGTGATCAGAACGCGGTTCTCCACGACGCCCTGAAGCTCGCCCTCGTTGTTCGCGAACTGGACCCGCTGGATCCGCATCGGCCGCCCCGAGACCGCCCCGAGACCGGAAATCATCGCGCCCATGCCCGCCACCATCGGCGAGTTGGCGACGAGCGTGATCGTGAACTGCTCCCCACCCCCCACATAGGTCGCGGCCGCGGTCGTCCCGCCCCCGAACATGGACATGGCGAAGCCCGCATTCTCCGCCTCCTCCACCTGGCGCGTCCAGCCGGCAAGGGCTTCGGGGAGATAATTGGCGAGGCTCGCCGCCTTCATGTCGTTGAGGAGCCGGAGCGCGTAGTCGAGCTCTTCCTTGGCGATCGTGATATCGCCGTCCCGATAGGCCGTGAGAGCCCCTTCCACCACGTCGGTAAACTCATCCGCCCGGGCAGGCAGAGCGGCAATCACCATCACAATGGCGGCGGGCAACAGGCGGCGAAACATCGGACTTCCTTTCCACTCCACAGGCACGGAAGCCGGGACCCTGCGCAACGCACGGCCCCGGCCCTGATTGAACCGCACGGACTATAAGGTCGCGCCCTGCCCTTGTCAGCGATCTTGTCCGCTGAACGTGAACGCGCCACCGGGGACCGGAATGCCAGAGGCCGGGCACATGGCCCGGCCTCTGCATCGTTCGGTTCTGTTCCGGCGCTCAGTGATGCGCAGCGGTGCCGCGGTGATCCCACATGTCCGGGGTGGGGAGCGTCTCGAATGTGTGCTCCGGCGGCGGGTTCGGCAGGGTCCACTCGAGCGTCGCGTCAGGCTGCGGTCCCCAGTACTGCGGCTCGGTGACCCGCTGGCCGTAGCGCAGCGTGTAGTAGACGATGCCGAAGAAGAAGAGCAGCGAGAAGCCCGACAGGAAGGCGCCCAGCGACGAGATGTAGTTCCAGAAGGCGAACTGCTCGGGATAGTCGATATAGCGCCGCGGCATGCCCTGACGGCCGAGGAAGTGCTGCGGGAAGAAGGTGACGTTCGCGCCGATGAACATCATCCAGAAATGCGCCTTGCCCGCCCATTCCGGATACTGCTTCCCCGTCACCTTGGCGAACCAGTAGTAGATGCCCGCGAACATGCAGAACACCGCGCCGAGGCTCATCACGTAGTGGAAATGCGCCACCACGTAGTAGGTGTCATGATAGGCCCGGTCGAGCGGCGCCTGGCTGAGCACGATGCCGGTCACACCGCCCACGGTGAAGAGGAACAGGAACCCGAGCGCCCAGAGCATCGGCGTCTTGAACTCGA
>CAZESN010000034.1:0-17500 GCA_964514775.1 uncultured Rhodovulum sp.
CGAGATCAACCCCAACGACGGCAACGAGATCTATGCCGTCATCAACCAGAAGGGCTCCGACCCCGGCAGCCTGTGGCGCACCACCAACGGCGGCACGTCCTGGAGCCAGGTGAGGATCCCGGCGAACTTCCCGGCGTCCAAGGTCCATGTCGGGATGTCGAACGGCGCCTGGCAGCCGGTCGCCTCGCGCACGCTTTACCTGATCGGCCGGGGCGTGACCAATCCCGACGGCCGGCTCCGGGTCAGCCACGACGGCGGCGCGAACTGGTTCGTGGCCAAGATCAACGGCCGGCCGGGGCTGACGAGCGCCTGGCAGAACAACATGTCCGACAGCCTGGGGTCGAGCTCGCGGCCCGAGCTCTGCACCCGCATCCTCCCGCACCCCAACGACCCGAACAAGGCGGTCGGGCACGGGATGGCGCATAACTTCCGGACCGAGGACCGGGGCGTGACCTGGACCTACTCTGGCGAGGGGTTCACTGGCCTGATCTGGGGCAATTTCCCGTCGGGCGTGGCCTTCTCGGACGATCCCAACCGCTTCGCCTTCGGCTGCACCGACACCGGCATGGTGATCACCAAGGACGGCGGCCAGACCTTCTGGCAGACCCAGGCGGGCAAGGCGCCGGACCCCGCAGGCGGCTCGCTCAAGGACAGTATGCATGTCGTCGCGATCCACCCGACCGATCCCAACCTGATCGTCGGCACGGTCGGCTTCATGTCGAACAGCGAGAACACCTACATCTTCCGCACCAGCGTACCCAACCCGCGCACCTTCAAGGACGGGGACTGGGTCCGGGTCACCGACACGCACGGCCCCTACACGTTCCTCCACTGGCACCGGACGGCGCCGAGCGTGATCTATTCGGGCGACCGGCGCTCGACCAATGCGGGGGTGAGCTTCTCGGGCTATCCGTCGGGGATCGGCCGGGTCGTCGATTGCCTTAGGGCCGACAACGACGTCATCTACGGCATCTCCGGCTCGGGCGCGGATACCGAACTGCGCTGGTCGCAGGACCGGGGCAACACCGCCTCGCTCTTCGTGCGCGTGGGCTGGAACGTCACCGCGGGCGACGTCCGCCGGTTCATCGTGACGGCGCATCCGACCAATCGCAACGTCATCTTCACCCGCAGCGCGAACGGCGATCTCGCCCGCTACGACCGCGCGAGCAACAGCTGGCGGACCAACTACGGGCTGATCGCGCAGACCCGCGCGGCCAATCCGGGCATGCCTTCGAACTTCCCCGCGTCGGTCGCCAGCATCGCGATCGACCCGCAGGATCCCGAATGCGTCTACGTCGCCATGCTGGCGCCGGGATACCAGACGCTGTGGCGGACCCAGAACGGCCAGAGCGCCTCGCCGACCTGGGAGAACATCACCTACAACATGTTCCGCGTCTCGCGGGGCATCCTCGCGGTGCATCCGCACACGGGCGACGTGTTCTTCGGCACCAACGGCATCGGCGCGGCGCGCCTGATCCCGCCGCCGAAGCCGCGCTCGCATCCCTCGCTCTACACGCGCTTCGAGGTCTGACACCCCTCCCCGCCGCTGCGCGCCATCCCCGGCGCGCAGCGGACCCCTCCTTTACCTTGTTCGCGAAGACCGTCGGCCGCCCCCTACTCGCAGCGGCCGAACATGGCTAAGATGACCCCATCCAGAAACATCCGGAGGGTCTCGCATGCGCAAGCCGAGTTTCCTGGTCATCGGTGCGACCAAGGCCGGGACAAGTTCCCTCCGCCACTATCTCCAGCAGCACCCGGCGATCTTCATTCCCGGCGGCTGGAAGGAGCCGGGGTTCTTCTGCTACGGGCCCGATGGTGACAGCCGCTTCCGGCTGGTCCGCGATGAGGCCGAGTATTACGGCCTCTTCGACGGCGTGACGGACGAGACCGTCTGGGGCGAGATCACCCCGCACTACCTGCCGTCGCTCCATGCCGCCGCGAACATCCATGCGGCCGTGCCCGAGGCGCGCCTGGTGATGTCGCTGAGGAACCCGGTCGACCGGGCCTTCTCGCTCTACCAGATGAACCTGCGCAACAAGGGCCACAACCGCGACGTGCCCTTCGCCGAAGCCGTCCGCGACGACCCGGCGACCCGCCAGCCCTATGCCGAGGGGATCGCCCGCTTCCGCGCGCTGTTTCCACCGGAGCAGCTCCTCACGATCCTCTTCGAGGAGCTGATCGCCGATCCGACCGCCACCACCCAGAAGATCTACGGCTATCTGGGCGTCGACCCGGGCTTCGTCCCCGAGACCGAGAAGGTGGTGAACCCCGGCGGCCTGCCGCGCTCGAAGCTCCTGCATCTCGCGCTCAACAACCGCACCGCCCGCCGCGTCGGCGGCATGTTCATCCCGATGTCGGTCCAGCGCCGCCTGGAGAAGCTCAAGAACGCAAACCTCGTCGCCCAGCGCCTCAGCCCCGAGGACCGCGCGACCGCGACGGTGGCGTTCCGCGACGACATCCTCCGGACCCAGGACCTGATCGGGCGCGACCTCTCGCACTGGCTCGCGCCAGCGTCTTAGCCAAGTTTCGTCAACACGGTTGCCCCATCCGCCGGGACATGCGATTTTTCGCGCCGTCCGGATGCGGTCGGCGTCGCCGGGCGGGCCGAAGGGCTCGAGGCATGCATGGTGCGGCGACCCAGCGTCGCGCAGGAATGATCAGGTGCCCGCAACGGCATCCGCGCGGGCAGAAGACAGATGGATCGACGCAGCACAGGCGAGATGACCTCGACGGCCGGCCGGAGCGCCGTGGCCGCACACGACTCCGTCCCCGAGACGAGCGAGAAGGAGGCCGCGACCGCGACCGGCCTTCTGGTCCTGTTCTTCGTCACCCTGATCATCCCCGGCACCGTCACCGTCGCGGGCCTCACCGTCGGCACGTCGCGCATCTACCTCCTGGTGATGTTCGTGCCGCTCTTCCTGCGCTGGGCATCGGGCCAGGCAGGGCGGATCACGGCGGCCGACATCTTCGTTCTGCTCTACTGCTTCTGGATCTGGGCGGCACTCTTCTCGAATCACGGGATGGGGCGCATCCATTCCGCCGGCATCCAGTTCGTCGAGATGTTCGGCGGCTATCTGGTCGGCCGGGTCCTGGTGCGCAGCGCCGTCGACTACCGGCTGTTCGTGCGCTGCATGTTCGGCTCGATGGTGTTCCTGCTGCCCTTCGCCATCGTCGAGCTCCTGACCGGATGGAGCCCGCTGCGCGCCGTCGCCGAGGCGGTGATGACGGTCGACGAGCGCAAGGAGAACACCAAGGCCCGGCTCGGCTTCGCCGAACGCGTGCAGGGGCCCTTCGCCCATTCGATCCTCTTCGGCCTCTTCTGCTCGCTCGGCGTCGCGAACTTCTTCTTCACCTACCGCGACGCCTTCGTGAAGCGGGTGGTGCGGATGGGCATCGCGCTCTCGCTCGTCTTCGTGTCGCTCTCCTCGGCGCCGATGATCTCTGCGGGCCTCCAGCTGATGATGATCGGCTGGGACCGGATCTTCTTTTTCTTCAGGACCCGGTGGGTGGTGCTCGTCATCCTCGCGGTGACGATCATCGGCGGGTTCCAGCTCCTCTACCCCGGCGGCATCCTCGTCTTCATCTTCGAGAACCTGCTCCTGATGCCGCAAACCGGCTACGGCCGGCTCGAGATCTTCTACTGGGGCTCGCGCTCGGTCATGGACAACCCGATCTTCGGAGTGGGCCAGGGCGAATGGGAACGCGCCTACTGGATGGGCCATCCGACCATCGACAACTTCTGGCTGGCCACGGCGGTGCGGTTCGGCCTGCCAACGCTGATCTTCCTCTGGATCGCGATCGCGCTGAACGTCCTCGGCATCCTGGGAACCGGCGGGCTCGACTACGACGAGATGCGGCAGCGGCGCGGCTATCTGATCGCGGTGACCGGACTTGTGATGATCCTCGCCACCGTCTCGGTCTGGGGTCCGGTCAGTACCTTCGTGCTCACCTATTTCGGGGCGGGATCGTGGTTCTACACCCGTGCCGGCCGCCGGGTCATGACCCCGGTCGAGCGGCGCGCCCAGCGCGGCAGCCGGATCCCGCGCCAGGCCCCGCCCGGATCCGCCGGCCCCGAGACGCCGGCGATCGCGCGGGCAAGCCAGAGCTCCGCGGAAAAGGGCGCGCTGCGGCCGTCGCGGGCGGGCGTGCCCGAGCGCAGGCCGCGGGCCGGCGGCACCGGATCGAGACCGGTGCGCACCCAGGCGCCGCCGACGCGCGGACGACGCGGGTAGAGGCCGCATTCAGGATGCCGGCCGGAGTGAATTGTGCGGTGCAAGAACATCCTCTATAGGGGATAGGGGCGCACCGACGCTCATCGCCTTCTGGTTGTGATGCGTATCGATTGCTGACGCCGGCAGAGGCCGGACGAGGGAGTGCCAATGCTAGAGACCTACCGCAAGCTTCTCGACCTCCTCAGCCCGAGGGAGAGACGGCGGTTCTTCCTGCTCCTCGTGCTGATCGTCGGCATGGGCTTCGGCGAGATGCTCGGCGTGGCCGCGATCCTGCCGTTCCTCGCCGTGCTCTCGGACCCCGAGATCATCCGCACCAGCCCGCGCCTCGCCGCGATCTACCAGACGCTCGGCTTCACCACCGACCGCGGCTTCCTGATGTTCCTCGGCGTCGGCGTGCTGACGGTCATGGTGCTCAGCCTGACCTTCAAGTCGCTGACCCAGTACGCGACCTATCGCTTCGCGACCATGCGCGGCTATACGATCAGCAGCCGCCTGCTGCAGGGCTACCTCCAGCAGCCCTATGCCTGGTTCCTCAACCGCCACAGCGCAGACCTCGGCGCCAACATCCTCATGGACGTGAACAAGACCGTCGGCCACGGGCTGATGCCGGCGATGCGGATCATGTCCTATTCGGTGATCGTCGCCTTCCTCGTGGCGCTCCTCATCATGGTCGAGCCGGTGGCGGCGCTCGTGCTCGCGGTGCTGCTCGGCGGCAGCTACGTCCTCGTCTACTTCGGCGTGCGCCAGCGGCTCACCCGCATCGGCATCGCCCGCGACGTCGCCAACATGAAGCGCTTCGAGATCGCCGGCGACGCGATCGGCGGCATCAAGGACGTGAAGCTGCTCGGCCTCGAGGCGGACTACGTGCGCCGCTTCCAGCGCCCCGCCCACCAGGTCGCCGAATGCGAGGCCCGGGTCGCGGTGATCGGCGACGTGCCGCGCCACATCCTCGAGATCGTCGCCTTCGGCGGCATGCTCATCTTCGTCCTCTTCCTGCTGGCGCGCGGCGACGGCACCCTGGCGGGCATCCTGCCCACCCTCGGCGTCTACGCCTTCGCGGCGCTGCGCATGTTCCCCGCCCTCCAGGGCCTCTATGCCTCCTTCACCGCGCTGCGCTACGCCCGGCCCACCCTCGACCGCCTGCACGCGGATTTCGTCGAGAACGGCCTCGGGAAGGCCCAGACCGAGATCATCCCGCCGGCGACCGAGCGGCCCGCCCTGCATCTCGACCGCGAGCTCGTGCTCGACGACCTGCACTACGCCTATCCGAAATCGGAGCGCGGCGCCGTCAACGGCCTCGACATGCAGATCGCGGCGCGCACCACGATCGGCATCGTCGGCGGCAGCGGCGCGGGCAAGACCACGGCGGTCGACCTCCTGCTCGGCCTCCTGACCCCGCAGAAGGGCCGCGTCGTCGTCGACGGCGTGGAGATCACCGACGACAACCGGCGCCTCTGGCAGAACGCGCTCGGCTACGTGCCGCAGCAGATCTTCCTCAGCGACGACAGCGTCACCGCCAACATCGCCTTCGGCGTCGACCCGACCCAGGTCGACCGGGCGGCGGTCGAGCGCGCTGCCCGGGTGGCGGAGCTGCACGACTTCATCATGCGCGACCTGCCCGAGGGCTACGACACCGAGGTCGGCGAGCGCGGCATCCGGCTCTCCGGCGGCCAGCGCCAGCGCATCGGCATCGCCCGCGCGCTCTACCACGATCCCGACGTGCTGATCATGGACGAGGCGACCTCCGCGCTCGACAACCTGACCGAGCGCGCGGTGATGGACGCGGTCCAGAACCTCGGCCACGCCAAGACCATCATCCTGATCGCCCACCGGCTGACCACCGTGCGCAACTGCGACGTCATCTTCATGATGGAGCAAGGCCGCGTGGTCGCCTCCGGCACCTACGACGAGCTCGTGCGCGACAACGACGCCTTCCGCGCCCTGTCGGCAGGCGTTTCCTGAGAAGACGGACGAGGCGGTGATGCGCGCCGAGACGGAACCCCTTCTGGCCAACGGCGGACCGGTGCTCGCGATCGTCAGCGCGAGCTTCAACCAGGTCTCCGAGACCTTCGTGGCCGACCATGTGCGCACGCTCGCGCCTGGCCGCACCGTGCTCGTCTGCCAGGACGGCACCGGCGCCGACGCCTATGGCTGCCCGGTCCTGACCGGCATCGGCGCCGAGCCCGAGCACCCCGGCGCGATCGGCCGCCTGCGGGGCTGGCTCGCGCCCCGCATCCGCCGTCGCATGGGTTACGGCCCGTCGCTCGCCCGCTCCGAGCGCGCCCGGCTCGCCGCCTTCCTCAAGGATCAGGGCGTGACCGTGGTCCTCGCCGAATTCGGCTATTCCGGCGCGATGGTCACCGAGGTCTGCACAGAGCTCGGCCTGCCGCTCTTCGTCTACTTCCGCGGCCATGACGCCACCCTGCCCCGGGTGATGCCCTCGCTCGCCCGGCGCTACAAGCGGATGTTCCCGCAGCTTGCCGGGGTGATCTGCGTCTCGCGCCATCTCGCGGACGAGCTGGTGGCGATCGGCTGCCCCGACGGGCTGATCCTCGTGAACCCGAGCGGCGTCGACCCGGCGCGCTTTCCCGCGACCAGCGCCGAGCCCGGCCGCCTGCTCGCGATCGGGCGGATGGTCGAGATGAAGGCGCCCCACCTCACCATCGCGGCCTTCGGCCGGATCGCCGACCGCTTCCCCGACGCGCGGCTCGATTTCGGCGGCGACGGCCCGCTGCGCGCCCGTGCCGAGGCGGTGGCGGCCGAGCTCGGCCTGCGCGACCGCGTCACCTTCCACGGCGCGCTCGGCCATGAGGCGGTGGCGGCGCTGATGGCCCGCGCCGCCGTCTTCGTCCAGCATTCGGTCACCACCCCGGACGGCTTCGTCGAGGGCTTTCCCACCGTGATCGCCGAGGCGATGTCCTCGACCCTCCCGGTCGTCGCCACCCGCCACGGCGGCATCCCCGAACATGTCCGCGACGGCGAGACCGGCCTTCTGGTCGACGAGCGCGACGTCGCCGGCATGGCCGAGGCGATGGCGACCCTGCTCGCCGATCCCGCCCGCGCCCGCGCCCTTGGCGAGGCCGGCCGGCGCCACGCGATGGCGCATCTCGACCGCGCCACGGCCCGCGCCCGGGTCCGCCAGCTTCTCGGCCTGCCCGAGCCCGTCGCGGTGGCCGCGTCATGAGCAGGGAGACGCCCGACGCGCCGCTCGTGAGCTTCTTCGTGCTCGCCTACCGCCAGGAAGACACCGTGCGCGAGGCGATCGCCGGCGCCTTCGCCCAGACCTACGCGCCGCTCGAGATCATCCTCTCCGACGATTGCAGCCCCGACGGCACCTTCGCGATCATGGAGGAGATGGCCGCGGCCTATGACGGGCCGCACCGGATCGTGCTGAACCGCAACCCGGCCAACCTCGGCCTGATCGGCCATATCAACCGGGTGATGGAGATCGCCAGCGGCGACTTCGTCGTCCAGAACGCCGGCGACGACGTCTCGCGCCCCGACCGCGCCGCCCGCCTCGCCGCCGTCTGGCAGGCCGGCGAGGGCCGGACCAAGATCGTGCATTCCCGCCTCGACTGGCTCGACACCGCCCGGCGCGGCACTCCCTTCCCGATGCGCCTGCCCCCGATGCAGGGCGTCACCCCGCGCCAGGTGATCGAGGACGGCTGGCACCTGATCGGCGCCTCGATGGGCTGGTCGCGCGACCTCTTCGACACCTTCGGCCCGCTCACCGACGTGCCGCTGATCGAGGACCGCCCCCTGGCCTTCCGCGCCAGCCTGATCGGCGACATCGCCTGGGTCGACGAGCCGCTGCTCCTCTACCGCCGCGGCGGCGCCTCCGATCCCGGCAAGACGGCGCGGCCCGAGGACATGGGCGGCCTCTACGGCTATCACTTGCGCCGCCGCCACTGGCGCCGCTCGTATCTTAGGACCTATCTCGACGACATGGAGACCGTGGCCCCGCCCGATGCCGAGGCCTGCCGCGAGCTCTGCCGCCGCGGCATCGCGCGGCTCGACTTCGAGATCGGCCTTGCCGATTCGGGCTTTGCCACCCGCCTCGCCCGCCTGCCCCGGGCCGCGGCGCTGGCCCTGCGGCTGCGGGACGCCGAGCCGCTGAAGACCAACGTCAAATACCTGATCGAGCGCCCCTACCGCTGGCATATCGAGCGCCGGCGACGCCGGCACAACGCCCTGTCGAACACCTGAACCGGTCTTCGTTCGATCGGATCAGGACCAGAACGGGCGTGCCTGCACGCGCCCACAAAGCTTTCCTAATGGTTACCCGCCCGGAATAGCTCTGTCATATCAGTGCGTTGAAAATCGGGCACGCGTGCCCGCCCCGTGCCGGGCACACTCCCCGGGCGTTTCTCATCCGAACCGATCAGCCGACACTCTCCGGCTCAGGCCGCTGCCCGGCCCCGCGCCCGCGCGTTCTTGCCCTCGAGCCTGCGCATGTAGATCGGGCCGAGCAGGTACTTCATGTTCTCGCGCACATATTTCGGATCCCGCTCGCGCAGGCTGCGCAGCAGGTTCCCCGGCAGGCGGAACGGCAGCTTCCATTTCGGCGTCTCCGAGAGCCCGATATGGAAATCCGCATCCGCGATCTTCTCCTCGCAGAGCCGCTGGCATTCCTCGTAATGCTCCGGCCGCACCGTCTCCATATCCGCCAGATAGCGCAGCCAGAACGACCGGTGCCAGCGCAGGTTCTTGATCCGGAACCCGTAGAGATAGTTCCACCCGAAGCCCTCGACCGGCTGGGTCGACACCCCGCCGTCGCGGTAATGCAGCAGCGGCTCGGGGATGTAGTGGATCTCGCCGATCAGGCTCGCGCGGAAACAGGTCGGGAAGTCGTCGAAGATCGCGATCGGCGCCTGCGGCCCGAAGACGTCATAGACCTCGCGCGACCAGGCGAGCGACGCGCCGACCAGCGTGCCATGGTCGCGGATCACCTCGAGCGGCGTCATGTTGGCGAGCACGCGTTCGTCGTCGAAGACCTCGTGGAGATTGCCCTGCTCGTCCATCCGCCGACGCGCGGTATGGATCGCCTTGGCCCGCCTGCCGCAAGCCAGCCAGTGCGCGACCATCCGCTCGACCCGGTGCGGGACCGAGACGTCGTCGGCGGCGTTCTCGACGATCAGCTCGCCCGAGCAGAGCGTCATCACCTTGTCGACATGCCGGGTGATGTGCAGGTTCTTCTCGTTGCGGTTGAGGATGACCCGGTGCGGACCCTGATAGGCCGCCGCCATCTCCTCCATGATCGCATAGGTCCGGTCGCCGCTCGCATCGTCGGACATGACGATCTCGAGCGGCGAATAGGTCTGGGCGAAGGCCCCCTCGATCGCGTCCCGGACGAAATCCTCCTGATTGTAGGAGGTGATGAACATGCTCACGAGCGGGCGATCCGCGGTGGCGTCGGTGGAAGTCATGTCCGGCTCGTTCCTTCAGACGACGGCAGCGCCGAGCGGCACGGTCTCACGATAGAGCCGCCAGGCCAGCGTCTCGGGCATCTCGATATCGGCCTCGGTGACGATCTCCCCCGGCGCCAGCGCGCGCGTCAGCCGCACCCCGTCGAGCAGCGTGATCGGCACCACCGCCTCGTTCCCTGCGATCTCGATCGCCTCGCCGCGCAGGTCGAAGCCCCCGAGCGCGGTCTCGATCACCGTGCCGGCGGCAAGCGGCCGCTTGGCCACCGCAGCGATGGTCGCGACCGGCGCCAGCGAATTGGTGATGAGCGGCGGCGCGCCCGCGACGATCTGGCGCAGCGTCTTCGCCGCCTCCAGATGCACGAGGTAATAGGGCTTGAGCAGCCGGAAGGCCCGGCCCTCGCGGGTAAGGATCTTCGAGAAGGCCGAATAGTCGGGGTTGAGCGCCGCCACCGGGTGGTCGGCGAGCACCAGCACGCCCTTGACCGCCGGATGCACGATATAGTCGCTGATCGGCGCCCCGATCCCCCGGGCGGCATCGGCGAGATAGTCGAGATCGGCGAGATCCGCGACCTCGCCCCCGATCATCCCCTGTTGCGCGATCCTGGCCCCGAGCCCGTTGGCGACCAGCACCTGCTCGGTCTGGAGCTTGGTGCCGTCCGTATAGGAGGTGACGGCGCGCACCGTGCTGTTCTGGCGCTTCGACCAGTATTCCATGTCCTCGGGCGTCGGGACCGGATTGTGGAAGCCCTTGAAATTCACATAGGCGAGCGGATCGAACCCCATCTCGCGCGCCTCGGCGTCGAGCGCCGCGATCGCGCCGGGCTGGTCGCCATGCGCCTCGGTGATCCAGAAGCCGCGCGCCATCAGCGCGCTGCCCACGGTGATCTGCGCCTCGGAGCAGAGCGTGACGAGCTTCGCCCCCGCCTCGCCCGCGCGCATCAGCACCTCGGCCGCGTGGACCGTGTCGCCGGAGCACTCGAAGACGATGTCCGCGCGCTCGGCCAGAGCCTCCTTGGAATTGGTCAGCAGCGCCTCGGGAAAGGCATCGGCCGACAGCTCCACGGGACGCCGGGTCAGAACCCCGGTCACCGTGAACTCCGGCGCATGCGCCAGCGCGGCGAAGACCCCGCGCGCCACGAAACCCGATCCCGAGATGCCGACGCGGACCTTGCCGTCCCTCTGCTCGACAGCCATCAGCCGGCCCTTGCCGGGGTTGTACGTCCGGTCATGGTCTTCCTCTTTCAGGCGGCGGCGATGCCCGACTTCTTCGACGGCCGTGGCGGCGCGTAGACGTCGACCGCCGAGGTCACGATCACCTGCACCTCCGGGAAGGGCACGGCGAAGCCGCTGTGCAGGTTGCCGCCGGCGCGCACCTTCTGGATCAGCTCGTTGCGATAGTTCCAGGCGGTGACGAGGAAGTAGTCCGGCCGTGCGGCGATCGCCTCGGCCTCGGTGCGGATCTGGATGCCGGTGCCGGGCATGTACTTGCCGATCTTCTCCTCGGTCGAATCGGCGCAGAAGGGGATGTCCTTCTCGGTGATGCCGACCGCGCTGACGAAGGTCGCCGCCTTGGCGCTGCCGCCGTACATCCAGACCGAGCGCTCGCTGCTCCGGAACCGGTCGAGCAGGGCGCGGGTCTCGGTCCGCCAGCGGTTCAGCGTGCCCGGCAGCAGGTCGAAGAGCGCGTCCGTGAGGATCGCCTTCTCGCGCGCGATGGTCGCCTCGACAATCGGCCGGATGGGGCGCGAGCCCTTGGGCGCGCCGAAGAACACCATCGAGCCGCCGTGGATGTCGGTGTAGAGCAGGTCGATCAGGTCGAGCCCGTTGCGCGCGAAGAGCGTCCGCACCGACCGGGCCGTGTAGTAGTACATGTGCTCGTGGTAGATCTGGCCGATCTCGCCGTTCAGGATGGTGTTCAGCCCGTAGGCGTTCTCCATAACGAAGATGCCGCGATCGCCGAGCGCCACCCGCGCGCCGGTGACGAGCGCATGCGGGTCGGCGTTGTGTGCCGCGCAATGGCGGCCGGCGACGACGCTGGCCCGGCCGTGTTCGGCGACGGTCTGCTTCGCGACCTCGGGGCTGAAATACTCGCAGATCGACGGCACGCCGCGCTCGTTGGCCATCTCGACGATGGCACGGGCCGGGTCGATGCCGAGCACGCGGCCGACCTGGCCCTGAGCGTATTTCAGGAAATGGCCGATGTTGGAGCCGAACTCGAGCACGAAGGCATTGTCGGGCAGGTAGCCCTGCGCCCGCATGTGATAGAAGAGATTGACGTTATGCGCCTCGAGCGACGGCGAGGACGGCGTGATGTAGAGATAGTCGTCGTAGAGGTCGGCCGCGTCCACGCAATGGGTCAGCTGCAGGTTGCCGCAGTCGTAGCAGAACTCCACCTCCAGCGGGAACCGCTTCTCGGGGGAATCGGGCGCGTCCTTCAGCCGGTTGGCGAGGGGCATGTTGCCCAGGTCGATGATGCTGCGGGTGTTGGTGCTCTCGCAGATGCGGCAGTTACCCATGTCTTCCTCGTACTATAGAAATGCCGCCCCGCGAGGCGATGATCCATAACTCAGGCCCGCTCCCGGGCCGCTTCGACAACACAATCGGGGAAACGGACGGACAGATCGATCGCCGGATGCGGATCGGCGCCGCTGACGGCCGCGAGATAGCGGTCGCGCAGCCCGGTCAGGATCGGCGCCTCCCCGAGCGGCTGACCGTCCACCGCCGTCACCAGCACCACATCGTTGAGTGATCCGCAAGACGCGATCTCGTCGGCGATCAGGAGCTCGGTGTGCTCCACCGGCCGGCGCACGAAGGGGATGCCCGCGTCCCGCGCCAGCGCCTCGATCAGGTTGACGGTGATGCTCTCGAACGCGCCCTCGGCGGCGGTCGGGGTATAGATCACGCCCTCGCGCACCATCAGGAGGCCCGAGCCGACGAACTCGGCCACGCGGCCCGCGTCATTGAGCAGGATCATCTCGCGGTAGCCGCGGTCGCGCCCCTCGATCTTCGAGAAGCGCGCGACCAGGTAGTTCGCCCCGGTCTTGACCCGCGCCGGCAGGGCGTTGTCGTTCGCCCGCCGCCAGGTGGTGACGCCCGTGGCCATCGGCGCCGCCGGGCCGACCGGATGGTCGAAGGCGGTGATGACGAGGTCGGTGACGTCGTCCTGCCCCCAGTGGCCGCCCACCAAATAGAGCGTGGTGCGCAGCCACATGTTCTTCTCGGGATGCGCGAGCCGCGCCAGCAGGTCGTGGCAGGCGGTCTCGTAGTCCTCGAACGACATGTCGAACGGCATGCGCATGATCCGCGCCGACCGCCGCAGCCGCTCGTAATGCGAACGGATCGCGACGATGCCGAAGCCGCCGTCGACGTGCCAGAAGGCCTTCAGGCCCTCGAACACATGAAAGCCGGTGCGCACGGCCTCGGTGTTGACATGCAGCACCGCGTCGCCCCACGGGCGCACTGCACCGCGGGCAAACAGAAATGGCGGGGTCTGCAAGGCATGCGGCGTCGGATCGGTCTTCACCCAGGTACTCCCGCTCGTGACCAGACTACGGCCCGCGCCATCGCATTGCCCCTCAATACGATCGCGCTGCCTGAAACCCGCCGGAATGAGGCGGGGCTGATAATCCGGCCGTAATTCTATGCCAAACCCGTGAGCAATCAACGGAGAAACATGCGACGGGCCCGGGTTTACAGCAACATGGTTAGTGTTCCGCCGCTCTCAGCCCGCGCGACGCGCCGGCAAAAAGTCCAGCGATTCTCGCGCTGAGCCGGGCCGCCGCCACCGGGTTGTAGGTCGTCCACAGCGCAGCGATCGCCTCCCGGAAGAGCCTGCGCACCTCCGCTCTCTCCACGGGTGCGGGCGGGTGCCAGGCCGGATCGGGATCGGGCAGCTCGAGAAAGCCCGCCGTCTCGGTGATTCCATGGCGCGCCACCAGGGATTCGTTCCCCGCCAGATGCGCCGCCACCAGGGCCCGGCGCTCTTCGGGCGACATCATGAACCGGATCCCGTCGTCGGCGATCGCCCGGCTGGCGGTGACGACGCGCAGCAGGAACCGCGACGGGAACTGCGCCTGGGCCGGGGCGGTCTCGGGCGGCTTCGGCACATGCGACAGGAACAGCAGCTTGCGCCGGCTGGTCGAGACGTTCTGCGGCTGCACCGCCCGCAGCCGCGACCGCTCGAGCGGCACGCCCACGGCGGCGAAGAACGCGCCCTCCAGGTCCCCGCGATCGGCGTCGTAAAGGCGCACCACCACGTTCTCACGCCCGAATACCGCCTCGAGCGCACGCAGGCGCCCGTCGTGGTCATAATCGTAATGGGTGTCGTCCTGGATCGTGCCCCGGAACCAGCTCTTGACGATCTGGGCGTAGACGCTCTCCTTGAGGAGGTCCTGCCGGCGCAGGAAGATCACGATCCTCGGGTTGAAATGCCGCGCCGCCGCGTCCCGGATCGCCCGCGCCCGCGCCGGATCCTCGAGGATGATGCAGAGCTCCTCGGCGCTGATCAGGACCCGCTCGCCCTCCGTCTCCGCGACCTTGTCGAACACCCGCCCGACGCCCTCGCGCTCCATGGCCGCGAGCATCGGATGATGGGTGCCGGTGTTCGGATCCTGATAGGGCGCGAGCCCGATACCCGCCTCGCGCAGCAGCTCGCGGTTCTCCAGGAAGAGCTTCTGGAGGTAGCTCGTTCCCGTCTTGTGCAGCCCGATATGGAGAATGAGGTCACGCATGCCGACTCCGGAGAACGACTCACTGAAACGCAACTGGCTAAGATGGCGGCGACGCCTGACGCATAACGCAGGCGGCCCCGTCCGATCAATACGCGACGCACCGGGCCGCCGCCCGATCGGCGAACGTGGTATACGCGGATCCCCGCCGGCCCGCCCCGGCCCGGCCCCGCCGCGATTGCCCGACCCGGCAATCGCGCTAGCCTTACCCCCCATGCGCGAGCTCATTCTCCATATCGGCCTGCCGAAGACGGGCACGAGCTACCTCCAGCAGAGCCTCGTCGCCAATGCCGACCGCCTGCGCGCGGCCGGGCTCGGCGTCTCGGCCTTCCAGGACCCCAGGGACGGCGACAGCCGGCCCTTCCGCCGGGCCCTCGCCACCCGCGGCATCGAGGCCGTGATGGACGACCTCGCCGCCACGCCCGGCGAGCGCGTGATCCTCAGCTCCGAACAGCTCTCGGACTGGCTCGACAACCCCGGCTTCGCGGCCGGGCTGCACCGCGCCGCAAGCCGCCATTTCGCCGTGCGCATCCTCATCTTCCTGCGCCGCCAGGACTTCCTCAAGGAAAGCCTCTTCGCCCAGGTGGTGAAGCGCTGGTACGAGGGCGACATCGCCCACGAGACCCACTACGACTACGATCACGCCGGCCGGATTTCCCGGCTCGAACGCGCCTTCGGCCGCCCCAACATCCGGGTGGCGCTCTACCACGACCAGGGTCCGAACGACATCATGGGCGCGCTCCTGCGGGCGGCGGAGATCGACCTCGACCCCGGCGAGCTCGACCAGATCGGCCGCCAGAACGTCTCCCTGCACCGACGCAAGGTCCTCTTCCTGTCGCAGGTCCCGAAACCCGACCCCGACATCCAGGACCTCGCCCAGCTCGTCACCCGGGTGCTCGGCCAGAGCGACACCGTCGCCGACGACGGGATCCGCTTCGTCATGCCGCCCGCCAACCGGCGCGAGCTGGTCGCGCGCCACCAGCTCGGAAACGAGGCGATCGTCAGGGCCTATGGCCTGACCGATGTGCGCGGCTTTGCCTGCCTGCCGGACACCGACGAGGACTGGACCCCGGCCCGGCCGACGACACTCGGCGAGATCGCCGCGACCCAGGCCGAGGCCATCGCCTATTGCCTGCGCGAGCTGCGGCCCAGGTATGCTGCGCGGATGATCGCCCGCGTCGCGGCCATGGCGCCGGCGATGGCCCGGCGCCGGTTCGCGCCCCGGGCGGCGCCGCGGTCGCCTGCGCTGCCCGCCGCCTACGCCTGCCCGCACGTCTCCGGTGCGGCCCCGGGCCGCTGACGCCCGGGCAGCGGGGATCCCCGCCGACGGCCTCCGGCGAGGTGGGAAAACCCCGGCTGCGGCCTAGATGTCGTGCAGTGACGCGCGCCTCCGGGCGCGCCCAGCCAGGAGACTTGTCCCATGATGGTTTCTAAAGGATATCTCGTGTCCACCGCCGCGGCCGGGCTCCTCGCCCTGTCGGCCGCTGCGGCCTCGGCTCAGGGGATGCTCGGCAACCCCCAGTGGTACGTGAAGGGCTTCGGCGGCGCGACCTTCCTCCAGGATTCGGACGTTGACCTCTTCTCGGGCGGCAGCCGCGTCGCCCGTGGCGACATCGAGTTCGACACCGGCTACACCGCCGGCGCGGCCGTGGGCGCGGATCTCTCGCCGAACTTCGCGCTCGAGCTCGAATATGCCTACCGCCGGGCGGACGTCGACAGGTTCCGGGTCGAGGGCACCGACCTCGACGGCGGGTCGGGCCGCTCCGACAGCTTCATGCTGAACGCGCTCTACAGCTTCGACGGGCTGGGGGCGACGGGCCAATGGCGGCCCTATGTCGGCGGCGGTGTCGGCACCACCCGTATCCGCATCGACGTCGAGGACGACACCTACGAGCGCGACTGGGTGCTCGGCTACCAGCTCATCGGCGGCGTCGCCTACGACATCACCCCGAACTGGAGCCTGAACGGCGAGGTGCGCTGGTTCGCGGCAGAGGGCGGCCGCTACAGCATCGGTGGCGGCGAGAGCGCCAAGGCCGACTGGGAGACCGTCGACGTGCTCGTCGGCGCCAGCTACCGGTTCTGACCTGCCGCCACGTCGGCCATCCCTCCCCGGGGTGGCCGCAGCGGCCCGATCCTTACCCCATATCTGGGCCCCGCCGGGCCAGGGACTGCGCCGGAGGGGCATATCTGGTGGCAACAGGGCCGCTCACGGGCCAAAGTCCTGACAATCCTTTCCCGCCGGTTAACGGAAAAGGATTATCCCTTTAATATCAATATCTTGAAATTCTGTGCGAGCTCGCACACACCGGCGGGCGAGGCCTTTCCGGCGGGACCCTCGCCCCCTGTTGCACCGGCGCCGCCGTCCGGCCGCGCCGCCGCGCGTTTACCCCCTTGAGCCTTGCCAGCCGCCGGGGGCGCTCCTAATAGAAAGCGTCCGTCTGCGCCGCTGGAGGGTTTTGCGTGAAGATTACCGTGTTCGGCACCGGCTATGTTGGTCTCGTCCAGGGCTCCGTCCTGGCGGAGGTCGGCCATGACATCCTCTGCGTCGACGTCGACGCCGCCAAGGTCGAGGGCCTGAAGGCCGGCCGGATCCCGATCTACGAGCCCGGCCTCGAGGACATCGTCCGCAAGAACCACGCCGAGGGCCGCCTCGACTTCACCACCGACGCGGCGCGGGGCGTGGCCCATGGTCGCATCCAGATCATCGCCGTCGGCACGCCCCCCGACGAGGACGGCTCCGCCGACCTCAAATACGTCCTCGCGGTCGCGGGCACCGTCGCCGAGCACATGACCGAGCCGCGGATCGTGGTGACCAAATCCACCGTCCCCGTCGGCACCGCGGACAAGGTCCGCGCGCGCATGACCGAGGTGCTGGCCGGGCGCGGGGCCGACATCGGCTTCGACGTCGTCTCGAACCCCGAATTCCTCAAGGAGGGCGCGGCGGTCGCCGACTGCATGCGCCCCGACCGCATCGTCATCGGCACCTCGGACCCCGAGACCGAGGAGCTGCTGCGCGAGGTCTACGAGCCCTTCAACCGCAACCACGACAAGATCATCGTCATGGACGTGCGCTCGGCCGAGCTCACCAAGTACGCGGCCAACTGCATGCTCGCCA
>CAZESN010000035.1:0-17433 GCA_964514775.1 uncultured Rhodovulum sp.
TGATGCCGCCCGCGGCCATGTTGACCGAGCAGAACCCGCCATGGGCGGCATAGTTGAGCGTGCCGAACTGCTGCGCCCACCAGCCGGTAAAGGACTGCGACTGGTCGCGCCCGGTGAAGAAGGCGAGCTTCTCGGGCGCGGTCTCGCGCACCGGCGCCAGCCAGGAGGTGGCCAGAGCCAGTGCCTCCTCCCAGGAGATCTCCTCGAACTCGCCCGAGCCGCGCGGACCGGTGCGGCGCAGCGGCGCGCGCAGGCGCGACGGGGCGGTGTGCTGCATGATCCCCGCCGAGCCCTTGGCGCAGAGCACGCCCCGGTTCACCGGATGGTCGCGGTTGCCTTCGATATAGCTGACGCGGCCGTCGCGCAGATGCACATTGATGCCGCACCGGCAGGCGCACATGTAGCATGTGGTCCTGCGGATCTCGTCCGAGACCTTGGGAGAGGAATTTATTCGCGGCTGGCGGCTCACACAGGACTCCCTTCTCCGCGGATGCTTGCCGGAGCGGACAGGGATGCACAAGGCCCCGGCCCATCCGGGAGATGTTCCTCCGCAGCTGTGGCGGAAGAATCCTGCCGGACGGTTACCCCCGGGGCGCCTGCGGCGTCAGCGGCCGATATAGGGTGTCGGATCGACCGCCGTGGTGCCGCGGAAGACGTCGAACTGGAGCTCGGGATTGTCGCGGGGCGCGACATCGCCGATGACCGTCCCGGCCTGGACCGACTGGCCCCGCTCGACCCGCACGTTCGAGAGCGTGGAATAGGTGGTCATCAGGTCGTCCTGATGGCGGATCAGGACGATGGTGCCGAGCCCGCCGAGTTCCTCGGAAATGAGCGCGACCTCGCCCGCCGCCGCGGCCTTGACCGGCGTGCCCGCCGGCACGGCGAAACCGACCCCGTTGGGATTGGCCGCGTTGAAGCCCCGGCTGACCGAGCCCGACACCGGCGAGCTCAGGCGCCCGCCCTGCGGGGTGCGGTCGGCCCCGAGATTGGGCGAGGCGAGCTCGGCGGGCGCCGACATGTCCTGCGGCAGCGGCGCGGCGGCGCTCGGCGGTGGGGTGACCGGCGTCGCCTGGCCCGGCTGGCTGTCGTCGAGGCCGCCGGAGATCCGGTTCGCATCGCTCACGATCGGGATCAGCAGCTCCTGGCCGCTGCGCACCGCGAGATCGGGCCCGAGCCCGTTCCACGAGGCGAGCGCCGTCACCGAGACGCCGTAGAGCCGCGCGATCGAATAGGCGGTCTCGCCCGCCTCGACGCGGTGGCGCACGGGGTCGATCAGCGGATCGGTCTGGCCGCCCTGGAACGGATTGGCCGGCGGCGGCGTGCCTGCGGGCGCGCCGTCGATCGCCGCCGAAGCCCGCTCGGGGCTCCAGCCGAGCGGCTGGGTCGAGACGTCATCGGCGCCGAAGGTTCCGGCCCGCGCCACCCCGTCGGGCAGGAGCAGCACCTCGCCCTGGCGCAGCCGGTAGTCGAGCGGCAGGGCATTGCGCTGCGCCAGCGCCTCGGGCGTGGTGCCGACCCGCGCGGCGACGACCGGGATCGTGTCGCCGTCCCGGGCGACCACGACCTGATAGGTGGCATAGGAGATAACACCGCGCGAATCCGGCGGCAGGTTGGCGACCACGCCGGGGCCCGCTCCGGGGGTGCTGCCGGACGGCGTGCAGGCGGCCAGCGCCGCCCCCAGTCCGATCAGCAGCAGGGCGGCAGGCAGGGGGTGTCCGGGGTGGCGGACCTGGCCACATGCCATCGCGATGCTCCCGTATCTTGATGTCATTTCCTAGTCCAATACATCCTGTGCCACGCCCTCGACAAGGGGCACGAAGCGCACCGAGCCGAGATCGGTATAATCGAGGCCGTCGGGGGTCTTCACGATCCTGAGCAGGTTCTGCACGGAATCGCTCTGCCCGACCGGCAGCACCATGATCCCCCCGACGCGGAGTTGCTCGATCAGCGGCGGCGGCGGGTCCTCGGCGGCGGCGGTCAGGATGATCCGGTCGAAGGGGGCCTGTTCCGGCAGGCCGAACGAGCCGTCGCCATGCACGACCGTCACGTTGAGGAGGCCGAGGTCGAGGAAGAGCTCCTTTGACCGGCGCGCGAGCCGCCGGTGGCGCTCGACCGTGTAGACCCGCCGGGCGAGCTTGGCGAGGATCGCCGCCTGATAGCCGGAGCCCGTTCCGATCTCCAGCACCTTGCAGCGCTTCGTCACCTCGAGGGCCTGGGTCATCAGCCCAACCACCGTCGGCTGGCTGATCGTCTGGCCGCAGGCGATCGGCAGCGGCGTGTCGTCATAGGCGCGTTCCTGGAAGATCCCCTCGAGGAAGCGCTCGCGCGGCGTCGCCTCCATCGCCTTGAGGACTTCCGCGCTGGTGACGCCCCGCGAGCGCAGGGCGAAGACGAACTGCATCTGCCTCTCGATGGGGTCCATCGGCCCTCCTCAGCCAAGCGCCTCGGCAAGGTTCGCGACCAGACCGTGCGCGGTAAGGTCGGTCGTCAGCGGCGTGACGGTGACGAAACCGTCGTGGCATTCACGGCTGTCCGAGCCCGGGGCCGTTCCGGCATTGCCGCGCCCGTGGGTGAGCCACAGGAAGCTGCGCCCGTTCGGCGCGGTCTGCGGCTGGACGCCGAAGGTCGCGCCGTCCCGGTGACCCTGAACCGTCGCCTTCACGCCAAGGACGGCCTCGGGCGCGGCAGGCGGGAAATTGATGTTGTAGAAGACGCCGTGCTGCCCGTGCTGCCAGACCCCGTGGGCGAGCACCTGGCGGATCACCTCAGCCCCGTGGGCGCGCGCCGCCGCGAAGGGCTCGATGGCCGCCCCGGTGGCCGGCCCGAAATACTGCGACAGCGCCACGGACGGCACGCCGTGCAGCGCCCCCTCCATCGCGCCGCCGATGGTGCCCGAATAGACCGTGTCCTGGGCGACGTTGTGGCCGCGGTTCACCCCCGAGAGGATCAGGTCCGGCGTCGCCCCTTCCATGATGTCGTGCAGGCCCGCGAGCACGCAGTCGGCGGGCGAGCCCTCGACCGCCACACGCCGCGCCCCCAGCCGCTCGAGCCGCATGGGGCGCACGTAGGAGATGGCATGCGAGACGCCCGACTGCTCGAAGGCCGGCGCCACGACCCAGATCTCGCCATCGGGACCGGCGAGTTCGGAGGCGATCGCCTCGGCCACCACCAGCCCCGGCGCGGTGATGCCGTCGTCGTTCGTGATCAGAATGCGCATGCCCGTCCCCAGATGCCTCAGGCCGTTCTAGGGGAAGCCCCCCCCGGCGTCCAGCACCCGGGCCCGCCCGAACCCGCGATGCGGTTGAAGGGCTTCCGCGCGACGGCCCGTCTTCCCCTGCACGATTTGACCGTTGTCAAATCGTGACGCGCCTGCCTGGCAGGCGCGTCACGATCCCCGTTGTTCGTGCCCTGCATGCAGGTCTGAAACGGTCTCCGCGCGCACGCCCTCCAACCGCGGACCGGGGCGAGGCAGTGTCTCGCCTCATCCGGTCCCGGAGAAGGATGTCGCCGGAGCGATCAACCGCAAACGATGTGACACGGCCGCCACTTTAATTTTATATTTTATAACAATCACTTGCCATCGGTGACACTGTGTCACCGCTTCAGATCCCCCCTCCCAGCCCCCCGGATCGGCCGGATTTTCCGGATTTTCCCGCCCCCCCGCCGCCCGCGGGTTAGCCCGGCGCTAACCGCACCCTGCCACGGTGCCACCAGCGCCGGCGCGGGGGCCCGGCGCGTGCGGGGGGTGAACCCATGGCGATCAGCGGGAAACCGGGGACGCGTGCGCTGCTGCGCGGCGCGGGGGCGGTGCTGGCGATGGCCGGCGCGCTGGTCGGGCTGCCGGCAGGCGCCGGCGAGCCACGCGTGCAGGCGCTCGCCCACCATGCCACCGTCCTCAACGGGCCGCTGGCGGGCTCGGGCTTCGCCATCGACGCGGAACGCGTCCTGACCAACGCACATGTGGTGCGCGGCCTCGCCCCGGGCGAGATGCTGATCCTCGTCGCCTCGGAGCCCTCGCGCCGGCAGGTGCTCGGCCGCGTGCTTGCGGTCAGCGACCGAATGGACCTCGCCCTGATCGCGGTGCCGGCGGGCTTCCTGCCCGCGATCGCCGGCGAGGACGCACCGCTCAAACCCGGCCGTGCGGTGATTGCGGCGGGCGTCGATGCCGGCGGCGCGGGCGGGATCCTGCCGCGGATGGAACTCGCGGGCGAGCTTCTCGGCGGCGAGGCCGGGACGACCGCCTTCGGCCCGGGGGTCGTCGCGCGCATGCCCGGGGTGCGCCCGGGCTTTTCTGGCGGGCCGGTGCTCGACACCGAGGGCCGGCTCGTCGGCATGATCGCGGCGATCCGACCGGCGCGCGGCCCGGTCTCCGGTGCCGCCGGCAGCCCGGTTCGCGTCCACCGCCCGCCCGCCGACGACGAGGCGCTGGTCCTGGCGGCCGCCGAGATCCGCGCCGAGGCCGAGCGCCTGATGCGCGCCCTGACACCCGGGTGACCGGCGCGGGCATTTTCACCTGACGCCCGGCTCCGCCTGTCCTACAGTCCCGCGCGGATTGGTCAGGGGGCAGCGATGGGACTCGTGGGGCGCAAGGTCGCGGTCATCGGAGCGGGTATCGGCGGACTCGCCGCCGCGCTGGCGCTCGCCCAGCGGCGCGCGCATGTCGTCCTGTTCGAGGCGGCCCCCTCCCTCGGCGAGGTCGGCGCCGGCCTCCAGATCGCACCGAACGGCGTGGCCGTGCTCGAGGCGCTCGGCCTGCGCGACGGCGTCGAGCGGGTTGCGAACCTTCCCGACGCGGTCGAGCTCCGCGACCACGCCGACGGCCGCCGGGTCGCCCGGGTGCCGCTCGGCGATACCAGCAACGGACGCTACGGCCGGCCCTACTGGCACCTCCACCGCGCCGACCTCGCCGCCGCCCTTGCCGAGGCCGTGCAGGAGGCCGGCGTCGATGTCCGGCTCGGCACGCGCGTGGCTGAGGTCGCCGGCACCATCGAGGGCGAGGACCTGCGGGTGGTGAGCGAGAGCGCCCCGCCCCTGGCCGTCGACATCGTCGTCGCGGCCGATGGCGTGCGCTCCGCCCTGCGCGACGCCTGGTTCGCCGGACCGGGCGCGCGCTTCACCGGTCATGTCGCCTGGCGCGCCCTCGTGCCCGCCGACCGCCTCGATCCCGACCTCATCCCCGCCGGCGCCGTGGTGACGATGGGGGCGGGCCGGCACGTCGTCACCTATCCGCTGCGCGGCCGGAGCCTTCTCAACATCGTCGCCGTCGAGGAGCGCGCCGCCTGGACGCCCGAGGGCTGGTCGATCCGCGACGATCCCGCGCACCTGCGCGCGGCCTTCGCCGGCTGGGGCGGCGGGATCGGAGATATCCTTGCGGCGGTCGACGACTGCTTCCTCTGGGGCCTCTTCGACCACCCGCCCCTCGCCCATGCGACGCGCGGCCGGATCGCCCTGCTCGGCGATGCCTGGCACCCGATGCTGCCCTATCTCGCCCAGGGTGCGACCATGGCGCTCGAGGACGCCTGGGTGCTGGCGAGCGAACTCGACACCGCCGAGACGCCCCAGCGCGGACTGATGGCCTACGAGGCCAGGCGCGCGGCACGAGTCGCGCGGGTCCAGCGCGCCTCGGCCCGCAACGGGCGCATCTACCACCTCGGCGGGCGCCGGCGCCGGGCCATGCATCTCGCCCTGCGCACCGCCGACACGCTCCTGCCCGAGATCGTCGCCCGCCGCTTCGACTGGCTCTACGGCGCCGACGTGGTCAGCGCGGGCGCGACCGGCTAGGCCGGCTCACGCCGTGAGCGTCCTCGAGAGCGATGCCAGCGCGTTCATGTGGTTGTTGCGCAGGATGGCCGCCGCCAGATCGGCATCGCCCTCCTCATAGGACCGCACGAGCCGCAGGTGGTCGTCGTAGGACCGCGCGAGCCGACCCGGCTGCGACAGGCTGAGCCGCCGCAGCGGCAGCGTGCGCAGGAGCAGCGAATCCACCACCCGCTGGACGACGCGGTTCCCGCAGATCTCGGTCTGCGCCGAGTGGAACGCGACATTCGCCCACATGTAGCGGCTGACATCGTCGAGCCCTGCCGCCATTTCGGCGAGATGGCCGCGAATCAGGTCGAGCTCGGCCGGCGTGATCCGGGTCGCGATCGCCCGCGCGGCCAGCTCCAGAAGCGCGCTGCGGGCATGATAGATGTCGCGCACGTCCTCGTAGGCATAGCGCGCCACCCGCGGCCGGCGCCGGGCGAGGATCTCGACGAGCCCCTCGTTCTCGAGCAGCACCAGCGCCTCGCGCACCGGCGTGCGGCTGGTGTTGTAGAACCGCGCGAGCTCGACCGAGTTCAGGTCGTCGCCAGGCCGGCGGATCCCCTCTATGATCTCGGCGCCGATCCGGCAGGCGATGTCGGACACCAGCGAGGGCCGGTCGTGTCGCTCCGCGATCGCGCGGCGGATCGCATCCTCGGCGCGCTGGAACGCCTCGGAGCCGTCCGCCGACCCGAGCAGAACCTCCCCGGAGAGCCCGGTCATGGCCGCGCCACGCTGTCGAGAAACGGCCGCAGCACCGCAAGCAGGGCCGAGGGCGTCTCGAGCTGCATCATATGCGGCGCGCCGTCGAGAATCTCGAAACGGCTGCCCGGGATCGCCTCCGCCATCCGGCGCACGGCCTCGGGGGGCGAGCCCTGATCCTCGCTCCCGGCGACGCAAAGGGTGGGCACGCCGATCCCGGGCAGCTCCGGCAGCGTGTCGAGCCCGCTGATCGCCTGCCAGGCACTCGCCCACGCGCGTACGTCCTCGGCGGCGAGCTGGCGCCGGACCTCCTCGACGACGGGCGATCCGATGAACCCCGGCGTGAACCAGCGGGCGATCGTCGTCTCGACCACCGCCGCCATGCCGTCCGGCCCCAGTGCCGCCTCGCCGCGGGCACGCACCTGCGGGCGGACCTCCCCGGGGAAGGTGCTGCCGCAGCCACATGCCACCAGCGCGCGGACGAGGTCCGGCCGCCGGAGCGCAACGGTCTGCGCGATCATGCCACCGAACGAGAGGCCGGCGAGCACGCACGGCCCCGTCACCGCCGCCGACACGGCAGTCGCCACCGATTCGGCATAGGAGTCGAGCGTCGGCAGCACCGCCCCGAGCGGCGAGCGGCCATGACCCGGCAGGTCGACCCGATGCACGCGAAACGCAGCCTCGAGCGGTCCCGCCACCTCGCTCCAGCAGGTTCCGTCGAGACCGACCGGGTGGAGCAGCACCAGATCGGGCCCCGCGCCGCCTTGTTCGATATGCAGTGGCACCGCCATCTCCCGCTCTCAATGTGTCGCCACTTATCCGCAATCCATGCTGGGAACGCCAGACGTTTATATCTTTTCGGCCCGACACTTGTCCAAAGTGTCGCCAGAATACCGCAAAATTGCTTGACTGCCGCGCCGAAATCCGCACATCTGTCGACAGATTCAAGGCGCGACCGGTCCGGACGGGTCACGGCGCGCAAACGGGAGGATGCAATCCATGCTGTCACGTCGCTTCGTGCTTCGCGCGGGCGGGCTTTCGGCCGTGGCGCTCGCGCTGCCGCCGGTCGCAGGGCTCGCTCAGGACCTCGAGGTGGTCCGGTTCGGATCGATCAACGCAACCTCGGACGCCGGCGTCTTTCTCGCCGACGCGCTGGGCTTCTTCGCCGACGAGGGCATCAAGGTCGAGATCAACACGATCGACAACGCCCCCGCGCTCACGGCCGCGATCGCGACCAACCAGCTCGACGTCGCCGGCATCTCGGTCACGCCGGGCCTCTTCACCGCGACCGAGCAGGGGATCAACCTGCGCATCGTCGGCGACAAGCAGAGCTTCTCCCCGGGCTTCGGCAGCACCAAGCTCGTCGTGCGCACCGGCGCCGTGCTCGGCAGCGAGCAGGAGACGGTGGAATCGCTGCGCGGCAAGACCATCGCGATCAACTCGCGCGGGGCGATCACCTACTACTTCATGTCGAAGCTGCTCGAGAAATACGGCCTGACCGAAGCGGACGTGAACCTCGTCGAGCTCTCCTACGGCAACATCGCCACCGCGCTGCGCGACGGCCAGATCGAGGTCGGCTCGCTGATCGAGCCCTTCGTCACCCAGGTGCTCGCCACCGGCGAGGGCGAGCTGATCGGCGGCGATCTCCTCGAATTCGTGCCCGGCGGCGCGATGTCGGTGACGCCGCTTGTCTATTCCGAGGGGCTGCGCGAGCGGCGCGAGGTCGCCGAGGCCTTCATGCGCGGCTATTTCCGCGGCGTGCGCGCCTACAACGACGCCTTCGTGAAGGGCATCGACAAGGACCGCGTGATCGGGATCATCGCCGAACGCACCCGGGTCTCGCCCGAGCTCATCGCCAGCAGCTTCCTGCCGGGCCTCGACCCCGACCAGACCCTGAACGGCGAGGCCTTCCTGGCGATCCAGCACTTCTATGCCTCGAAGGGGCTGGTGAGGGAGCCGGCGCAGAACCTCGACAATCTCGTCGACACCTCCTTCGCGGAAGCGGCCCGGGCCGCGCTCGGGGAATATCAGTGAACACCGCGGCAGATCAAAGCCACGATGCAGCAACGGGGGCCGCGACCAGGGTCGCGGCCCGGCTCGACAACATCCGCCGCGCCTTCGTCAGCGCGAACGGCCAGATCGTCAACGCGATCTCCAGCGTCTCGCTCGACCTGCGCGAGGGCGAGGTCGTCGCGTTGATCGGGCCGAGCGGCTGCGGCAAGAGCAGCCTCCTGCGCATCCTGGCCGGCCTCGACCGCGACTACAGCGGCACGCTCCGGTGGGCCGACAATGCCGGGGCGCAGTCCACGACGCGGCTCGCGAGCGCCACCGTCTTCCAGGGCGATTCCACCATGCCCTGGATGACCGTGAACAAGAACATCGGGCTCGGCATGGCCGGCCTGCGCCTCGACAAGGCCGCGGCGCGGCAGCGTATCGACCACTACCGCAACCTCGTCGGCCTCGCCGATTTCGGCAACGCCTATCCGAGCGAGCTCTCGGGCGGCATGCGCCAGCGGGTCGCGATCGCCCGCGCCCTCGCCGCCGAGCCGCTCCTCCTCCTGATGGACGAGCCGCTCTCGGCCCTCGACGCCCAGACCCGGCTGGTGATGCAGCAGGAGCTCCTCGACATCTGGAAGAAGGCGCGCTCGACCGTCGTCTATGTCACCCACGACATCAGCGAGGCGGTGACGCTCGCCGACCAGATCGTGGTGATGACCTCGCGCCCCGGCCGGATCAAGGAGATCCGCCAGGTGCCCTTCGGCCCCGAGCGCCACGTGCTCGGCCTGCGCGAGGATCCCGCCTTCGGCCATCTCGAGGCGGAGCTCTGGCGCCTCGTCGCCGATGAAGTCGGACAGAAGCTGTGAGGGGCCGGCATGACCACCGCTGATACATCCACGCCGATCGACGCGGCCGGCGAAGCCGCGCTCAAGGTCGTCCGCCAGCGCCGCCGCGACCGGATGATGCGCATCGTCTACGGCGCGGGCTTTCCCATCGTGCTCCTGGTGATCTGGGAGATCCTCTGCGCGGTCGGCTTCATCGACGCGCGCTTCTTCCCCTCGCCCTCGCGCATCTTCGACACCACCCTCGCGATCCTCGCCTCGCCGACCGAGAGCAGCCGCCTCATCGGCGACGTGACCGCCACGCTTCAGCGCCTCGGCTTCGGCTATGTGCTCGGCGCGGTCTCGGGCATCGTCGTCGGCGCGGCCATGGGGCTCTATCGCCCGGTCCGCTACGCGGTGTCGCCGCTGGTCTTCGCGACCTTCCCGACGCCCAAGCTCGCGATCTTCCCGCTCCTGATCGTGATCTTCGGCATCGGCGACGCGAGCAAGACCGCCCTGATCACCCTGGCCGTCTTCTACATGACCGCGATCAACACGCTCTCGGGCGTGATGCACGCAAACCCGGTCTACCAGGACTTCGCCACCGCCTTCCGCGTGCCGCTCCTGACCCGGTGGTTCCGCATCACCCTGCCCTCGGCGCTGCCCTCGATCATGGCGGGGCTGAAGCTCGGGATCGGCCAGGCGCTTATCATGGTGGTGTCCTCCGAGTTCGTCTCGTCGAGCAACGGCATCGGCTACTACATCTGGAACTCGTGGCAAGTCCTTGACATCGCAAGAATGTTCGTCGGCCTCGCCGTTGTGATGGCGATGGGCGGGGTCGCGGTCTGGCTGAGCAACGTGGCCGAGCGCCTGCTGCTGCCCTGGGCGCGGACCTGAGAAAATTTAGGGAGACCAGTTCAATGCAATCCACCAAGGCATCCGTCGCCATCATCGGCGCCGGCATGGGCGGCCTGACGCTTGCCGCCACCCTTCTCAGGGCCGGGTTCAAGGTCGACGTCTACGAGCAGGCGCCCGCCTTCTCCCGCCTCGGCGCCGGCATCCAGATGAGCCCGAACGCGATGAAGGTCCTGCGCACCATCGGCCTCGAGCCGGCTCTGCGCGAGATCGCCTTTCAGCCGCCCTCGCAGAACAGCCGCGAATGGGACACTGGAGAGACCCACCTCGTCCTCGAGATGGGCGACAAGCTCGAGCAGACCTACGGCGCCCCCTACCTGCTGCTGCACCGCGGCGACCTGCATGCGGAGCTCGTGCGCGTCGTGCCCGACGAGGTCGTCCACCGCGGGCGCAAGCTCGTCGGCCTCGACACCAGGGGCGCGCGCACCCGCATGAACTTCGAGGACGGCAGCCATGCCGAGGCCGACATCGTCGTCGGCGCCGACGGCGTGCACTCGCCGGTGCGCAAGCAGCTCTTCGGCGACGACCAGCTCACCTTCACCGGGCGCACCGCCTACCGCACCACCTTCAAGGCGGCGCTTCTCGACGGCTACGAGATCGACGACTGCACCAAGTGGTGGGGACCGGACCGGCACATCGTCATCTACTACATCACCCGGACCCGCGACGAGATCTACTTCGTCACCAGCATCCCCGACGAGGAATGGTCGCCCGAGTCCTGGTCGCTCCAGGGCGACATGGACCAGCTCCGCGCCGCCTTCGCCGGCTTCCATCCCCAGGTGCGCCGCGTGCTCGAGGCCTGCCCGAGCTCGCACAAATGGCCGATCAACACCCGCGAGCCGCTGGCGCGCTGGAGCGACGGCAACGTCGTCCTCCTCGGCGACGCCTGCCACCCGATGACCCCCTACATGGCCCAGGGCGCCGCAACCTCGATGGAGGATGCCGCCGTCCTCACGCGGCTGCTCTCGGAGGACGGCGACGTCACCTCCGCGCTTGCCCGCTACGAGGCCGCCCGCAAGCCGCGTACCACCGAGATCCAGGCCGGCTCCTACCGCAACGACTGGCTCCACAAGCGTGCCGATACCGGCTGGGTCTACGGCTACGACGCCTGGACCGTGCCGCTCGATCAGACTGCAACCGACTGAACGCCTTACCGAAAGGGATACCCACCATGACCGGAGCCTTCGTCACCGGCACCCTCGACTACCTGCGCCGGCCGCTCGTGCGCAACATCCGCGCCGGGCAGAACGTGCTCGTCCTCACCGACACGCAGCATGACCCGCGCGTCTGGCAGGCGGTGATGAGCATCCTCGCCGAGATCGGCGCCGAGCCGACGCTGGCGATGTTCGAGCGCCGCCCGGCCGATTACTACGACCCGCCCCGCGCGGTCTGCGAGGCGATGCTGAAGTCCGACTTCAACATCCTGCTCGCCTCGACCGGCATGCTGCATTCGCCCGCGAACTTCGCCGCCATGGCGAAGGGGATCCCGGCGATCTGCATGGACGGCGGCATGACGCTCGAATGGTTCCAGTCGGGCGCCGTCACCGACGACATGAAGCAGATCATGGTCCGCAAGCACTATGTCGCCAAGACCGTCTTCGGCGACGATGCCCGGGACTGCCGCGTCACCTCGTCCTACGGCACCGACTTCACCTACAGCGTCAAGGACCGCGTCTTCACGCCGCCGCTGCCCTCCGACAGCTTCGATCCCTACAAGATCGTCGACTTCGACAAGGACGAGAACCGCAAGGGCGGCAACCTGCTCTACTACCTGTTCCCGACCGGCGAGTTCAACGTCGCCCCCGTCGAGTACACCGCCAACGGCAAGCTCGTTTTCGATCTGACCATGCACCACATCGGCCGGCTCTACACGCCGATCGAGCTCACCGTGGTCGACGGCCGCGTCACCGCCATCGACGGCGGCCCCGAGGCGCGGATCCTGCGCGACTACCTCGAGGAATACGGCGACGAGAACGCCTACATGTGCCCGGCCGAGGCCTCGATCGGGATCAACGCCAAGGCGGTCGTGCGCGGCATCCAGCGCGAGGACAAGAACATCATGGGCACGATGCACTTCGGCCTCGGCACCAACATCGACGTCGGCGGCTCGATCAAGTCCTGCATCCACATGGATGGTGTGATCCTCGCCCCGACCCTCTACGTCGACGGCGTCAAGAAGCTCGACGCCGGCCGCTTCCTGTTGCCCATCGAGGGCTGACAGGTTCGCGGGGTGGCCATAGTATCCCCCTCGAATGGCCGCCCCCTCCTCCCTTTCCCTCGCCGCGCAGTGCCCGCCATGACCGACTGGACGACCTGGGCGATCGTGGTGGTCTCCTTCACCTGCGGCGGGCTCTTCAAGGGCGTGACCGGCCTCGGCCTGCCGCTGATCGCCCTGCCGATGATCGCCCCGCGCCTTGGCATGCCGGCCGCGATCGCGATCATCACCCTGCCCTCGATCCTCACCAACCTCTCGCAGGTTTCATCCCTGCGCGGCGAGGCGCGCAACCTGCCCTGCCTGCCGCCCTTCCTCGCCACCGGCATCCTCGGCGTCGCCGGGGGGACCCTGCTGATGGCGCGCAGCCCCGAGGCGGTTCTCTCGGCCGGCCTCGGCGTGATCCTTCTCGTCTATCTCGCCCTGCGCCTCGCGCACCCCGACCTGATGGTCTCCGCCCCGCTCGCCCGGCGCATCGCGCCGGGCGTCGGGCTGGCCGCCGGGCTGATCCAGGGGCTGACCGGGATCGTCGCGCCGATCGGCGTCACCTTCTTCAACGCGATGCGCCTGCCCCGTCCGCGCTATATCTTCGCCACCTCGGCGATGTTTCTCCTCTTCGCGCTGGTCCAGTTCACCTCGGTCAGCCTCGTCGGCGCCATGACCGCCGAGCGTATCCTCCAGGGTGTCGTCGCCGCCCTCGTGGCCCTCGCCGCCATGCCGCTCGGCGCCCGCATCGGCCGCAGGCTCAGCCCCGCCACCTTCGACCGGCTGATCCTTACCGTCCTCGCGATCCTTTCGGCGCAGCTTCTCCTGCGCAGCCTCGGCACGATCCTGTCGTGACCGCCGGCCTGCGCCGCTTGCGGATGTTCTCCTATTGTTCTATGTCTGGCGCATGGTCTCCGATCCCGCCAAACCGCCGCCTGCTGTGTCCGGCAAGGTCCGGGGCCGGGGTGCGGGCGCCAATCCCACGGGCCGGTTCGAGGCCCATGTCCGCGAGGCCGTCGACGACGGCTGGGCGCGGGACGACGACCTGCCGCCGCTGCGCACCGAGATCGCCATCGAGCGGCCGCGGACCATCATCACCCGCAACACCTCGCCCGACATCGGGTTTGATCGCTCGATCAACCCCTACCGCGGCTGCGAGCACGGCTGCATCTACTGCTACGCGCGGCCGAGCCACGCCTATCTCGGCCTATCGCCCGGCCTCGACTTCGAGACGAAGCTGACGGCCAAGCCCGAGGCGCCGCAGCGCCTTGCCGCCGAGCTGGCCCGCCCGGGCTACAGCGTGGCCCCGATCGCGCTCGGCACCAACACAGACCCCTACCAGCCGATCGAAGCCCGCCTGCGCATCACCCGTGGCATTCTGGAGGTTCTCCAGGCCCACGCCCATCCGGTGACCATCGTCACCAAGGGCACGCTGGTCGAGCGCGACGCCGACATCCTCGGCGAGATGGGCGCGCGCGGCCTTGCCCGCGCCGGCATCTCGCTCACCACCCTCGACCGCGACCTCTCGCGCAAGATGGAGCCCCGCGCCGCCGCTCCCGAGCGGCGGCTCCTGACGATCCGGCGGCTGGCCGAGGCCGGCTGCCCGGTGCGGGTGATGGTCGCGCCGGTGATCCCCGCCCTGACCGACCACGAGCTCGAGGGCCTTCTCGCCGCCGCGCGCGATGCCGGCGCGACGGCGGCGAGCTATGTCCTCCTGCGCCTGCCGCGCGAGGTCGCCCCGCTCTTTCGCGACTGGCTCGACACGCATGTCCCTGGCCGCGCCGGATCGGTGATGGCGCGGGTGCGCGAGACCCGCGGCGGCGCCGACTACGACGCCGCCTGGGGTCAGCGGTTCACCGGCACCGGCCTCCATGCCGAGCTGATCCGGCGTCGTTTCCACGCCGCCACCCGCCGGCTCGGGCTCGACCGCACCCTGCCGCCGCTGCGCACCGACCTCTTCCGCGTGCCGTCGACCGGGCCCGAACAGCTCTCGCTCTTTCCGAGCTGAGAGCCTCATGCCTGTCTAAGGTAAGGCATGTCCCGGCACGATGCCCGGCGGGGGTGGCCTCTGCCGAGGTCCCGCACGGCCCGGCGCCGTGGAACGGGCGAACCAATGGGCCTCTACGCCCTCAGCCCCGCGCCCGCTCCGCCCGCTGCCGCGCCAGCCCGCTGTCCCGATCGCTCACCCCGATCAGATTCGCCACCAGCCGCAGGAAGCTGCGCTCGTCCGAATCGATCCCGTCCGCCAGCGCCACTTCCCACAGCGCCTCGATCACCGCCTCGCGCTCCTCATAGGGCACGGCGGCCTTGATCAGCCGGGTGAACTGCACCGTATCGGGCGCGCTCGCCTCCGCCTCCTCGGCTTCCTCGCGCAGCTTCACCGCCGCGAAGGGTCCGAGGTGGTGATAGGCCGCGAGCACCGTCTCGATCCGGACCTGCTCCTCGGCGCTATAGTCCCCGTCGCTGCGGGCAAGGCGGACCATGAGCGCGGCAAGCGCGAGGCGCGCGTCCTCGTCGGAGAGGGGCGCGGGGGACGGCGGGGCGGTGAAGCGGCGGATCAGATCGACGAGCATGGCCGGAGTATAGACATGCGCCGCGCCCGCACCAGTCGCGATCGCGCGAGCCTCGCGGGCCGCTGGACTTGACCCCCATCTCCCGCCAAGGTTGTACTCCGCGACCCCGCCCGGATGAGGACCCACCCCCTTGCGCACCGAAATCGCCACCGACCTCGAGCTCAGCGTCGCCGACGCGATCAACGCCGAGCGCAGCGCCGCCGGCCTGCCCGGCGTGAAGGTCGAGGCGCATCTCAACGCCTCCGCCCAGGCCCATTCCGACTGGATGGCCGACACGGGGAACTTCTCCCACACCGGCGAGGACGATTCCAGCGTCGCCGACCGCATCGAGGACACCGGCTTCCCGCTCGAGGGCAACTGGCGGATGTCCGAGAACATCGCCTACACCAGCATCTCGGGGTCCCTCGACCGGGGCGAGACCTCCCGGATGCACGAGGGCCTGATGGACAGCTCCGGGCACCGCGCGAACATCCTCGACCCGGACGCCGCCTATGTCGGCATCGGCCTCTCCGTCGGCAATCTCACCATCGGCGGCATGACCCAGAAGGTCGTCTACCTCACCCAGAACTTCGCCGATACCGACGGCCGCACCCTCGTCCAGGAGGAGGCCGACGGCGAAACCGTCCTCCAGCCCTACGAGAATGGCGTCCCGGTCGGCACCGCCGAACCCACGGATCCGCCCGGCGAGGACCCCGACGACGAGGAGGAGGACAGCGGCTCGGGCGGAGGCGGCGGATGCTTCGTCGCGACGGCGGCCTATGGCGACGGGCTGCATCCCGATGTGAGAGCGCTGCGGCGCTGGCGCGACGAGAGGCTGGTGCGCCATGCGCCGGGGCGGGCGTTCATCCGGGCCTACTGGATCATCGGCCCGCGCCTGGCGCGGGTGGTCGCGGCAGAGCGCGCCTCGGGCCGGGTGGCGCGGGCGCTGCTCGCGCCGATCGCGCGGATGGTCGGGCGGGGGCGCTGAGCGCGGGTTCCCGGGGGGATTTTCCGGATCGCAGCCTGGGGCAGGCGCGGATTCCCAACGTTGGGAATCCGGGTTCAGTGTTGATATTGCTGTATTTTTCCGGCGGTGTTAACCCTTTGGAAGCCCTTGAGTACGCGCTTTCCGGGCCAGGGTGTCGCCTGTCAGATGTTTCGGGCTTCCGTCAGATTTATGATCCAACCGGCACCTCGGCGGGGTCGCGTTATCGAGGCGAAGAGCCCATTGCTGCCCTTCGACATCATCCCCAGATCGCAGGAAGAACCATCTCCCGTGTCAGCGGAGCCAGTTCGATCTGGTCTTGCGAACCGCGTCGCACCCAACGAACCTCTTCGATCTCCGCTTGAGCTTCTACATCACCGCTGAGTTGCACGCGAAATACCTCGGCGGTCACGATGCAATCGGGTTCATTGGCGGCGGGCGCGGAAAAGCGGCCGAGGTAATCCGCGTCTTCCGGCAGAATGTCCAATGCGAGCTCCTCATAGAGTTCACGACGCAGAGCCATTAAAGGCGTTTCATCGCCGTCAATCTTTCCGCCGGCTTGCATGAAGGCGGATGTTCCGCGTTTCCGGACAAGGAGGGTGGCTCCATCGTCCCGCAGGATTGCTGCGGCGGCTATGCGGATTTCCACGAGATGCTCCTCGTCGTTGTCGTTCCCGAACTGATAGTCGAAGATCACAGTCCGTCCAATGACCGGCTTGTCCCGCATAGCAGACTCTCCGAACCCGAAGGAGTGGGCGAGGTTCGGCTGACGATTGCGGTGAAAGTGCCTGACGGTCCTGACTGCCACGCGCGCCGGCCGACGAACCCGCGCGAGGCAGGGCCTCGCAACTGCGGTTTCGAAGGGGGTCGGATCGGCCGAGCCTCAGACCAGCCGCGACTGTTCCACCGCGGCACGGACGAAATCGGCGAAGAGCGGGTGGGGGGCGAAGGGCTTCGACTTCAGCTCCGGGTGGAACTGGACCCCGATGTACCACGGATGGCCGGGGATCTCGACGATCTCGGGCAGCCTCCCGTCCGGCGACACCCCCGAGAACCGAAGCCCGCAGCCCTCGAGCTTCTCGCGGTAGGCGATGTCGACCTCGTAGCGGTGCCGGTGCCGCTCGGAGATCTCGGTCGCGCCGTAGATCTCCGCCGCCTGGCTGCCTGACCCGAGGATCGCGTCATAGGCGCCGAGCCGCATGGTGCCGCCCTTGTCGTCGGAGACCTCGCGCTTGACCGTGCGGTTGCCCTCGAGCCATTCCTTCAGGTGGTAGATCACATGGGTGAACCGCTGCGCGCCCGATTCAAGGTCGAATTCCTCGGACCCCGCGTCGGTCAGGCCGAGCAGGTTGCGCGAGGCCTCGACCACCGCCATCTGCATGCCGAGGCAGATGCCGAGATAGGGGATCTTGCGCTCGCGGGCGAACTGGGCGGCGCGGATCTTGCCCTCGGTCCCGCGCTCGC
>CAZESN010000036.1:0-16501 GCA_964514775.1 uncultured Rhodovulum sp.
CGTCATCCCCGACGGCTGCATGCTGCGGCCGTCCTATCCGGCTGCCGTGGTGGCCGGCAATGTCGAGACCTCGCAGCACGTCACCAACGCGATCTTCGGCGCGATGGGCGCGCTGGCGAACTCGCAGGGCACGATGAACAACCTGACCTTCGGCAACGCCACCTACCAGTATTACGAGACGATCTGCTCGGGCAGCCCGGCGGGGCGGATGAACGACGGGCGGGGGTTCGAGGGCACCTCGGGGGTGCATGTCCACATGACGAACTCGCGGCTGACCGACCCTGAGATCCTGGAGATGCGGTTCCCTGTCCTGCTCGAGAGCTTCGCGCTGCGGACGGGGTCGGGGGGACGGGGGCGGTTCACCTCGGGCGACGGGACGATCCGCACCCTGCGGTTCCTCGAGCGGATGGACTGCGCGATCCTCGGCTCGCACCGCACCGTGCCACCACGCGGCGTGGCCGGGGGCGGCGACGGGGACTGCGGGCGGACCGAGGTCCGGCGGCTGGACGGGCGGGTCGAGGTGCTGAAGGGCTGCGACCAGACGACGCTCGAGGCCGGCGAGGCGGTGACGGTGGTCACGCCGACGTCGGGGGGATTCGGCCGGCCGGAGGGCTGATGCAGGCTTCCGCCCGATCGGTTCGGATGAGGATCGTGGCGAGAGAGTGTGCCCGGGCACGGGGTGGGCACGCGTGCCCGCTTTTCAACGCATTGATATGAAATGGCTATTTCGGACCGTTAAGCATTAGGAAAGCTCTGTTAACGCGCGCGGGCGCGCCCGGTAGGATCAACCGGAGACCGTGTGATACGGTTTCGGGACGATCGTTTCGGGGGGCACCTTGCCCCGGGACCGGATCAGGCGAGGCATTGCCTCGCCCCGGTCCATGGCTGGAGCGCGTGAGCGCGGAGGCCATCCCCTTCCTCAATGGAGGTCATGCCCCCGGGGATCGTGGCGCGCCTGCCTGGGCGGCGCGGAACGCGCCTGCCGCGGGCAGGCAGGCGCGTCACGATTTGCCAACGGTCAAATCGTGCAGACAGAAAAGGGCGTGGCGCCGAAGCGGTTAAACGGAAAACGCGCCAGCCCCGATCAACCGGAGCCGGCGCGCGATCCTTGCGGCGCGACGTGAGGGGCCCGCCGCTCCGTGCGGACCCGCAGATCAGCCGATCTTGCCCGAGATGTAGTCCTCGGTGCGCTTCTCGGCCGGGCGCGAGAAGATCTGCTCGGTGTTGCCGAACTCGATCAGGTTGCCGAGGTGGAAGAACGCGGTCTTCTGGCTGACGCGCGCCGCCTGCTGCATCGAGTGGGTCACGATGACGATCGTGTAGTTGGTGCGCAGCTCGTCGATCAGCTCCTCGATGATCGCGGTGGCGATCGGGTCGAGCGCGGAGCAGGGCTCGTCCATCAGGATCACCTCAGGCCCAACCGCGATGGCGCGGGCGATGCAGAGGCGCTGCTGCTGGCCGCCGGAGAGACCGGTGCCGGGCTCGTTCAGGCGGTCCTTCACCTCGTTCCAGAGGCCGGCGCGCTGGAGGCTCTTCTGCACGACCTCCTCGGCATCCTTGCGGGTCTTGATCAGACCGTGGATGCGCGGGCCGTAGGCGATGTTGTCGAAGATCGACTTCGGGAACGGGTTCGGCTTCTGGAAGACCATGCCGACCCGGGCGCGCAGCTCGACCACGTCGAGGTCCGAGGCGTAGATGTCCTCGCCGTCGATCTTGATCTCGCCCTCGACCCGGCAGCCCTCGATCGTGTCGTTCATCCGGTTGAGGCAGCGCAGGAACGTCGACTTGCCGCAGCCCGACGGGCCGATGAAGGCGGTGACCGCCTTCTCGGGGACGTTGATCGACACCTTCTTGATGGCCTGGGTGGTGCCGTAGAAGACGTTGACGTCCCGCGCGGTGATCCGGTTGACGGCGGAGACCTGGGTCGGTTCGTTCTGGCTGAGAACGTTCTGCATGCTGAACTTGTTGGTGCTCTGCTGCGAGCCGGCAAGAGTGCTGTCGGTCATGATCACTTCCTCTTCTCAAGGCGGCTGCGGAGATAGATGGCGATGGCGTTGAGCGAGAGCATCAGGGCAAGCAGCACGATGATCGTCGCGAAGGTCCGTGGCTCGAAGAAGTTCCGGTTCTCGTTGCCCTGCCAGAGATAGATCTGGACCGGCAGTGCCGCCGACTGCTCGAGGGGCGTCGCCGGGATGTTCGCCACGAAGGCGTTCATGCCGATGAGCAGGAGCGGCGCGGTCTCGCCGAGCGCCTGGGCCACGCCGATGATCGAGGCGGTCAGGATGCCCGGATAGGTCACCGGCAGCACGTGATGGAACACCATCTGCGTACGGGAGGCGCCGAGGCCGAGCGCCGCCGAGCGCAGCGACGGCGGCACCGCACGCAGCGCCGAGCGCGTGGCGATGATCACCGTGGGCAGGGTCATCAGGGTGAGGACCAGGCCGCCGACCAGCGGCGCCGAGAGCGGCAGGCGGAAGTAGTTGATGAAGACCGCTGCACCGAGGAGACCGAAGACGATCGAGGGCACGGCGGCGAGGTTGTTGATGTTCACCTCGATGAGGTCGGTGAAGCGGTTCTTCGGCGCGAATTCCTCGAGGTAGATCGCGCTCGCCACCCCGATCGGCACCGCGAGCAGGATCACCACGAGCATCATGTAGAGCGAGCCCATGAAGGCGCCGGCGAGACCGGCCGAGGCGGGGGCCGAGCGTGAGTCGACGTTGGTGAAGATATGCGTCGCGAAGCGCTGGGTGATGACGCCGTCGGCCTCGAGCTTGTCGATCAGGGCGCGCGCCTCGGGGGCGAGCTGCTGGCGGTCGTCGCCGAGGCTGCGGTCGATCCGGCCCTTCACCCAGTTGTCGGCATTGGCCGAGGCGAGCAGGCGGATCGGCACGGTCTGCCCGACGATACCGGGATTGGCGACCACCATGTCGCGCAGCACGAAGCGGGCGTTCTGGTCCACGATCGAGAGGAGCGCGCGGCTGTCGATCTCGGTGTCGCCCGCGTGCTGGCGGATGGCGGTCTCAAGCAGCCTGTTCCAGTTCGCCATGGTGACCTGGCGCTCCCAGGCGAGCACCTGCTGGCGGTGGTCGGCGACGGACTGGCCGGGCTGCTGGACCGGGCGCTCGTCGATGTTGACGATCTCGGGGTCGAAGGTGACCGAGGTCTCGATGTTCGACTGCCAGAACGCGGGCAGGCCCGAGGTCAGGATGTTGCCGAACAGGATGGCGACGAAGGCGAGGGCGGCGAAGGCGGCGGAGAAGCCGAGGCCCCGGAAGATCGACTCGGTCCTGTGCCGGCGGCCGAGGCCCTTTTTGATCGTCTCGCGGCGTTCGGCAGCGGAGCCGAGGACGCTCGACATGCGGGGTGCGGAAACGTCGGACATTATTCGTACTGCTCCCGATAGCGCCGGACGATGTAGAGCGCGCCCACGTTGAGGCACAGCGTGATGATGAAGAGCGTGAGGCCGAGAGCGAAGGCGACGAGCGACTGCGGCGAGGCGAAGTCGCTGTCGCCGGTGAGCTGGTTCACGATCGTCACGGTGATGGTCGAGATCGGCTGGGTCGGATCGGCGCGCAGGATCGGCGCGTTGCCGGCCGCGAGCACCACGATCATCGTCTCGCCGATCGCGCGGCTGACCGCGAGCAGGACCGCGCCGACGATGCCCGGCAGCGCCGCCGGGATGATCACGTTGCGGATGGTCTCGGACTTGGTGGCCCCGAGCCCGAGCGCGCCGTCGCGCATCGCGCTCGGCACCTGCCGGATCACGTCGTCGGAGAGCGACGAGATGAAGGGGATGATCATCACGCCCATCACGAGGCCCGCGGTCAGCGCGCTGGTTGCGTTGACGTTGAGCCCGATCGCGGCGCCGGCCGAGGAGAGCCAGGGACCGACGGTGACGAGGGCGAAGAAGCCGTAGACGATAGTCGGGATGCCCGAGAGGATCTCCACGATCGGCTTCACGGTGTTGCGCACGCGGGGCGTGGCGTATTGCGAGAGGTAGATCGCGGTCATGAGCCCGATCGGCACCGCCGTCAGCAGCGCGATGGCCGTCACCATGATCGTGCCCCAGAGGAGCGGCAGCAGGCCGTAGGAGCCGGCACCGGCGCCGGTGGTGGCGAAGCGCGGGTTCCAGACCGTCCCGAAGAAGAAGTCCACCGGCGAGACGAAGCTGAAGAAGCGCAGGGTCTCGACGATCAGCGAGGCGACGATGCCGATCGTCGTCAGGATGGCAACGGTCGAGCAGAAGATCAGCAGGCCGCCGATCAGGCGCTCGACCTGGTTGCGGGCGCGCAGCCGGGGCGCGATCCGCTTGCGCGCGGCGACGAGCCCGAGCACGCCGAGGGTGGCGGCGGCCACGACCGCGATGAGCTTCGAGTAGAACTGGAACCTGGCAAGGCTCTCGCCCGCGACCCGCTCCCAGTCCTGCACCTCGCCGGCAACGCCGACCCCCGAGGCGATGGCCCGCACCCGCTGGATGGCCCCGACGAGGGTGCCGCCTCCGGCCTCGACCACCTCCGCCGGAAGCATCGAGGTGATGTAGCTGCGGGTCAGGGTGCCGCTGCTCAGCGCCCAGATGGCGAGGACGAGGAGGACCGGGATCACGGCCCAGGCAGCGACGAGCGCGCCGTGATAGCCTGGCCTGGAATGCAAACGCCCGCCGTCAGCGACGGCGAGGCTGCGCGAAACGCCCATCTGGTAGCCGATGCCGAGCATCACCAGGACGAGGGCGGCAATCAGCAGGGAGCTCATGCTTGCTTGCCTCTACTCGGCGATTAAGCCGCGGGAATGAGATCTGCGGGGCGCAGCGGCGCGCCCCGCAGGAGGAAGTGGATCGGCCGGCGTCAGTTCGTGACGGCGACGGCGTTCCGGAAGTTCGCGAGAACCTCGTCGGCCTCTTCGCGCGGCGACGGGATCAGGCCGGCGGCCTCGAGCGGGCCGCCGAGGCCCGACACCGACTCGGCCAGGAAGAACTCGACATATTCCTCGATGCCCGGGACGACGCCGATGTGCTCGCCCTTGACGTAGAAGTAGAGCGGACGCGAGACCGGGTACTCGCCCGAGGCGATGGTCTCGAGGCTCGGGGTGATGCCGTTGATGGTGGCCACCTGGAGCGTGTCGCGGTTCTGGTCATAGAACGACAGGCCGAAGACGCCGGTCGTGGCCGGGTTCGCCTGAAGGCGGGCGAGCGTCTCGGTGTAGTCGCCGGCGATCTCGATCACGTTGTCCTGGCGCAGGACGACGCAGGCCTCGTGGTCGACGTCGGCGCCGAACACTTCCTCGCAGCCGGGGATGAGCACGCGCTCCTCGAAGACCTCGCGGGTGCCGTGGTTCGAGGCCGGGATGGCCATGATGATCTGCTGGTCGGCGAAGCCCTCGCCCAGATCCTTCCAGTTCGCGACGGTGTTGGCGACCGGCTGGCCGTCCTCGCCCGGGACCTGGGCGGCGATGGCGCGGAAGATGTCGGCCGGGGTCAGGGCGAACTCGCCCGCCTCGATGCGGTTGGCGAAGACGATGCCGTCATAGCCGAACATGATCTCGCGGATGTCGGTCACGCCGGCGTCGTTGCACGAGGTGATCTCGGCCTCGCGGATCGGACGGCTGGCATTGGCGATGTCGATGGTGCCGGTGCCGACGCCCTCGCAGAACTGGCGCAGACCACCGCCCGAACCGCCCGAGCCGACGACCGGCGTGCGGAACTCGGGGAAGGAGTTGCCGAACTCCTCGGCGACGATCGAGGCGAAGGGCAGGACGGTCGACGAACCGGCGATCTGGATCGTGTCACGCGACTGGGCCTGGGCTCCGGTCACGGCAGCCGTTCCGGCGGCGATGGCCAGCGCGCTGACGGTGAAAAGCGTCTTCATGTTGGGGCTCCCAATATCTGTGCACCACGAACACCCGGTCGCGGGGGGCGGTGGCCGCTTCCTACAGCACTGCCAACGACGCTTTGTTAACACAAATGTGACGATTTGATGACGGGTCCGGCTCCCTTTTTCCGGCCTCGTGGGGCGGAGCCGGCCGCCCGCCAGCCACCCGCCGCGCGACAACCAGATGACACGAATGCCGTCCCGTGTCACGGGGACGTCATGCCACCCTGCTAAGCGTGCGCCACCGTCCGGGCACCGCCCGGCGCTACGGACATCCCGACAGCAACGCCGGATCCGCAGGAGATGACGATGGCATTCCGCACTACCGCCGCCGCGATGGCCCTGGCCTTCGCCCCGGCCCTGGCCCAGGCCGAGGACTTCAGGCTCGACGACCGCTTCACCGACGCCGACGGGGACATGGTCGCCGACGCGCCGGCCGACCCCGCCCAGCTCCTCGACCCCGACACCCTGGTCTTCGCCTATACGCCGGTCGAGGATCCGTCCGTCTATGTCGAGGTCTGGAGCGAGTTCGTCGCCCATCTCGCCGAGGCGACCGGCAAGGAGGTCCAGTACTTCCCCGTCCAGTCCTATGCCGCCCAGCAGGAGGCGCTGCGCGCCGGCCGCGTCCATATAGCGGCAGTGAACGCCGGCGGCGTGGCCACGGCGGTCGCCTGTGCGGGCTTCGTGCCCTTCGCCATCGCGACCTCGCTCGAGGGCGCCTACGGCTACGAGATGGAGATCATCACCCATCCCGACGCCGGCATCGCCTCCGTCGAGGACATCCGCGGCCGCACGCTCGCTTTCACCACCGAGACCTCGAATTCGGGCTTCAAGGCGCCCTCGGCGCTGCTCGCGCGCGAGTTCGGCATGGCGGCGGGCGAGGACTTCACCCCCGCCTTCTCCGGCGCGCACGACAATTCGGTGCTGGGCGTGGTCAACAAGGACTATGACGCCGCCGCCGTCGCCAACTCCGTCTCCAAGCGCATGGTCGCGCGCGGCGTGGTGAACGAGGGCGACTTCGTCACCGTCTATACCTCCGAGACCTTTCCGACCTCGGGCTTCGGCCATCTCTACAACCTCGACCCGGCGCTGGCCGAGACGATCCGGGACGCCTTCTTCTCCTTCGACTGGACCGGCACCAAGCTTCTCGCCGAATTCGAGAACACCGATCCGCCGCAGCAGAAGTTCTCGCCGGTCTCCTTCAAGGACGACTGGGCGATCCTGCGCGCGATCGACGCCGAGCTCGGCGTCGCGCCGGAGTGCCTGACCAACTGACGCCCCCTTCGGGCGCCCATGGGCCGCGTGGCATCGCCGCGCGGCCCCGCAGTTTTTCCGGAGGCCCAATGCTGCGGATCGAGGGTCTGACCAAGACATACCGGACCGGCGACCGCGCCCTCGACGGCGTGTCGCTCACCGTGCCCGCCGGTCAGGTCGTCGGGCTGATCGGCCCGTCGGGTGCCGGCAAGTCGACGCTGATCCGCTGCGTCAACCGGCTGATCGAGCCGAGCGCCGGGCGGATCTTCCTCGGCGAGGCCGAGATCACTCGCCTCTCGCGCGGCGAGATGCGCCGGGCGCGGCGGCGGATCGGGATGATCTTCCAGGAATACGCGCTGGTCGAGCGGCTGACGGTGATGGAGAACGTGCTCTCGGGCCGGCTCGGCTACGTGCCGTTCTGGCGCTCGTTCCTGCGCCGCTTCCCGCAGGCCGACGTCGACAAGGCCTTCGCGCTCCTCTACCGGGTCGGGCTCTCGGCCCATGTCGACAAGCGCGCCGATGCGCTCTCGGGCGGCCAGCGCCAGCGGGTGGGCATCGCCCGGGCGCTCGAGCAGGACCCCGAGCTCCTGCTCGTCGACGAGCCCACCGCCTCGCTCGATCCGCGCACCTCGCGCCAGATCATGCGGCTGATCGGCGAGGTCTGCGCCGAGCGCGGCCTGCCGGCGGTGATCAACATCCACGACGTCGTCCTCGCCCAGCAGTTCGTCGAGCGCATCATCGGCCTGCGCGAGGGGCGCATCGTCTTCGACGGTCCGGCGAGCGCGCTCACCACCGAGGTGCTCACCGAGATCTACGGCGAGGAGGACTGGGACCAGATGCGCCGCCAGGCCGTCGAGGAGGCCGAGGACGCCGCCGAAGCCGCCCGCGTCCGCGAGGAGCGCATGGCCGGGCTGGTATGACAGGGGCCGCGACCCCCCGACGCTGGCGCCGGCCGCCGCTCTTCATCCGGAGCCGGGTGTGGCGCATCGTGATCTATGGCGGGATGCTCCTTTACCTCGCGCTGGCGGTTTCGAGCCTCGACGTGAACTGGCAGAGGGTGATGGACGGGATGGAGCGCGGCGGGCGCTTCGTTCAGGGCTTCCTCATGCCGGATTTCACCACCCGGGGCGGCACGATCTGGCGCGGCTTCGTCGAGAGCCTGACCATGACGCTGACCTCGACGGTGGTCGGCGTGCTGGTTTCGGTGCCGATCGGCATCGGGGCCGCGCGCAACCTCGCGCCGATGCCCGTCTACTATCTATGCCGGGCGATCATCGCGATCTCGCGCGCCTTTCAGGAGATCATCCTCGCGATCCTCCTGGTGGCGATGTTCGGCTTCGGCCCCTTCGCGGGTTTCCTGACGCTCGCCTTCGCCACGATCGGGTTCCTGTCGAAGCTTCTGGCCGAGGAGATCGAGGACATCGACGAGGCGCAGGCCGAGGCGATGCGCGCAACCGGCGCCGGCTGGTGGCAGGTGATCAACTACGGCGTCCAGCCGCAGGTGATGCCGCGCCTCATCGGCCTCTCGCTCTACCGGCTCGACATCAATTTCCGCGAGAGCGCGGTCATCGGGATCGTCGGCGCCGGGGGGATAGGGGCGACGCTGACCGTGGCCATGGACCGCTACGACTATTCCTCGGCCGGCGCGATCCTGATCGTGATCATCGCCATCGTGATGGTGGCCGAATACGCCTCCAGCCACGTCCGCCGCTGGGTGCAGTGATGCCGGTCGCCACCCTCGACGGCCGGCCGGGCTGGCGCCGCCGCACCCCGCGCGCGGATCTGCTGCACTGGGCGGGATGGCTCGCGCTCGTCGCGCTCTTCGTCTGGTGCTGGACTGAGATGACCCGCGACACGATCTGGGCCTTCGTCCACGACGCGCCCCGGCAGGTGGCGGACATCGGCAACCGGATGCTGCCGCCGCGCTGGTCCTACATGGAGCGGCTCTGGAAGCCGCTCTGGGACACGCTCGCCATCGCCACGCTCGGCACGCTCATCGGCATGCTGATCGCGGTGCCGATCGCCTTCCTCGCCGCGCGCAACACCACGCCAAGCGGGCTGGTCCTGCGGCCGCTCGCGCTCTTCGTCATCGTCGCCTCGCGCTCGATCAACTCGCTGATCTGGGCGCTCCTGCTCGTGACCATCATCGGGCCGGGGCTGCTCGCCGGCGTGATCGCGATCGCGCTGCGCTCGATCGGCTTCATCGGCAAGCTCCTCTACGAGGCGATCGAGGAGATCGACGAGACCCAGGTCGAGGCGGTCACCGCCACGGGCGCCTCGCGGATGCAGGTGATCGACTATGCGATCGTGCCGCAGGTGCTGCCCGCCTTCGCCGGGATCTCGGTGTTCCGCTGGGACATCAACATCCGCGAATCGACCATCCTCGGCCTCGTCGGCGCCGGCGGCATCGGGCTCCAGCTCCAGTCCTCGCTCAACACGCTGGCCTGGTCGCAGGTCTCGCTGATCTTCCTCGTGGTCCTCGCCACGGTTCTGGTCTCGGAATGGGTCTCGGCGAAGGTCCGCACCGCAATACTCTGACGTTTCGCCGAAAAAGTTGTGGCAACACCCGCGTTTCGTCACGCGGACGTCATCCAATGCCCATATGTGGTGAGCCATGGCGCCCCCCGGGGCTACATCATGGAGCTCGGCAGATGGCGAAATCCGCCCTTACCGATCCCGACGATACGCCCCATACCCGGCGGTACCGGAGCCTCTTCATATCCGACACCCACCTCGGGACCCGCGGCGCCCAGGCCGACGCGCTGCTCGAGTTCCTGCGCGTCCATGACGCCGACACGATCTATCTCGTCGGCGACATCGTCGACGGCTGGCAGCTCCGGTCGCGCTGGCACTGGCCGCAGAGCCACAACGACGTCGTCCAGAAGCTCCTGCGCAAGGCGCGCAAGGGCGCCAAGGTGATCTATGTGCCCGGGAACCACGACGAGTTCCTGCGCGATTTCTGCGGCACGCATTTCGGCGGCATCGACGTGCGCGAGACGACGGTCCACGAGGCGGCCGACGGCAAGCGCTATCTCGTCATTCACGGCGACCAGTTCGACGTGGTGGTCCGGCACGCCAAATGGCTCGCCTTCCTCGGCGACTGGGCCTATGTCGCGGCGCTTTCGCTCAGCACCCGGATCAACATGGTCCGCCGGAGCCTCGGCCTCACCTACTGGTCGCTGTCGGCCTGGGCGAAGCTCCGGGTCAAGAACGCCGTGAACTTCATCGGCCGCTTCGAGGACACCCTCGCCGCCGAGGCCGAGCGCCAGGGGGTCGACGGGGTGATCTGCGGCCATATCCACAGCGCCGCGCTGCGCGAGATCGGCGGCCTGACCTACATCAACACCGGCGACTGGGTGGAGAGCTGCACCGCCATCGTCGAACACGACGACGGCCGGATGGAGCTGATCCACTGGTCCGCCTTCAGCCGCGCGCTCAACGGCCGCCAGATGCTGGCGCCGCCCCCCGAGCCGGCCGCCCATGCCGCCTGAGGCCCCGGCGCCGCGCATCCTCATCGTCACCGACGCCTGGCATCCGCAGGTCAACGGGGTGGTGCGCACGCTGGAGAAGCTCGCCGAAACCCTCGCCACCGAGGGCATCGCCACCACCTTCCTCACGCCCGCCGGCTTCCGCACCCTGCCGATGCCGCTCTATCCCGAGATCCGCCTCGCGCTGGCGACCCCGGGCCAAGTCGGCCGCGCGATCCGCGAGGCGGCCCCCGACCGCATCCACATCGCCACCGAGGGGCCGCTCGGGATCCTCGCACGGCGCCATTGCCTGCGCCACGGGCTCGCCTTCACCACGAGCTATCACACCCGCTTCCCCGAGTTCCTGAGCGCCCGGCTTCCGGTGCCCGAGCGCTGGAGCTACCGCGCGCTGCGCGATTTCCACAACGCCGGGCGCGGCACGCTCGTCGCCACGCCCTCGCTGGCCGAGGAGCTGGCCGGGCGCGGCTTCACCCGGGTCCGGGCCTGGACGCGCGGCATCGACGCCACGCTCTTCCACCCCGATCGCCGCCGCGACCTCGGCCTGCCCCGCCCGGTGTTCCTCAATGTCGGCCGGGTGGCGATCGAGAAGAACCTGCCCGCCTTCCTCGACCTCGACCTGCCCGGGACGAAGGTCGTGGTCGGCGACGGCCCCGACCTCGCGCGGCTTCAGGCGCGCTACCCGGACGTCCGCTTCCTCGGCACGCGGCGCGGCACCGAGCTCGCCGAAATCTACGCCTCGGCCGATGTCTTCGCCTTCCCCAGCCGGACCGACACGTTCGGGAACGTGATCCTCGAGGCGCTGGCGAGCGGCTGCCCGGTGGCGGCCTTCCCGGTCACCGGCCCGCGCGACATCCTGGCGGACGGGCGCGGCGGCGTCCTCTCCGAGGACCTGCGCGGTGCCGCGCTCGCCGCCCTCGACATCCCGCGCGCCGCGGCCCGGGCGCGCGCCATGGACTTCACCTGGGAGGAATGCGCCCGGCTCTTCCTCGAGCACGGCGTCCCCTGCCACGGCGCGGCGAAGCGGATCTGCCGCAACGGACCCCGCCGGACACGCGCGGCCTCTCCCGTCTGCTGACCTGCCGCCGCGGTTGCGGTTTCTCAAGCTTTCCGCGCTAGGCTCGCGCAGGGCGCCAGATCGCGCCAATCCCCCGAGACACCTCAGACGATCGCCCGGACGCACCCGGGCCAGGCCGCGGCCGGAGCGATCCGGAGCGCCCATGAAACGCATCATCATCGCCTGCGACGGCACGTGGAAACGCATCGACGCCGAACACCCGACCAACGCGGCCCTGCTCGCCCGCGCCGTCCTGCCGCGCGACGCCGACGGAATTCCGCAGATCGTCGCGCATCTCGACGGGCTCGGCACCGGACAGGGCCCGAGCCGGATCGGGCGGGTGCTCGACAGCGCGCTCGGCGGCGCCTTCGGTCTCGGCCTGACCGCCTCTGTCGCCGCGGCCTACCGCTTCCTCGTCTTCACCCATGCGCCCGGCGACGCGATCCTGCTCTTCGGCTACTCGCGCGGCGCCTATATGGCGCGCTCGCTGGCCGGGCTGATCCGCAATGCGGGCCTGCTGCCGCGCGCCTCGGCGCATGCGATCCCCGAGGCGATCGCGCTCTATCAGGACCGCCGGCCGGAGGCCGCGCCAAAGGGGGCCGCCGCTCTGGCCTTCCGCGAGCGGTACGGAACCGAAGCCCCGCCCATCGCCTATCTGGGGGTCTGGGACACCGTCGGCGCGCTCGGCCTTCCGGGGCACCTTTGGCTGGCGGGGATCATGAACCGGGGCCTCGCCTTTCACGACACGTCCCTGTCCGGGCGGGTGCGGGCCGCGCGCCATGCCGTCGCGGTGGACGAACGGCGCCGCAGCTTTCCCCCGGCCCTCTGGGACAATCTCGACGCGCTGAACGCGGAGGCCGCGGCCCGTGGCCGGCCCTACCGGCAGGAGTGGTTTCCCGGCGACCACGGGTCGGTCGGCGGCGGCGGCCCGGTGACGGCGCTCTCCATGGGCGCGCTCGCCTGGATCGCCGAGGGCGCGGCCGCGGCCGGCCTCGCCCTCGACCCCGCCGCTACCTCCGCGTGGCGCGCGGGCATCGACCCGCTCGGCCCGCTCGCCGCCCGCGGCGACCTCCCCCGCAGCCTCGCCCATCGCCTGATGGGCGTCGGCGCGCGCGACCGTCGCGGCCCGGACCACGCGCGCGACGTGGCGGAGGCGACCGCCCTGCGCTGGCGGGCCGATCCCGGCTACAGGCCCGCCCCGCTTTCGCGCGTCGCCCACGCGCTCGGCGAGGTCAGAAGAGCAGCGGCAGGATGAGGAACACGATCGCCGTCAGCGCGCCGTTCAGGCCCATGGCGATGCCGGCGAAGGTGCCGGCCTGCTCGTTGACCTGGAAGGCGCGCGCGATCCCCATGCCGTGGCTCGCAACCCCGACGGCGAACCCCCGCGCGGCATAGTCGCGGATCTTCATCGCGTTCATCAGCGGCGTGACGATGACCGATCCGATCACGCCCGCCATCACCACGAACCCCGCCGCAAGCGCCGGCAGCCCGCCGACCGATTCCGCCAGCGCCATGGCGATCGGCGCCGTCGTCGACTTCGGCGCGAGCGAGGCCAGCACCACGGGCGGCGCCCCCATCGCCCAGGCGATGCCGACCGCGCTCGCGATCGCCGTGAGGCAGCCCGCGACCAGCGCCACGCACATGGGCACGAGATTGCGCATCACCTGCTCCCGGTTGCGCCAGAGCGGCACCGCGAGCGCGACCGTCGCCGGCCCGAGCAGGAAATGCACGAACTGCGCGCCCTCGAAATAGTCCTCGTAGCGGGTGCCGGTGGCGAGCAGGAGCGCGATCACCAGCGCCGCGGCGATCACCACCGGATTGGCGACGGGGTGCCGGCCGAGGCGCGCGGCGATCGCATCGCCGATCACGAAGGCCACCAGCGTCGCCGTCAGCCACAGGAGCGGCGTATCGGCGAGATAGACCCAGATCCGGTAGAATCCGACCGCATCGTCCATCATTTCGATCCCTGCATCCGTGCCACCACCCGGAAGGTGACGGCGGTGACGACGAGGGTGAGCAGCGTCGAGACCACCACCGCAACCGCGATCACCAGCCAGTTCGCGGCGATCAGCCCCGCCTGCTGCATCAGCCCCACCGCCGCCGGCACGAACAGAAGCGAGAAGTTGCGCAGGATCGTGTCCGAGACCGCATCGAGCTCGGCCCATGTCCCGCCGCGCGCCACCAGCACCGCGAGCAGGAGCCCCATCCCGAGCACCGGCCCCGGGAACGGCAGGTCGACCCAGCGCACGGCGGTCTCGCCCGCGAGCTGACAGAGGAAGAGAAGGGTCAGTACGCGCAGCATCCACGGGTCTCCCTGATCGACCGCGGAAGATTGCCCGGAACCCGGCGGTCCCGCAACGCGGCTTGCGAAGCCCTCGAACGCCGGCCATAGCAGGGGCATGGATGACACACCCGCCCCCCTCATGCCGGCTGTCCGCGGCACGCTCACGCCGGACCGCCCGATGGCCGACCTCACCTGGCTCAGGGTCGGCGGCCCGGCGGACTGGCTGTTCCAGCCCGCCGACGAGGACGATCTCGCCGACTTTCTGGCGGTCCTGCCTGCCGGGGTGCCGGTGACGCCCGTAGGCGTCGGCTCGAACCTGATCGTGCGCGACGGCGGCATCGCGGGCGTGGTGATCCGGCTCGGGCGCGGCTTCAACGCCATCCGGGCCGAGGGCGACACGGTCGTCGCCGGCGCCGCGGCGCTCGACGCGCATGTCGCGCGCCGGGCCGCCGAGGCGGGGGTGGACCTTACCTTCCTGCGCACCATCCCCGGTGCGATCGGCGGGGCGGTGCGGATGAATGCCGGCTGCTACGGCAGCTACGTCGCCGATGCCTTCGTCTCGGCCCGCGCGATCGGGCGCGACGGTCGCCGGGTGGAGCTCGGGCCCGAGGACATGGGCTTTGCCTACCGCTCGAGCGCCCTGCCCGAGGGCATGATCGTCACCGAGGTCACCCTGCGCGGCCCCCTGGGCGCGCCCGAGGCGCTCGCAGCCCAGATGGAGGCGCAGCTCGCGAAGCGCGACGCGACCCAGCCGACCAAGGAGCGCACCGCGGGCTCGACCTTCCGCAATCCGGCCGGCTTCTCCTCCACGGGGCGCGCCGACGACGTGCACGACCTGAAGGCCTGGAAGCTCATCGAGGACGCCGGATTGCGCGGCGCAACCCTGGGTGGAGCACAGATGTCGCCGCTGCATGCGAACTTCATGATCAACACCGGAGGGGCGAAAGCCGCCGATCTGGAAAATCTCGGCGAGATGGTGCGAAAAAAGGTTTTCGAAACCAGCGGAATAGCGCTAGAGTGGGAAATCATGCGGATAGGCCGGAGCTGAATCCGGCACGCGTGACCCGACAAGGCCGTCAACGGCCGCGGGCTTGAATTTGAGGCGGGCATGTCGAGCAGGACACCAGCCCGCATCGCGGTCCTTAAGGGCGGCCGTTCGGCCGAGCGCGAGGTGTCGCTCGCCACTGCCGCCGAATGCGTGGCTGCGCTGCGGAACGAGGGATTCGAGGTCGTCGAGATCGACGCCGGGCCGGACCTCGCGCAGGTTCTGGCCCGCGAGAAGCCTGATGTCGCCTTCAATGCACTGCACGGACGCTGGGGCGAGGATGGCTGCGTGCAGGGCATCCTCGAGTGGCTGCAGATCCCCTACACGCATTCGGGCGTGCTGGCCTCGGCGCTCGCCATGGACAAGACCCGCGCCAAGCAGGTGCTGGCCGCCGCCGGCCTGCCGGTGGTGAATGGACGCCTCGCGGCCAAGGCCGAGGTGCGCGCCTCTCATCCCCTGCCCCCGCCCTATGTGGTCAAGCCGAACGACGAGGGCTCGTCGGTCGGCGTCTACCTGGTGATCGAGGGCGCGAACGGACCGGCGCAGGTGGCCGACGACATGCCAGAGGTGCTGCTGGTCGAGGAGTATGTCGCGGGCCGCGAACTCACGACCACCGTGATGGGTGACCGGGCGCTGGCGGTGACGGACATCATCACCGACGGCTGGTACGACTATCACGCCAAGTATGCGCCCGGCGGGTCGCGTCACGTCATTCCGGCCCAGATCCCGGCCGAGATCGAGGCGGCGTGTCTCGACCATGCCCTCCGCGCGCACCGGGCGCTCGGCTGCCGTGGCCTCAGCCGCACCGACTTCCGCTGGAACGAGGCGCGCGGGCTCGCGGGCCTCTACCTGCTGGAGGTCAACACACAGCCGGGTATGACGCCCACGTCACTGGCGCCGGAGCAGGCGGCGCATGGCGGCATGTCCTTCGGTGCGCTTGTGCGCTGGATGGTGGAGGACGCCTCGTGCTCCCGGTGAAGGTCCCGGTGCGGCGCGATCCGGCGCCTTCGCGCCTGCGCTACCGGCTGACGCGGCTCTGGCTGCGCCCGGGGTTCCGGCGGCTGGCGAACTTCGGGGTGCCGATGGTCGCGGGCGTGCTCGCGGCCTGGACGCTGAGCTCGGAGCTCGACCTGCGCGGAAGGGTGGCGGCGGCGGTCGAGTCCGTCCGCTCGGCGATCGTGACCCAGCCGCAGTTCATGATCACCCGGATCGAGACGCCGGACGTGAGCGAGGACCTGGCTGAGCAGCTGCGGGTTGCGGCCTTCGTCAGCCTGCCCGCATCGAGCCTCGAGGTGAACGTGGCCTCGGTGCGCGACCGTATCGAATCGCTCGACGCGGTGGAGCGGGCGCGGGTGCGCGCCCTGCCCTCGGGCGTCCTGGAGATCCGCGCGATCGAGCGCGTGCCGGTGGTCGTCTGGCGCAGCGCGGATGCGATCGAGCTGCTCGATCATCGCGGCGTGCGGGTGGCCGAGGTCGACAGCCGCCTGCGCCGCCCCGACCTTCCGCTGATCG
>CAZESN010000036.1:16511-16878 GCA_964514775.1 uncultured Rhodovulum sp.
GCCGGCAGCGGCGCCGAGGACGCGGTGCCCGAGGCGCTGGCGATCCTCGAGGCGGCCTGGCCGATCCGCAACCGGGTGCGCGGGCTCGTGCGCATGGGAGAGCGGCGCTGGGACCTGGTGCTCGACCGCGACCAGGTGATCCGGCTGCCCGAGCAGGAGGCGGCGATGGTGCTGGCGCGCGTCATGGCCATGCAGGTCGCCGAGGGGCTGCTGGAGCGCGACCTGATGGTCGTGGACATGCGGGATCCCCGCCGCCCGATGCTGCGGCTCACCGCGCACGCGATGTCGGAACTGGCGCGGCTGCGCGCGATGGTCACGGGAGAAGATGCATGAGGCGAGCGCTCTACGAGGTGCAGCGGGCGATGCG
>CAZESN010000037.1:0-3415 GCA_964514775.1 uncultured Rhodovulum sp.
CCGAGTGGCCGTCTAGCAGCACCCGGCCGCGCTCGGGCACGAGCAGCCGCGAGAGGCAGCGCAGGAGCGTCGACTTGCCGCAGGCGTTGGCGCCGACGATCGCGGTGATCCGCCCGGGCGGGATGTCGAGGCTGAGGCGCCGCAGGATCGCCTGGTCGCCATAGCCGGCCAGCAGGTCCTCGGCAATGAGGGTACGGATCGTCACGCCATGCCTCCGCTCCGGTTCGCCCGGACGATCAGGTAGAGAAGATAGGGGGCGCCGAGCGCGCCGGTGACGATGCCGACCGGATAGCGGCCGGGCAGCAGGAACTGCCCGACATAGTCGCCGAAGAGGACGAGAAGCGCTCCGATCAGCGCCGCGGCGACCAGCGGCGCGCGGCCCGAGCCCATCACCCGCGCGGCGATCGGCCCGGAGAGGAAGGCGACGAAGGCGATCGGTCCCGCGGCCGCGGTGGCGACCGCGATCAGGCCGACGGCGGCGACCACGACCAGCGCCCGCGTCCGCCCGAGCGCGACGCCGAGTGCGGCGGCGGTGTCGTCGCCGAGGCGCAGCGCCTCGAGATCGCGGGCACGGCTGAGCAGAAGCCCGCCGAAGACGGCGAGGGCGAGGAGGACGGGCAGCGACTGGGCCAGCGTCGCGCCGTTGACGCTGCCGGTCAGCCAGCGCAGCGCGTCCTGGAGGGTCCAGGCCGGGGCCTTCGACAGCACATAGGCGATGATGCTGTCGAGCATGGCCGAGATGCCGATGCCGACGAGGATGAGCCGCGCCCCGGCAACCCCGCCCCGCCAGGACAGGAGGTATATGGCGAGCGCCACGCCGAGGCCGGCGGTGACGGCGAGGACGGAGACCGCGGGGCCGTTCCAGCCGAGGATGACGATGGCAAAGACCGCCGCGGCGCTCGCGCCCGAGCTGATGCCGATGATGTCGGGGCTCGCCAGCGGATTGCGCAGCATCGTCTGGAAGGCGGCGCCGCCGAGGCCGAAGCTCATGCCCGCGAGGATCGAGAGAAGGGCGCGCGGCAGGCGCAGCTCGCGCACGGCGAAGGTCGCGCCGGGTACGTCCCCGCCGGCGAGGATGCGCAGCACGTCGCCCGGGGGCGTCAGCGACTGGCCGAGGCTGAGCGTGACGGCAAGCCCCGCCGCGACGAGCGCCACGAGCAGGATCCCAAGGCCCCGGCGCCGGCGCGCACGGCCATGACGCAGCGCCGCGACCCTCAGGACGAGGGAGGGGTCGGCAGCGGCGGTCATGCCGGCCCCGCCTGAGGGTGACGGGAGGCGCGCGTCTTTTCCCTGCACGATTTGACCCGTGGCAAATCGTGACGCGCCTGCCTGCCCCCGGCAGGCGCGTTCCGCGCCCGCCCAGTCAGGCGCGTCACGATCCCGATCGTCGCCGACCTCCATTGAGGAAGGGGACGGCCTCCGGGCTCACGCCCTCCAGCCGTGGACCGGGGCGAGGCAATGCCTCGCATCATCCGGTCCCTGCGACCGGCGCGATCACTCGGAACCGCCATCACAGGTCACGGATCCTTCGCTGCCGGACGATCCAGATGAAGACCGGCGCGCCGAGGAAGGCGGTGACGATCCCGACGTCGAGCTCGCCGGGGCGCGCGACGATCCGGCCGAGCACGTCGGCGGCGATCAGGAGGATCGCGCCCGCCAGCGCCGAGAACGGCAGCAGCCAGCGGTGGTCGACGCCGACCAGCAGCCGGCAGAGATGCGGCACCATCAACCCGACGAACCCGATCGGCCCGCAGGCCGCCGTCGCCGCGCCGCAGAGCAGGATCGCCCCGAGCGCCGCCGCCGCGCGCGATCGCGCCACCCGGGCGCCGAGGCCGGCGGCCGCCTCGTCCCCGAGCGCGAGCAGGTTCAACCCGCGCGCCGACATCAGGCTGATCCCAAAGCCCGCGCCGAGGAAGGGCAGGGCCGGCAGGATGCCCTCGAAGCTCGCCCCGCCGACGCCCCCGACCTGCCAGGAGCGCACCCCGCCCGCGATGTCGGCGCGGGGCAGGATGAGCGCGGTGGTGAAGGATGCGGCGGCGATCGAGGTCGCGGCGCCGGCGAGCGCGAGCTTCAGCGGCGTCGCGCCGCCGCGCCCGAGCGAGCCGATGGCATAGACAAATATCGCCGCGAGGCCGGCGCCGAGGATCGCGACCCAGAGGAAGGCGTGCAGCGTGTGCATCCCGAACCAGGCGATGCCGATCACGACCGCCATGGCCGCACCCGCGTTGACGCCGAGGATGCCCGGATCGGCCAGCGGATTGCGGGTGACGCCCTGCATGACCGCGCCGGCGAGCCCCAGCGCCGCCCCGGCGAGCGCGGCGAGGATCGTGCGCGGCACGCGCACGGCCACCACCGCCTGGCCGATCGTGTCGACCCGGCCGAGAAGGCCGCCGGAGATGTCCTCCCAGCCGACCTCGCGCGATCCGAACGCCAGCGACAGGGCGCAGGCGACGGCAAGCGCCGCGAACCCAGCGCCAAGCCAGGCGATCCGCGCGCGATCCCCGTGTCGCCGGGGGAGGGGGGCGGCGGCCGCCGTCATGGGACGTTGCGCGCGGCCTCGGCGAGGCGCTCGACATAGTCCTCGAGCACCCAGGAGATCGAGAGCGGCGTCGGGTTGGCGGCGGTCCCCACCGGATCGTTGTCGAGCAGGACCACCGCCCCGCTCTCGACCGACTTCATCCGCGAGGTCAGGAGATTGCGCTTCACCGCGTCGAAGAGCGCCATCTGGCCGTAGGTGATGACGATGTCCACATCCGCGAATTCGTTGACTCGCTCGGCGCTGGTCTCGCCGGCGAAGCGGCCCGGCGTGCTGACCTCCAGAACGCTCTGCGGCGTCGCAAGCCCGAGATCGGCCAGGAATTTCACCCGCGTGTCGTTCGCGGTGTAGAACCGGACGACGCTGAGGTCGCGGATGTCGAGGTGGGTGACGAACATCGCCGTCTTGCCGGCGATCTCGGGGTACCGCGCGGTCACCCCGGCGATCTCGCCCTCGATCCGGCCGATCAGCGCCTCGCCCTCGGCGGCCATGCCGAGACCGGCGGCGTTGAGGCGGATCATCTCGCGCCAGTCGGTCGCCCAGGGACCGTCGCGATACGCGATCACCGGGGCGATCTTGCTCAGCGTCTCGTAGTCGGAGGGGCTGAGGCCGGAATAGGCGGCAAGGATCACGTCGGGCTCGGTCGCCGCCACCGCCTCGAAGTCGATGCCGTCGCCCTCGTCGAAGAGCGGCGGCACCGCGGCGCCGAGCTCGTCCAGCCGCTCCGCCACCCAGGGCAGGACGCCGTCGCCGTCGTCGTCACCGAAATTGGCCCGCGCGAACCCGACCGGGACCACGCCGAGCGCGAGCGGAACCTCGTGGTTCGCGCGGGCCAATTTCGGTGACGACGACGGCGACGGCGTCTGCCCTGGGTGGCGG
>CAZESN010000037.1:3425-16613 GCA_964514775.1 uncultured Rhodovulum sp.
CGAGCGGAACCTCGTGGTTCGCCCAGGCCACGGTCGCCACCCGCACGGGCCGCTCGGGAATGGTCGTCTCGCCGAAGGCATGGGGGATGGTGAGCGGGAAGTCCTGCGCGCCGGCGGGACCGGAGGCGAGGACGAGGCCGGCTCCGATGACGAGCGCGCGGCAGATCTGGTGGAACGGCGTCATTCCGGCGTCTCCCTGCTGGGACGGGCAAAGGCGAGCTTTTTCGTCGACCTTTCATCTTCCCCGGTTGGCGTCAAGCCGATGCAGCCGCCGGAAAGGGGCTCCACCGCAGCCTTCCATGATTTCCGACAATAACAGTCGGAATATACAATACCCATTGCCCGGCCCGGGCTATGATCTGCCCCGCAGAGTGGAGAACTCCGGTCCTCGCGGACGCGGTTTCGGCTGTCCGTGAGCGCCCCCGAAGGGGGGACGCTACGGAGATCACTCACCTGAACGAAGGGCAGCAAACGGGTTCGCGCGCGGCGCGTATCGGTCAGCGAGCGCAAGAAACCATACGTGTGGAACGCAGAATGGACACCGAAACCAGAGCCTATCAGCCCCGACCCCGCCGCCATCTGACCCGGATGCTGCTCGGATGCACCGCCCTGACCGCCATGTCGGTCGCCGCCCTCGCGCAGGACGACGCGGACCCGCTGGCCGACGAGGCCATGGCGGTGGAGGTCCCCGAGGGGACGTTCCGGCTTTCGCCGATCCTCGTGAATGCCAATGCGCCGGCCGACGACGACGCGCGCTCGATCGTGGCCCGCGAGCTCTGGGTGGGCGGCAAGGTCGCCACCAGCGTCCTCGACACGCCCGCCTCGGTCTCGGTGATCACCCAGCGGGAGATCCGGGACCGCAATGCCACCACCGTCGAGGAGGTGCTTCAGTACACCCCGAGCATCGTCACCGACTATTACGGCACCGACGACCGTAACGACTACTACCTCGTGCGCGGCTTCCAGGCCTCGACCTACCGCGACGGGCTGACGCTCGGGACGATGCGCGGCGTGCGCGAGGAACCCTACGCCTATGAGCGGGTCGAGGTGCTCAAGGGCGCGAACTCGACCCTCTTCGGTCCGTCGGACCCGGGCGGCTCGGTGAACTTCGTCAGCAAGATGCCGCGGTTCGAGCGGTTCGGCGAGGCCTATGCCAAGGGCGGCTCCTTCGATCACGCCGAGTTCGGCTTCGACTTCGGCGACACGCTGAACGCCGAGGGCAGCGTCGCCTATCGCCTGACCGGCCAGGTCCGCGACGCCGAGCGCGAATACGACTATTCCCGGGACGACCAGAACTTCTTCATGGGCGGCGTCACCTGGGCGCCCACGGGCGATACCCGGTTCTCGCTCGTCTACGACTATCTGGAACAGGATTCGACGCCCAACAGCGGCGGCTATCCAATGGATCGCGAATACAGCCGCAGCCGGTTCTTCGGCGAGCCCGACTTCAACTATCACGACGTCGAGCGCCACACGATCACCGCCATGCTCTCGCACGAGTTCGGCAACGGGCTGAGCCTCCAGTCCCACCTGCGCTACAGCGACCTTGAGGACGATTTCGGCTATATCTACCTCTACGACTACGCGGGCCGGACCGGCACCATGCTCGACCGCTTCTATTTCGGCTCGGACAGCACCGCGGAGGAGCTGATCGGCAATGTCGTCCTGAAATACGACACCCGCTTCGGGACGGTGGACAGCAGCACCGTCGTCGGGGCCGAGTTCCGCGACGCCTCGACAACGGCGAGTTCCTTCTATGGCGCCGCCGCCCCGATCGACATCGCCGACCCGGTCTTCAGCGGCGCGCCGACCGGCATCTCGCCCTACAGCGAGCGCGACAACGATCACGAGACGAAGTCGGTGTTCATCCAGCAGAACCTGCTCTTCGCCGATCGGGTCATCCTGACGGTCGGGGCCCGTCACGACTGGCTCGACCTCGCCAGCAAGGGGCACGACTACGGAGTCGCCTATGACGACAGCGACGACTTCTCGGAATCCTCCCTGCGCGGCGCCCTGACCTACAAGGTCACCGACCAGGTCTCGGCCTATGCAAGCTATGTCGAATCCGTCGCGCCGCCCTCGATCGGCGTCGAGCCCGAGCGCGGCGAGCAGTACGAGATCGGCGTCAAATACGAGCCGGCCGGGCTGAACGCGATCATCACGGCGGCGGTCTACGACCTGACCCGCAACGACATCACCGTGCCGGTGGTGATGGACAACGGCGTGATCGAGCGCCAGCTCATCGGCGAGACCAACGTCCGCGGCTTCGAGATCGAGGGCAAGGCCGAGGTCTACGAGAATTTCACCCTCATCGGCGGCTATTCCTACATGGACTCCGAGATCGTCCGCTCGGCACCGATCCGTGGCGCGGATGTCGAGGGCAACGAATTCGCCTCGACACCCCAGCACATGGCCTCGCTCTGGGGAACCTACACCCTCCCCGGTGCCGGCGCGCGCGGCGACATGACCTTCGGGGTGGGGGCCCGCTACGTCGGCTCCTACTACTTCACCGACGCGAACAACAACGGCCGGAGCGAGGCGACGACGCTCGTCGATGCGGCCTTCACCTATGCGGTGACCGAGAAGGCGGGGCTCGCGGTGAACGTGAGCAACCTCTTCGACAACCAGCATGTCGTCGGGAGCGGAACGGCCGACTACTACAACCCCGGCCGCACCATCACGGCAGCGCTGCGCTACACTTGGTAGGCTTGCCGGGCCCCGCCTGCCACCGGGCGGGGCCCACGATACCACTGCGTCCCGGGACCTGCCGGGACGCGGTCTCAGCCGGCCTGCCGGTTGCGCCGCCAGGCGGCGGGCGTCTCGCCGATGAACTGCCGGAAGACCTTGGTCAGATGCGCCTGGTCCGAGAAGCCGAGATGGTCGGCGATCTCGGCGATGCTCAGCGTGCTGTCGGCGAAAAGCTCCTGCGCCAGACGCACCCGCTGCCGAAGCTGCCACTGGAGCGGCGTCAGGCCGGTGGTGTTCTTGAAGACATGCGAGAACCAGCTCTCGGAGAGGTTCACCGCCGCCGCCATCTCGGCGACCCTCAGCCGCCGCCCCCCGGCGCCCTCGAAGGCGGCGACGACCTTGCGCATCTGCCTGCGGGTGAGCCGTCCGTCCTCGCGGCCGGCCCCGCCCGCCCGGTCGAGGTCGAGCACCCCCGTCACCAGGCTCCCCGCCAGGCTCTCCGCATGGAGGCCATGCCGCCGCGGCGCGGTGATCTCGCCGACCAGAAGCCGCGCCAGCAGCTCCAGGTCCTGCGTCTCCTCGAGCTCGACCGGCTGGCCCAGGACCTCCAGCGCCGCCCCCCGGCCGATCGCCGGTGCCAGAAGCTGCACCATCCGCTCGGGGTTCAGGTGGATGTCCACATGCGAGAAGCTCAGCGAGGCGGTGAACGACGTCCACATCGGCACCCCGGCCGGGACGTAGAAGGCGCGCCCCATCGGCCGCCCGGTCCGCGGCACCGCGCTGTCGCGGTTGGCCACCCGTATCGACGAGACATTGGTGAAGAACACGCTGACCCTGGGATTGGCCGAGACGTAATATCCCCGCCCGCCGGCATCGCCCTCGGCCTCCCAGAACACCCCCATCAGCCCGTCGAGCCCGCGCCACCGGACGGGCGCGGTCGGCCGGATGCCCTCGGTCTGTCCGGTGAACTGGTGGTGATAGCGCATCATTCCGCAACTCCTCGGACGATCGGAATCGGGATCGGGGGGAGGGCGTGGCTGGCGGGGCCGCGGCGCCTGTCACAGGGTCGCGCAGCCGGGCGCGCTGCGCCGGTTCCGCAACCGGTACGCCGGTTCTGCCGCATTTTGCAAGAAGGAGACTGCCGGCGCCGGGTGGCGGATCAGTGCGCGGCCGCCCAACTCGGCCCGCGGCCCGCATCCACCACCAGCGGCACGGCAAGCTCGACCGCCGGCAGGGCGGCGCCCTCCATCACCGCCGTCACCGCCGCGATCACCTCGTCGGCCGCGCCTGCCTCCACCTCGAAGAGCAGCTCGTCATGGACCTGCAGCAGCATCCGCGCCGGCATGCCGCGGATCGCCCCGGGCATGCGGATCATCGCGCGGCGGATGATGTCGGCGGCGGTGCCCTGGATCGGCGCGTTGATCGCCGCGCGCCCGGCGAAGGCGGCGGTCGGGCCCTTGGCGTTGATCTCCGGAGTATGGATGCGCCGCCCGAACAGCGTCTCGACATGGCCATGCGCCTTGGCGAAGGCGACGGTCGCGTTCATGTACTCGCGGATGCCGGGGAAACGCTCGAAATAGGTGTCGATGAACTTCTTCGCCTGATCGCGCGGAATGCGCAGGTTATTGGCGAGGCCGAAGGCCGAGATCCCGTAGATCACCCCGAAGTTGATCGCCTTCGCCTGGCGACGGATCATCGGATCCATCCCCTCGATCGGCACGCCGAACATCTCCGACGCGGTCATCGCATGGATGTCGAGCCCCTCGGCGAAGGCCTCCTTCAGCGCCGGGATATCGGCGATATGGGCGAGGATCCTGAGCTCGATCTGGGAATAGTCGAGGCTGACCAGCACGTTGCCCGGCTCGGCGATGAAGGCCTCGCGGATGCGCCGGCCCTCCTCGGTGCGCACGGGGATGTTCTGGAGGTTCGGGTCGGTCGAGGCGAGGCGCCCGGTCGCGGCGCCCGCGATCGAATAGGAGGTATGGACGCGCCCGGTGTCGGGGTTGATCGCCTGCTGCAGCGTGTCGGTATAGGTCGACTTCAGCTTCGAGAGCTGGCGCCAGTCGAGCACCCGCGCCGGCAGGTCGTGCCCCTGCGCGGCCAGGGTCTCGAGCACGTCGGCCCCGGTGGCATAGGCGCCGGTCTTGCCCTTCTTGCCGCCCTCGAGGCCCATCTGGTCGAAGAGCACCTCGCCGAGCTGCTTCGGGGATCCGACGTTGAACCGCCCGCCTGCGAGCCGGTGGATCTCCTCCTCCAGCCCCGCCATCTTCTGCGCGAACAGACCCGAGAGCCGCGAGAGCTGGTCGCGGTCGACCTTGACCCCGTGCATCTCCATCTCGGCGAGCACCGGCACCAGCGGCCGCTCCAGCGTCTCATAGACCCGCGTCACATGCGCGAACGGCAGCTGCGGCTTCAGGGTCGCCCAGAGCCGCCAGGTGACATCCGCATCCTCGGCGGCATAGGGAGCCGCCTTCTCGATGGGCACCCGGTCGAAGGTGATCGCCGACTTGCCCGCGCCGATCAGCTCCTTGATCGGGATCGCCTTGTGCCCGAGATAGGCCTCCGACAGATGGTCCATCCCGTGCCCGTGCAGCCCCGCATGCAGCACGTAGGAGATCAGCATCGTGTCGTCGAAGGGCGCGAGACGGATGCCGAGCCGCGCCAGGATCTTCGCGTCGTACTTCAGGTTCTGGCCGATCTTGAGGACCGCCGGATCCTCCAGCACCGGCTTCAGGAGCGCCAGCGCCTCGGCCATGTCCATCTGGCCCTCGGCCCGCCGGTCCTGACCGAAGAGGTCGTCCTCGCCCGAGGTATGGCCGAGCGGGATATAGGCCGCCTGATTCGGGCCGGTGGCGATCGAGATGCCGACGAGATCCGCGCGCATCTCGTCGAGGCCGGTGGTCTCGGTGTCGACAGCCACGATCCCGCGCTCAAAGATGCGGGCGATCCAGTCGCGCAGCGTCCCGGCGTCGCGGATCGTCACATAGGCGGCCGCGTCGATCGGCGGCAGCTCGGGGATGGCGGGACCCGCGGCACCCGATGGCGTGGCGGCGGTATCGGGTGCTGCCTCCTTGCGGGCGCGCGCGACGATGATCGGCGCATCGGCGCCCAGCCGGTCGGCGACGCGGGCCGAGAGGGTGCGGAACTCCATCCCGGTCAGGAAGGCGAGCAGCTTCTCGGGCTCCGGGTCGCGCACCTCCAGCGCCTCGAAGGGCTCGGGCAGGTCCATGTCGCGCTTCAGCGTGACCAGCTCGCGCGAGAGGCGGATCTGCTCGGCATGGTTGATCAGCGTCTCGCGGCGCTTGGGCTGGCGGATCTCCCCGGCCCGGGCGAGCAGCGTGTCGAGATCGCCGTATTCCGCCAGAAGCTGTGCGGCGGTCTTCACGCCGATGCCGGGCGCGCCGGGCACGTTGTCGATCGAATCGCCCGCCAGTGCCTGCACCTCGATCACCTGGTCGGGGCGGACGCCGAAGCGCTCCATCACCTCGTCGGGGCCGATGCGGCGGTTCTTCAGCGTGTCGAGCAGCTCGACCCCGGGTCCGACGAGCTGCATCAGGTCCTTGTCGGACGAGATGATCGTCACCCGCGCGCCGGCCTTCTGCGCCACGTCGGTATAGCTCGCGATGATGTCGTCGGCCTCGAAGCCCTGCTGCTCGATGCAGGGCAGCGAGAAGGCCCGGGTCGCGTCGCGGATCAGGCTGAACTGCGGCCGCAGGTCCTCGGGCGGCTCGGGGCGATGGGCCTTGTAGGCCGGATAGATCTCGTTGCGGAACGTGTGCGACGAATGGTCGAAGATGACGGCGAGATGCGTCGGCGCTTCCGACCCCTTGGTCTCCTCCAGCAGCTTCCACACCATGTTGCAGAAGCCCGCGACCGCCCCGATCGGCAGGCCGTCGGACTTGCGGGTGAGCGGCGGCAGCGCGTGATAGGCGCGGAAGATATAGCCCGAGCCGTCGATCAGCTGGAGGTGATGGCCGCGTCCGAAGCCGCCGTCGGCCATGTCAGTGATGGTCCGGGGCGGCGCCCGGCTTCAGCACGTACCTGCGATCGCAATAGCCGCATTCGACGAACCCCTTCTCGGGATCGATCGTCAGCCAGACGCGGGGATGGCCGAGCGCGCCGACGCCGCCGTCGCAGGCGATGCGGGTCGAGGTCACCTCGATGGTCTCGGGGGCGGGAATGGTCATGGCGCGGCTCCGGGGCTCTGGCTCGTCCGGCCCTGATTAGCGCGCCGGGGCGGCGGTGGGCAATGGCCGCGCGCCGCCCGCGGGCACCGTCCTGCGCGGTTCCGGCCGGGCGGGGAAAAGGGTTACCCCATATCCGGGGGGCGGGGCCGCCGCAGGCGCGTGCCGCCCCTATATATGGTGACGCCGCGCCGCGTCTCCCGCCCAAAGGTTGCCAGAGGTTGCCATGCGGTTAACGGAAATAGGATTTCCGTTTTAAATCATCATGTTGATATGGATTCGCACGCGTGCGAATCCGCGATTCCGGGGTGGCGGCGGGCGAAGGCATCCGGCCGCCGGCCTGTTCGGTCGGCCTTGCCAAGGACCGGCCCGCGCAGTCATGTGGGCCCCGACAGAGCATTTCCGGGGAGCGCCTGCATGGGCCTGAAAGTCGCCGTCCAGATGGACCCGATCCAGTCGATCAACATCCGGGGGGATTCGACCTTCCGCATCATGGAGGAGGCGCAGGCCCGCGGGCACACGCTCTTCTACTACACCCCCGACAAGCTGGCGCTCGACGAGGGCCGCGTGACCGCCCGTGGCTGGCCGGTCGAGGTGCGCCGGGTCGAGGGCGACCATTTCACCCTCGGCGAGGAGACGGTCGTCGATCTCGCCGACTGGGACGTGGTCTGGCTCCGCCAGGACCCGCCCTTCGACATGGGCTACATCACCACCACCCATATCCTCGAGCGCATCCATCCCCGGACGCTGGTCGTGAACGACCCCTTCTGGGTGCGCAACTACCCCGAGAAGCTGCTGGTCCTGACCTTCCCCGACCTGACGCCGCCCACCACGATCGCCCGCGACATGGCGACGCTGCGCGCCTTCAAGGACCGCCATGGCGACGTGATCATGAAGCCGCTCTACGGCAACGGCGGCGCCGGCGTGTTCCGGCTCGACCCCAACGACCGCAATTTCAGCTCGCTCTACGAGCTCTTCACCGGCATCAACCGCGAGCCCCTGATCGTCCAGAAGTTCCTGCCGGACGTCTCGGCCGGCGACAAGCGGGTGATCCTGGTCGATGGCGAGGTGGTCGGCGCCATCAACCGGGTTCCCCAGCCCGGCGAGACGCGCTCCAACATGCATGTGGGCGGCACGCCGATGAAGGTCGAGCTGACCGACCGCGACCGCGAGATCTGCGCCCGCATCGGTCCGCTCCTGCGCGAGAAGGGGCAGATCTTCGTCGGCATCGACGTGATCGGGAACTGGCTGACCGAGATCAACGTGACCTCTCCCACCGGCATCCAGGAACTCGAGCGGTTCGACGGGATCAACGTCACCGCGAAGATCTGGGAGGCGATCGAGCGGCGGCGGGCCGGGTGAGCTGGCAGCTCGCCGCGCTCAACTTCTACCTGCGCTTCGTCGAGCGGCCGTATCTCGCGCGCGAGACCGATTTCGCCCGCGCCAGGGTCCGCATGGACGCGCAGGCCCGGCATTTCCGCATGCCGCCCGGCGCGTCCCCGCAGGCGGCATCCATCGGCGGCGTGCCCGCGCTGCGGATCAAGGCCCCGGAGGGCGCACCGGTGCTTCTCTGGCTCCACGGCGGCGCCCATTGCATCGGCTCGCCGCGGACCCATGCGCCGATGGTCGCGGCACTCGCCGGGCGGGCCGGGGCCGGGGCGGTCATCCCCGGCTTCCGGCTTGCGCCCGAGCATCCGTTTCCGGCGGCGCTCGATGACGCGGGGGCGGTCTATGCCGGGCTTCTGGAAGACGGCGTCGATCCCCGGCGCCTCCTTCTCGGCGGCGACAGCTCCGGGGGGGGGCTGGCCCTCGCCGCGCTGCACGTGCTGCTCGAAGCCGGCCTGCCACCGCCCGCGGGCGTGGTCGTGTTCAGCCCCTGGGCGGACATGACCGGCGGCGCCGCGAGCCTCGAGACGATGGCGCGGCGCGACGTGCTGATCCCTGTGCGCCGGTTCGCGGAGATCCGCGACCTCTATCTCGGCGGCGCCGATCCCCGCGATCCCCGGGTCTCGCCGGTCTTCGGCCGGTTCGCGGGCGCGCCGCCGGTCCTCGTCCAGGCGAGCCGGGCCGAGGTACTGCGCGACGATGCGGTGGCGATGGCGGCGCGGCTGCGCGCGGAGGGGGTGGCGGTCACGCTCGAGATGGAGCCTTCGGTGCCGCACGTCTGGCAGATGCACCAGGGGCGGCTGCCGGAAGCCGACCGCGCGCTTGATCGCGCGGGAGCCTTCCTGAGCCGGTGCCTCGCCTGAGCTCGGGGAGGGCCGGGTCCCGCAGCCCGATGCGGGCGGCGTTCTCGCTGGCGAAGTAGATGTGGTGAAAGGCGTCCGCGCGGCCGCCGACGAGCTGGATGTCGTCGCGCCGCCAGCTCCAGGGCTGGGCGTCGAGGGTCCGCTCGAAGCTCTCCGAGGCGGTGGCCGACCAGAAGCTCGCGATCCCGCCGGGATGCAGGGCCCTGCGGACCGCCGTCAGGCCGCCGCCGGCATAGATACCCTCATTCTCCGCGCGTACGGCGATGTCGGGGCCGTTGTCGGTATCCATGAGGATCACGTCCCAGGCGGCCTCATGGGCGGCGAGCACGTCGGAGACGTCCGCGACCAAGGTGCGCACCCGCGGATCGCGCAGGGGATGCCCGGCGAGATGGCCGATATGCTCGCGGTTCCAGGCGACGATCTCGGGGACGATCTCGCAGACGGTCACCTCCGCCTCGGCATCGAGCATCGCCAGGGCCGCCGCGAGGGTGAAGCCCATGCCGAGGCCGCCGATCAGGATCTTTGCCGAGGCGCTGTCGTGGAGGCGCAGCGTGCGCTCGGCGAGAACCGTCTCGGAGCGGTGGTTGACGTTGGCCATCAGCTCGAAGCCGTTGAAGCGGATCTCGTAGATCGCGCCCTTCTGCCGCAGCAGGATCTCGTCGCCGGCGGGAAGGCCGGCGCGTGCCAGTTCGGTCCAGATAGACATGCTTGTCCCCCGTCAGGCGGCACCCGTGCGGGGGCCTGCCCGATCCAATGCCAGTGTCAGACGGATGGTCCGGGTTGTCCGGGGCTCAGCGCCCGGACAACCCCGGCGCATCGTTCGCCCTGGTGCCGATCAGCAGGGGAAATACGGCCGAGGCGTTGGGTGAAGGATCGAAGGCGGGCACGGCAACGTCCAGCGGGTGCGGGGGAGGCCGCATCATGCGCCATGGGGCCGGGGGTGTCCAGCCGAGGCCGGCCGGGCGGGGGGCGGCTCTGCCCGCCTCGTCCCTTGCCGAAAAGGCAGGATTCGCACGCGTGCGAATTCCATTAAAGCATTGATTTATAAGAGATATGATGGGGCGGTTAACCCGATGGCAATCCTTGTCAACCTTTGGACCGGTTGCACGATGGCAGAACCCCATATCTGGTGGCCGGAACCCATCCGAGAGGGCCGGCCACCAGATATGGGGTAAGGATCGGGTCCCCGCCGAGCGCCCGGGTGCTCAGTGGAGGCCGAATTCGGCCATCAGGCGGCGGCGCATGGCCACGAACCCGGACTCGCTGCGATCCCGGGGACGGGAGAGAGCCACGTTGATCAGGCGCGGCAGCCCGCCCCGCTCCTTGGGCAGGATCAGCACCCGGTCGGCGAGGAAGATCGCCTCCTCGAGATCATGGGTGACGAGAACCATGGTGACCTTCTCCTCGTGCCAGATGCGGACGAGTTCCTCCTGCATGGTGAGCTTGGTCATGGCGTCGAGCGCGCCGAGAGGTTCGTCGAGCAGCAGGATCTCGGGCTGGACGGTCAGGGCGCGGGCGATGCCGACCCGCTGGGCCATGCCGCCCGAGAGCTGGCGCGGATAGGCCTCCTCGAAGTCCTGGAGGCCGACGAGGCGGATGTAGTGCCGCGCCCGCGCCTCGGCCTCGGTCTTGGCGGTGCCGCGAACCTCGAGCCCGAAGGCGACGTTGCCGAGCACGGTGAGCCAGGGCAGTAGCCGCGGCTCCTGGAAGATCACCGCGCGCTCGGTGCCGACGCCGTGGACGGGGGTGCCGTCGATGCGCACCTCGCCCGAATCCGGCGCATCGAGGCCGGCGAGGATGCGCAGGAGCGTCGTCTTGCCGCAGCCGCTCGGGCCCACGATCGCCAGGATCTCGCCGCTCTCGATGGCGAGGTTGAGGTTGCGCAGGACGGTGAGCGGCTGGCCGTTCAGGAGGAACGAGCGGGAGAGGTCACGGATCGTGACCTCTCCACGGACGGCCTGTGCGGCCAGCATCAGTTGGTTACCGGCACATCGCCGGTAAAGAGCAGGACGTCGCGGGCGTTCAGGGCGCCGGGCTCGAGCCGGCCCTCGCGCTCGAGGACGTCGATCCAGAACTGGATGTCGCGCTCGACCGGAAGGCCGCCCTCGCGGACGCCGAAGCCGAGGAAGTACTGGGCGACCTCGGGGTTCTCGCCGCGCTCCTCGAGCACCCGTGCGAGGACCACGCGGGTCTCCTCGAGGTTCTCGCGGGCGTAGTCGAGGGCGCGGGCCGACTGTTCGACGAAGATCCGGGCCTTGTCGGGATGGGCATCGACCCAGTCTCGGCGCAGGACGACGAAGCCGCCGGCGATCTCACCGAGCACGTCGGTGTCGTCGAAGATCGCGCGGATGCCGCCGGCCTCGCGCGCGGCGCCCTCGAAGGTGGTCTGCCAGTAGCCGAAGGCCGAGACGTCGACCTGCTTCGAGCGCAGCACCTGCTCGAGCTGGGGGCCGGGCACCACGACGAGGTTGGCGGCATTCTGCGGCAGGTCGTTCTGATGCAGGGCCTCGCGCACGGTGTAGTCGAGATGTGCTCCGAGCGTGTTGACCGCGATGGTCTTGCCGACGATGTCCCCGATCTCGTGGATCGGGCTGTCCTCGAGCACGTAGAAGATCGACTGGGTCTCTTCGTTGATGCCGTTCGACGGATAGGCGGCGACGAAGTCGTTGCCGCCGATGATCGAGTTCAGCACCGCCGAGGTGGCCGCCGAGCCGATGTCGAGGCTGCCGCCCGCGAGGCCGATCAGCGACTCGGGCCCGCCGGTGGCGTAGCCGAGGTTGCCGAGCGAGATGCCGGTGCCTTCGAAATAGCCGAGTTCCTCGGCGAGTTCATGGGCCGAGACGCCGCCGTGGCTGGCCAGGAAGCGCAGGGTCACGTCCTCGGCGAGGACGGCCGGGGCGGCCGCGGTGCCGGCGAGAAGGGCCGCGAGCGAGAGGGAGCGCAGGGAGAAGGTCATCTGGTTGTTCCTCTGGATGAAGGAGCGGGGCAGGGGTCAGTGTTCGATATCGGACCAGCGGCAGATCCGGCGCTGGAGCACGACCAGCACGGCGTTCGCCGCGAGGCCGAGGACGGCGAGCAGGAAGATCGCCGCGAACATGAGCGGGATCTGGAAGTTGTACTGGGCGTTCATCACCTGGAAGCCGACGCCCTTGTTGGCGCCGATCATCTCGGCGGCGATGAGCAGGAGGAGCGCGGTGGTGGCCGAGAGGCGCAGGCCGACGAAGATTGAGGGCACCGAGGCCGGCAGGACCACGCGCCGGAAGACGGTCAGGCGCGCGGCGCCGTAGCTGCGGGCCATCTCGATGAGTTTGCGGTCCACCTCCTTCACGCCGCTGATGGTGGCGAGCAGGATCGGGAACAGCGTGGCCCAGAAGATCACGAAGACCTTGGAGGCCTCGCCGAGGCCGAGGAGCAGGATGAAGACCGGATAGAGCGCCAGCGCCGAGGTCTGGCGGAAGAGCTGGAGGATCGGGTCGAGCGCGCGCTCGACGCTCGGGATCTGGCCCATGAAGAGGCCGAGCGGGATGCCGAGCGCCACGGCGGCACCGAAGGCGATGCCCGAGCGCTGGAGGCTGATCGCGATGTCGTCGACGAGCGCGCCGCTGGCGATGCCCTTCCAGAGCGCGGCGAAGATCGCGTCGAGCGGCGGGAAGACCGCGGTGCTGACCCAGCCGCGCGTGCTCGCCACCTGCCAGAGGACGAGGAAGGCGACGAGCAGTCCGTAGCGGGACAGGAGGGCGGCTGCTGCGGCCCTGCCGCGGCGCAGGGTGGCGCCGTCACCGGCGGGGGGGCGGGCGATCGGGGCGGCGGGGTTGACGGAATGCATGGCCATCGGCGTCACTCCGCGGCCCGGGCCGCGGCGCGCGCGGTGGCGTGGCGGTTCTGCGGGAAGGGAAGTCCGAGGTTCTCGCGCAGGGTCCGGCCCTCGTAGGCGGTGCGGAAGAGGCCGCGGCGCTGGAGCTCCGGGATCACCAGGTCGACGAAGTCGTCGAGGGCGGTGGGGAGCCAGGGCGGCAGGATGTTGAAGCCGTCGGCGGCCTCGTTCTCGAACCATTCCTGGAGGGTGT
>CAZESN010000038.1:0-16564 GCA_964514775.1 uncultured Rhodovulum sp.
CCCTTCGGCGGCGTCGAAGGGCCGATGCCGCAGACGAAGTTCGTCACCTCCAAGGCGCTCCAGCTCGGCCTCCGGCCGATCGTGATCCTCAACAAGGTCGACCGGCCCGACGCCGAGCCGGACCGGGCGCTGAACGAGGTGTTCGACCTCTTCGTGACGCTGGACGCGACATCCGAGCAGCTCGACTTCCCGATCCTCTATGCGTCGGGGCGCAGCGGCTGGGCCGACGACACGCTCGACGGCCCGCGCAAGGACCTCACGGCGCTCTACAACCGGATCATCTCGCATGTGCCGGCGCCAAAGCAGGTCGCCCATCGCGGCGAGCCCTTCTCGATGCTGGCGACCACCCTCGCGGCCGATCCGTTCCTCGGCCGGCTGCTGACCGGGCGGATCGAGACCGGCACCGTGCGGACCGGCCAGATGATGAAGGCGCTGTCGCGCGACGGGCGCGAGATCGAGCGTTTCCGCATCTCGAAGATCCTCGCCTTCCGCGGCCTCTCGCGCCAGCCGCTCGACGTGGCCGAGGCGGGCGACATCGTCAGCCTCGCCGGCATGACCAAGGCCACCGTCGCCGACACGATCGCGGACCTCGCGATCAGCGATCCGATTCCGGCGCGCCCGATCGACCCGCCGACGATCTCGGCGACCTTCGGCATCAACGACAGCCCCCTCGCCGGCCGCGACGGCGACAAGGTCCAGAGCCGCGTGATCCGCGAGCGTCTCTACCGCGAGGCGGAGTCGAATGTGGCGATCCGGGTGACCGACACCCCCGGCGGCGAGGCCTTCGACGTGGCCGGCCGCGGCGAGCTGCTGCTCGGCGTGCTGATCGAGACCATGCGCCGCGAGGGGTTCGAGCTCTCGGTCTCGCGTCCGCGCGTCCTCTTCCGCGAGGAGGACGGGCAGCGGCTGGAGCCGATCGAGGAGGTCACCGTCGACGTCGACGAGGAATTCTCGGGCGTGGTGGTCGACAAGCTCAGCCAGCGCAAGGGCGAGCTCTCGGAGATGCGTGCGGGCGCGGGCGGCAAGACCCGGCTCGTGGCGCTGGTGCCGTCGCGCGGCCTGATCGGCTATCACGGCGAGTTCCTGACCGACACCCGCGGCACCGGTGTGCTGAACCGCGTCTTCCACTCCTGGGCGCCGCACAAGGGGCCGATTCCGGGCCGCCGCAACGGCGTTCTGATCTCGATGGAGGACGGGGTGAGCGTCGCCTACGCGCTCTTCAACCTCGAGGACCGCGGGCGGTTCTTCATCGGTTCGGGCGAGCAGGTCTATTCGGGCATGATCCTCGGCGAGCACAGCCGCGACAACGACCTCGAGGTGAACCCGCTGAAGGGCAAGAAGCTCACCAACATCCGCGCCTCGGGCAAGGACGAGGCGGTGGTGCTGACGCCCCCGGTGCGGCTGACGCTGGAGCAGGCCATCGCCTTCGTGGCCGACGACGAGCTGGTCGAGGTCACGCCGAAGTCGATCCGGCTGCGCAAGCGGGCGCTAGATCCGCACGAGCGCAAGCGCCAGTCCCGGCAGGCCGCATCCTGAGGGCGAGTCCCGTTAACCTTCGTAAACCGACGCTTGACATTCGCAAATTGCAAAAGCCTTTGCAATTCGTATATGAGTCTCCTTTGCGGTTTTGCATCGAGCCTGTCACTCACCCTGTGATTGTGGTAAACAGAAGGTCGATCCGGCCAGGAATACCCCAGATTGAGTAGCGGGAGCGGCCAACAGCCATGGCTTGCGATGTTGGCACGGGTCTTGCTTGAGAGATTTCGGTGACAATGTTTATTGCGGAGCAGCGAGTATGAAGCATCCTGTGGACGTCCACGTCGGCAAGCGCGTACGGCATCGCCGGTGGATGGTCGGCATGACCCAGCAGCAGCTGGGCGATATCGTCGGCATCAAGTTCCAGCAGATCCAGAAGTACGAGACCGGCATGAACCGGATCTCCGCTTCCCGGCTCTGGGACATCGCGCAGGCGCTCGGGGTCAGCATCAGCTTCTTCTTCGAAGGCTTCGACGGCGAGGAGAGCGTTGCCGAGACGGTGGCGGTCGCTCCCGAGACCCAGCGCGGCGATCTCCTGGCCGACAAGGAGGCGCTCGAGCTGGTGCGCTCCTACTACGCGATCCCGGAGGCGCAGCGGCGCCGGCTCTTCGATCTGGCCCGCGTCCTCAGCGACGTGGCCTGACGCGAGATGCCTTGACCCTGCGGGCCGGATGGCGGAAACCGCCGGCCGGGAACCGCGGGTCAAGGGCGAGGTCGAGGCATGGGTGTAGCGCCCGAACTGCAGGATGCGCTCTGGGGGACCGCCTGCGACCTCGCCGATATCGCCGCGGGAAAATGCCTGCCGCTGTTTCGCGGCACGGATCTCGCGACGGTCAACAAATCCTCGTCGGGGTTCGATCCCGTCACCGAGGCCGACCGCGCTGCAGAAGCGGCCATGCGGGACCTGCTCAGCGAGCGACGTCCCGAGGATGCGGTCCTTGGCGAGGAATTCGGCCTCAGGCCCGGCAGTTCGGGCCTGACATGGGTGCTGGATCCGATCGACGGCACTCGCGCCTTCATCAGCGGCGCGCCCACCTGGGGCATTCTGATCGGGCTCGACGCGGGCGAAGGGCCGGTGCTGGGGGTGGTTGACCAGCCCTTCACCCGCGAGCGGTTCATCGGGGGGTGGGGCCGCGCCGAGTACCTGCGCGACGGGAGCAGGACCGCAATGAGGGTGCGGTCCTGCTCCCGCCTCGCCGATGCCGTGCTCTACACGACCAGGCCCGAGATCGGCAGCGCGACCGAGCGCGAGGGGTTCGACGCGGTGCGCGACCGGGTGCGGCTCACGCGCTACGGGTTCGACTGCTATGCCTATGCGCTGGTGGCGCTGGGGCATGTGGACCTCGTGATCGAGGCGGAGCTCCATACCTATGACATCCAGGGGCCGCAGGCGGTGATCGAGGCCGCGGGCGGCATCGTCACCGACTGGAAGGGCGGGCCGGCCCATGCCGGCGGCCGGGTGATCGCGGCGGGCGACCGGCGGATCCATGCCCAGGCGCTGGAGATCCTGTCGGATGTGCCGGACTGAGGCGGCCCCCCGCATAATAAATTGATTTATATAGATGAATTGCGGCGACTCGCCAGGGCGGGGTCTTCGTTGACGGCCCTGCCGGCGCGCTGTGGCCGGGTGGAGCCTGCGGCGTAGAGGTGCCGGCCCGCAGAAGCGTTTTCCCCGGATCTGGCGCCGGGTGGCATAATCTCATCGCCGGAGGCTCGACATCCGGCCCTGCCCCGACGCAGAATGGGCCTGTGGCCCGCCGCCAGAGACAGGGAGAGATTTGTGAATGTTCTTCAGATAGTTGGTCCATCCTATAGTGGAAGCACCGCCCTCGGGTACTGTCTGAACACGGTCGACGGATATTTCTTCGGATCGGAGGTCCGGCGGCTGCTGAGGACCGCCCGCGAGCGGCAGGCGAAGGCCCCGACCTGCGACGTCTGCGGCACGGCCTGCGCGTATTGGGGCGAGACCGTGCTGCGCAGTTACGCCCGCTTCGACACCCTGACCCAGCTCTACACGTATTTCGCCAGGCGGCACCCGGACGTGGCATGTTTCGTCGACGGATCGAAGATGCCGCAGACCTACGAGGGCACCACGGCCGACAGGCATGTCCTCTGCATCCGCCATCCGGTCCGCATCCTCGCCAGTACCCTTCACAACGCGCGCGAGCGCTACGGGATCGCGGCGGACGACTACGAGGCGTTCCGCGCGGAGCTGTCGGACCGCAGCGACCTCGGCGAGGTGATCGCGGCGGCGATGGCGCCGATCAGGGCGGCCTATGGCCGGATGACCGAGAGCTTTCCCGATCACATCCCCTTTCACAGCGACCGCGCGCATCTCGACGACTTTGCCGGCTTCCGGGCGCTCGAGCGCGCGCTCGACCTGCCGGAGCAGGGGATCAGGCCGCAGTCCTATTCCGAGGTTCCCTGCCATTCGATCGGCGGCAACCGGGCGCCGCTCTGGATCTCGACGGGACGGGTGTCGAAGGACCACAAATCCGCGCGCAACCGGTTCTATGCCGAGACCGAGGCGATCGGCGACTGGCGGATCGACAACAAATACGCGGCGCTCCTGAGCGACCGGGTGCTCGAGGTGATCGCGGCGAACGACGACTACCGCGCCTGCATGGACCTGCTGGGATACAGCCACCGGGAAGCGGTGGAGACAGCGGCGGCGATCCGGGCTACTCCGCAGCCGGCATAGCGCGCCGCCCGGCGGCCACGACCGGCGGCGCCGCCGCCCGGTCGAGAAACGCGTCGATCTCGCGCCAGACCAGCGCCTGCGTCGCGTCCCGCTCCATGAAGATCTCGTGCTTCGCGCCCGGGCAGAGCACCAGTGCGCCCCGGGCCATGCGGCCGATCTGGCCGCGGATGACGCTGGTCGAGACCACGTCCTCGCGGTCGCCGAGGAAGGCGAGCACCGGCACCTGCGGCAGGGGCGCCACGTAGAGCCGGGCCATTTCCTCGAACGCAGCACAGGTCCACTGAATGCTCGGGCCCGCAAGCGCGAGCTCGGGATGGGCGGTGATCTGGCGTACCATCCATTCGAACCGGTCGCGGTCGGAGGTGAGCGCGTTCGCCTCGAACCCGACCGCGATCGTCGAGGGGCGCGCATAGGCGCCCGGCGTGCGCAGGGCGCCGAAGCCCGCGAGGCGGGCGAGGCGCGTCGTCTGGGAGATCACGCCCCGGGTCAGCATCCGCATGTGCAGGTTCCACATCGGCGCCGAGAGGATCGCACCGGCGATGTCCGAGCGTTCGAGCAGGGTGCGCAGCGCGATGGTGCCGCCCATCGAATGGCCGACGATCCAGCGCGGCGACGGCAGGCCGAGCTCGTCGGCGAAGGCGAGCACCGCCGCGACATCGTGCTGGTATTCGCGGAAATCCCGGACATGGCCGAGCTCGGGCCGCCGCGGGTGGCGGTCCGAGAGCCCCTGGCCCCGCCAGTCGGCGACGATCACGCAAAGGCCGCGCGCGAGGAGATCGACCGCCATCGGCCCGTATTTCTCGGCATATTCCGCCCTTCCGGTGAAGATCACCGCCGTGCCGCGCGCGCCTCCGGCCCAGGCGACGGCCCGCAGCCGCACCCCGTCGGCGGTCGTCAGCCAGCGGGCCTGCGCGCCCCCGGGCGCCGAGGTGATCCCGGCGTGGAAGGGCGCGGCATCGGTCATCCGAGCAGGCTGCCGAGGCGCATGGCGAGGCCCATGTCGCCCTCGATCCGGAGCCGTCCGCTCATGAAGGCCGCGGTCGGGTCGAGATCCCCGCCCAGCAGCGCCTGGAAGGTCTCGCGGCTGGCGAAGAGGGTGCAGTCGGCCTCGCCGTCGTCGATCCGCGCGCCCGTCCCGTCGATGCGCACGGCGCCCTCGCCCTCGATCGCGAACTTGACCGAACCGTCGAGGCCGCCGCCCGCCAGCCGCCTGTTCAGGGCCTCGACGGCAGCCGTCAGGGTGTCGCTCATCAAATATCTCCCGATTCGTGCGATGCCGGGGCAGGATGCCCTCGATTTTCACGATCCGCTCGCTAATCTAGTCGTCATGACCGGGCCGCAAAAGCACTTCGCCTCCCTCGCCGTCGCGGCGGCGCTGGCGCTTGGCGCGCCGGCACCGGTCCCGGCGCAGACCGCCGCCGATGCCGGGCGGATCGACACGCTCCTCGCCGAGCTGGCCGAGCCGGACCGGGCCGACTGGGAGCGGGTGGAGCGCGAGATCATGCGGATCTGGTCGCGCTCGGGGTCGGATTCGATGGACCTGCTGCTCGCGCGCGGCAATGCCGCGCTCGACGCGGGCGACTACGAGGAGGCTCTCGGGCATCTGGATGCGCTGGTCGATCATGCCCCCGATTTCGCCGAAGCCTGGAACCTGCGGGCCTCGACGTATTTCCTGCTGGGGGAATATTCGCTGTCGATGGCGGACGTCGAGCGCACGATCGCGCTCAACCCCCGGCATTTCGGAGCGCTCGCCGGTCTTGGCTACATGCTCGACCAGATGGGCCGGCCGGGGCTCGCGCTCGACGCGATGCGCGCGGCCCATGCCCTGAACCCCCACCGCCCGGAGTTTGCCGAGGCCATCCGCCGTCTCGAGCGGCAGGCGGGCATCGCCGACCTCTGACCCCCGCGCCTCCCGGAGATCCCCCGCATGCCGCCAGACGGCCCCGCCCGCGTGACGGCCGTGCTCGGCCCCACCAACACCGGCAAGACCCATTACGCGATCGAGCGGATGCTCGGGCATCGCACGGGGGTGATCGGCCTGCCGCTCCGGCTGCTGGCGCGCGAGGTCTACGACCGGATCGTGGCCATTCGGGGCCCCTCGGTGGTGGCGCTCGTCACCGGCGAGGAGCGGATCGTGCCGCCGCGCGCGGCCTGGTGGGTGTGCACGGTCGAGGCGATGCCGCTCGACCTCGGCGCCGATTTCTTGGCGGTCGACGAGATCCAGCTCTGTGCCGATCCCGACCGGGGGCATGTGTTCACGCATCGGCTGCTGCATGCGCGGGGGTTGAGCGAGACGCTGTTCCTCGGGGCGGACACCATGCGCGGGCCGATCGCGCAACTGGTGCCGGGAGCGACGTTCGTGAAGCGCGAGCGGTTCTCGAACCTCAGCTATACCGGCGGGCGCAAGATCAGCCGGATGCCGGCGCGGAGCGCGATCGTCGGCTTCTCGGTCGACGACGTCTATGCGATCGCCGAGCTGATCCGCCGCCAGAAGGGCGGGGCCGCGGTGGTGATGGGGGCGCTGAGCCCCCGGACGCGCAACGCGCAGGTCGAGCTCTACCAGAACGGCGACGTGGACTATCTGGTCGCGACGGATGCGATCGGGATGGGGCTCAATCTCGACATCACCCATGTGGCCTTCTCGGGGCTGGTGAAGTTCGACGGCCGCCGGCACCGGCATCTCGCGGCGAACGAGCTCGCCCAGATCGCGGGCCGGGCCGGGCGGTACACGACGGACGGGACCTTCGGGGTGACCGGCGAGGCGGGGCGGCTCGATCCGGAGGTGGTCGAGGCGATCGAATCGAGCCGGTTCGCGCCGCTGCGGCGGCTCCAGTGGCGCAACGAGCGGCTCGATTTCGGCACGCCGGAGGCGCTGATCGCCAGTCTCGAGGCGGGGTCGGGGCGCGAGGAGCTGGTCCGGGCGCGCGACGCCGACGATCTGCTGACGCTGCGCGCGCTCGCCGAGCATCCAGAGTTGCGGGGGCGGCTGCGGAGCGGGGCGGCGGTGCGGCTGCTGTGGGACGTGTGCCAGATCCCAGACTACCGGAAGGTCTCGCCGGCGGAGCATGCGGGCCTCTGCGCGCGGCTTTTCGGGTTCCTGGAGGGCGGCGGCCAGGTGCCGGCCGACTGGCTCGCGGCCCAGGTGGCGCGGATCGACCGGACGGATGGCGACATCGACGCGTTGTCGAAGCGACTGGCGTATATCCGCACATGGACATATGTGGCGCAGCGTCGCGGGTGGATCGGTGATGCGGACCATTGGCGGGGCGAAACGCGTGCGGTAGAAGACCGGCTGTCGGATGCACTGCATGCGCGGCTGACCCAGCGTTTCGTGGACCGGCGCACGTCGGTGCTGATGCGCAGGCTGAAGCAGAGGGAGAGCCTGGTGGCCAATGTGACGGAGACCGGCGAGGTCTCGATCGACGACCAGTTCATCGGACGGCTGGAGGGGTTCCGCTTCCGGCTGGATCCGTCCGCCGATCCCGAGCAGATCCCGACACTGCGCGCCGCGGCCGTCGCGGCGCTGGCGCCGGTGCTCTCGCTCAGGGCCGACCGGTTCTACAATGCCCCCGACACGGAGATCGATGTCACCGAGCAGGGCGGGCTGATGTGGGGCGAGCATGCTGTCGGGCGGCTGACGGCCGGCCAGGACGCGCTGTCGCCGCAGGTCCATCCCTTCGTCGACGAGGATGCCGCCCCCGATGTCGCCGAGAAGATCCGCCGCCGGCTCGGGCACTGGATCGACCGGCGGATCGCCGCGCTCTTCGCGCCGCTCGTGGCACTGCGCGACGACGAGGCGCTGGCGGGGATGGCCCGGGGCATCGCCTTCCGGCTGGTCGAATCGCTCGGCGTGGTGCCGCGCGCCGAGATCGCCGACGACGTGAAGGGCCTCGACCAGGACAGCCGCGCCAGCCTGCGCAAGCATGGCGTGCGGTTCGGCCAGTACACGGTGTTCCTGCCGCTGATGCTCAAGCCCGGGCCGACGCGGCTGAGGCTGGTGCTCTGGTCGCTGAAGGAGGGGTTCGAGATCTTCCCCGAGGCGCCGCCCCCCGGGCTGGTAACCGTGCCGGCCCTGCCGGATGCCCCGGCGGGGTATTACCCGCGTGCGGGGTATCGGCGCGCGGGCGACCGCGCGATCCGCATCGACATGCTGGAGCGGCTCGCGGACATGATCCGTCCGCTCGACGTGCGCGCGGGGTTCGAGGCCAATCCCGACATGCTGTCGATCACCGGGCTGACGCTCGAGCAGTTCGCGCGGCTGATGCAGGGACTCGGCTTCGACTTCCAGACGGGGACGCGGCCGAAGGTGAAGGCCGAGCGCGCCGCCCCGAAGCCGGAGGCGGAGGCGTCCGTCGCCGCCGAGGCCGGGGCAGTCCCCGGGGATGAGGTGGAGCAAGCTGCCCCGGAGGCGGTCGCTGAGGACGCCCCCGAGGCGCACGCCGAGGTAGCAGCAGACGAGGCGGCGGCGGATGAGGCGGTCGCGGCGGAGCCGGTCGGCGCCGAGGAAGCCACTCCGGTGGTCGAGGCCGGCGTCGAAGCGGAGCCCGTTGCGGCCGTGGAGCCTCAGCCCGATGAGCCCCAGCCCGACGAGGCCGCGGCTGCGCAGGAGGCCCCGGCCGCGGAGACCGGGCCCGACGCCGCGCCGGCCGAGGTGGAGCTCGAGACCTTCTACGTCTTCACCCGCACGCCCCGGCGCCGTCCGGAACGCGGCGGCGGCAAGGAAAACCGCCGCGAGGCCCGCCCGGCCGAGGGCGGACGCCGGTCGGAAGAGCGCAAGGGCGGGGGCAAGCCCGAGAACCGGTCCGGCGGCAAGCCGAAGGACAAGGGGGGCAAGAAGGGTCCGCGCCACGACGGTCCGCGCAAACAGGACGAGCCGCGGCAGATGTCCGCCCGCCCGCCGCGCAACGAGAAGCCGATCGACCCGGACAATCCCTTCGCGGCGCTCATGGCGCTGAAGTCCCGGATCTGACCGCCGCCTTGGCCGGCCCGCCCGAGAGCATCCGGCTCGACAAATGGCTCTGGCAGGCCCGATTCGTGAAGACCCGCGCCCGGGCGTCGGCGCTGATCGAATCGGGGGCGGTCCGGGTCAACGCGGCCCGGGTGTCGAAGCCCGCCACCGCGGTCCGGATCGGCGACGGGCTGAGCTTCGCGCTCGACGGGCGGGTGCATGCGCTCCGGATACGGATGCTCGGCACCCGGCGCGGCCCGGCGCCGGAGGCCCGTACACTCTATGTCGACCTCGACACGGCTCCGGCTCTTGAACCCCCCCGGGAGGTTGATACATAGCCCGGTGCGGAGTGTGACAGGCTTTGCGGACCGACCCGGACGAGATCGAGGCTTCCGCCGATGACCTATGTTGTGACCGACAACTGCATCGCCTGCAAATATACCGACTGCGTCGAGGTATGCCCCGTGGACTGCTTCTACGAGGGCGAGAACATGCTCGTCATCCATCCCGACGAGTGCATCGACTGCGGCGTCTGCGAACCGGAATGCCCGGCGGACGCGATCCGGCCCGATACCGAGCCGAATCTCGAATCCTGGGTCGAGCTCAACCGGAAGTATGCCGAGCTCTGGCCGGTCCTGGTGACCAAGCGCGATGCGCTGCCCGAAGCAGAAGAGCGTGACGGCGAGACCGGAAAGCTCGAGAAATACTTCTCGGAAGCCCCCGGCGAGGGCGGATAGCACCGGTTCCGGCGCCGGAAGACTGCCTCCGGAGGTCGTGAGCCCAAGGGCTGTCACGCACAGTTTCCGGGCCGCCTTTCTTTTCGGGCCCGGTTCTGCTATATATGTTTCACCAATGAAGGTCCGGGAAGACGGCTGCGACGCAATCAGCCGTGAAGTCTGCAAGCATCGTGATCCCAGAGCAGGGCGGAAAACGCCCGTGCGGGTTTTTCTGCGACGCGGTGGGCATGGAACCCGGGGTGGTCAGAAGGGTTAGACGCGCAATATGAGCAAGAACAGGAAGCCGGCGGAATTCCGTCCGAACGATTTCGTGGTCTATCCGGCCCATGGCGTGGGTCGAATCATTTCGATCGACGAACAGGAAGTGGCCGGGATCCACATCGAGATGTTCGTCATCTCGTTCGAGAAGGACAAGATGACGCTGCGCGTTCCGACTGCCAAGGCAAGCTCGGTGGGCATGCGGCCGCTGTCGTCGGCCGATATCGTCGAGCGCGCCCTCGAGACCCTCAAGGGCCGTGCCCGCGTGAAGCGCGCCATGTGGTCGCGCCGCGCCCAGGAATACGAGCAGAAGATCAATTCGGGCGACCTGATCTCGATCGCGGAGGTCGTGCGCGACCTGCACCGCAGCGACGATCAGCGCGAGCAGTCCTATTCCGAGCGCCAGCTCTACGAGGCGGCGCTGGAGCGGCTGACGCGCGAGGTCGCCGCCGTGAACGGGATCGAGGAAGCCCGCGCCCAGGCACATGTCGACGAGGTGCTCGGCGGGCGTGCCGCCGCCTGATCCTGCCGCCGACCACGTTCACTGAATGGCGCCGGCCCCTGCCGGCATGAAAAAGCGCCGCCGGGAAGGACCAACCCGGCGGCGCTTCTCGTGTCACACCGGGCTCGTGGGGGGAGCCCCGGGTGCGACCCGTCACATGTTCTCCTCGACCTCCTGGGCCTGATCGGTGATTGCCGCGCCACCCCGCTGCACGTCGCGGCCGAGGCCTTCCACGGTGTTGCAGGCGGCGAGCAGGCCGAGAAGGCCTAAGGCAAGCAGGGCAGAACGCATCTTCGTTTCTCCTTGTGTCCCGGTCGCTTGCCCAACGCACGATCGTGCGGATGGTTGCAGCCGGCTTGCGCCGCGCGTCGTTTGCCGGCAAATCAGCCGCCCATGACCCCCGGAGCCCGTCTTTCTGCCGCAATGGCGCTGCTCGACGACATCCTTGCCGGCGAGCCCGCCGAGCGGGTCCTGACGCGCTGGTCGCGCGGCAGCCGCTTCGCCGGGTCCCGGGACCGGGCGGCGGTGCGCGATCTCGTCTTCGACGGGTTGCGGCGGCGGCGGTCGCTCGCCTGGCGCGGCGGGGCGGAGACCGGGCGGGCGATCCTGCTTGCCCATCAGGCGGAGGAGGGCGGCGATCTCGACGCGCTCTGCACCGGGGCGCGGTTCGACCCGGCGCCGGTCTCTGACGCCGAGCGCGCGCGCCTCGCCCGCGATCCGCGCGATGCGCCCGATCCGGTGCGGCTCGACTATCCCGATTTCCTCGATGCGCCGCTCCGGGCCGCGCTCGGCAACGATTTCGAGCCGGTCATGGTCGCGATGCAGCGCCGCGCGCCGCTCGATCTGCGGGTGAACGCGCTGAAGGCGAGCGTCGAGGCGGCGCTGGCGGCGCTGGCGGCGGACGGGTTCAGGGCCGAGCCGCTGCCGCAGGCGCCGCATGCCCTGCGGCTGCACGACAATCCGCGGCTGCTGGGGGCGAGCCGGGCTTATGGCGAGGGGCTGGTCGAGCTTCAGGACGTGTCCAGTCAGCGGGCCGCGGCCATGGCCGGGGCGGCGCCGGGGATGACGGTGCTCGACTATTGCGCCGGCGGCGGCGGCAAGACGCTGGCGCTCGCCGCCATGATGGGCGGGCGGGGGCGGCTGATGGCCTGGGACGCGAGCCCGCGGCGCATGGCCGACCTGCCCGAGCGGGCGCGGCGCGCGGGGGCACGGGTGGCGATCCTGCGGGAGGCGGAGCTGCACGCGCTCGGCCCCGCCTGCGATCTGGTGATGGTCGACGCGCCCTGTTCGGGAAGCGGCGCCTGGCGGCGCAAGCCCGAGGGCAAGTGGCGCCTGACGCCGGACGAGCTCGCCGGCTATCCGCCGCTCCAGGACCGGATCCTCGACGCGGCGGCCGCGCATGTGCGCCCCGGCGGGCGGCTGGTCTACGCCACCTGTTCGCTCTTTCGCGCCGAGAACGAGGAGCGGCAGGCGGCCTTCGCAGCCCGTCATCCCGGGTGGACGGCCGGGGAGGCCGCGCGCATGAGCCCCGTCGACGGCGGCGACGGGTTCTTTGTGGCGAGTTTCCGCGCACCGGGCGGCGTCTGATCAATCAGGCGCCGAGTTTACTCATGCGTAATAAAACTGGTGGTTGAAATACGGGGTCCGGGCTACACTCCCCCGGAGCCGGAACCCGACCCATGCGCCAGCCGAACCCTTCGTCACGTCTCGACCCTGCGGGTGGCCTGCGCACCGGAATGGCGCTGGCGGCCGCCGGCATCGCCTTGCTCGGCGCGACGCTCGCGCAGGTCTGGCCGCTGCCGCCTACCGTGCCGATGGCGGTGGCGGTGGCGCTCATCGTCTTCGGCCTCTACCTGCTCGGCCTGCGCCTCGCGCGGCGGCTGTCGGCCGCGCTGGCGCCGATCGCCCATTTCGACGGCCTGCCTGAGCCGGTGTTCCTGACCGATCTTGCCGGACGGCCGCGCGGGCGCAATCCCGCGGCTCCCCGCCAGGGCTTTCTCGAGAGCTGGCTGCCCGACCCCGCCGCCGCGATCTATCAGCTCGGCCGCGAGGCGCGCACCAACGGGCTCGCCCGCATGCCGGCCACGGACGGTCTCCACCAGGTGGTGGTGAGCCGGCTCGGGCGCAGGCGCCTGCTCTGGCGGGTCGAGCGCCTCGCCCGCGCGGATACCGGCGGCGGAAGCGCCGCGGCCCTGCCGGCCGCCTGGTTGCGGGTGGCCGCCGACGGAACGGTGCAGGACGTCAATCCGGCGGCGGTCGAGCTGCTGGGGACCCGGCCCGAACGGCTCGATGCGGTCATCTCGGACCCGCCGCTGCGGCCCGACGGGGTGCACATGCTCGCCGGCTCGGGGCGGGCCGTCCGCGCCGTGGCCCTCGACGGCGACGAGGACGGGGTGCGCGACGTGCTTCTCGTCCCGCTCGGGGATGCGGAGATCGCGGGGCTCGTGCCCGACCATTTCCTCGAGGAGCTGCCGGTCGGGCTCGCTCGGCTCGAGGCCGACGGGCGGCTCGTCTACGCCAACCGGGCCGCCCGCCAGCTTCTGGGCGAGCGGGCCGAGCCCGGCGTGGTCGTCACCGAGCTCATCGAGGGTCTCGGCCGCCCGATCACGGAGCGGCTCGACGACACGATGCGCGGGCGCGCGCTCGGACGCTCGGAGGTGGCGCGGGGCATGGCGGGCGGCGAGGAGATCTTCCTCCAGGTCGCCTTCACCCGCACCGTCCTCGACGGCACGCCCTCGGTTCTGGCCGTGCTCTCGGACGCGACGGAGCTGAAGACGCTGGAGGCCCAGTTCGTCCAGAGCCAGAAGATGCAGGCGGTCGGCCAGCTCGCCGGTGGCGTCGCCCATGACTTCAACAACCTGCTGACCGCGATCAACGGGCATTGCGACCTCCTGCTGATGCGCCACGACGTCGCCGACGTCGAGCACGGCGACCTGATGCAGATCCGCCAGAACGCCAACCGCGCCGCGGCGCTGGTGCGCCAGCTCCTTGCCTTCTCGCGCAAGCAGACGCTGCGCCCCACGGTCATCGGCCTGCACGACACCCTGTCCGAGCTTTCGCATCTGCTCAACCGGCTCCTGACCGACCGGGTGACGCTGCGCATCGAGCACGCCCCCGACCTCAAGCCGGTGCGCGTGGACGAGCGGCAGTTCGAGCAGGTGATCATGAACCTCGTCGTCAACGCCCGCGACGCCATGCCCCACGGCGGCGAGGTGCGCATCACCACCCGCAACCTGCATCTCGACCGGGACCTCAGCCGGGACCGGGCGGTGATCCTGAAGGGCGACTATGTGGTGATCGAGGTCGCGGACAGCGGCACCGGCATCCCCGACGGCAAGCTCCACAAGATCTTCGAGCCCTTCTACACGACGAAGCAGGTGGGCGAGGGCACCGGGCTCGGCCTGTCGACGGCTTATGGCATCATCAAGCAGACCGGCGGCTTCATCTTCGCCGAAAGCCCGCCGGGCAAGGGCGCGGTCTTCACCATCTACCTGCCCGCCTACGAGAAGACCGCGATCGCGCCGCCCCCCGACCCCGAGCCGCGCCGGCCGCGCGACCTCTCGGGCCGCGGCATCGTCATGCTGGTCGAGGACGAGGACGCGGTGCGCTCCTTCGCCGCCCGCGCGCTGCAGCTGCGCGGCTATACCGTGATCGAGGCCGCCTCCGGCGAGGAGGCCCTGGACATCCTCGAGGACGCCAGCCTGCATATCGACATCATGGTCTCCGACGTCATCATGCCCGGCCTCGACGGCCCCGCCTGGGTGCGCGAGGCGCGCAAGGTGCGCCCCGACACCAAGGTGATCTTCGTCTCCGGCTATGCCGAGGACGCCTTCTCCGGCGGCGAGAGCGGCGTGCCGGGTGCCGCCTTCCTGCCCAAGCCCTTCACGCTGCCGGAGCTGACCGGCAAGGTGAAGGAGGTGCTTGACGGCTGAATCGGGGCCATGCTCCATCCCCTCACGCCCTTTCCAGGCCCCGAGAGGATTCCGCCGATGCGCACCACCCTCCGCACGACCGCCGCCCGCCTCGCGCTCGGCCTCTGCCTCGCCGGCGCGGCCGTGGCCGTGGCCGACGCCTGCACCCGCGCCGTCTATCTCGGCGAGGACGACGTGGTGGTCACCGTGCGCAGCATGGACTGGGCCTCCGACATGGGCACCAACCTCTGGGCCTTCCCCCGCGGCATGGAGCGCCGCGGCGCGGCCGGCCCGGACGAGGCGAGCTGGACCTCGAAATACGGCAGCGTGATCGCGGCGGTCTTCGAGGCCGGCACGGCGGACGGCATCAACGAGAAGGGCCTGGTCGCGAACCTGCTCTACCTGACCGAATCCGTCTATCCGACCGAGGCGCAGCTGCCCGGCGCGCCGACGATCTCCGTCGCGGCCTGGGCGCAGTATCTGCTCGACAACTTCGCCACCGTCGCCGAGGCGGTCGCCGATCTCACGGCGAACCCGCTGCGCGTCGTCGAGGTGGGCACGCCCGACGGCAAGGCCGGCACCGTGCATCTGTCGATCTCCGACGCCGGCGGCGATTCCGCGATCTTCGAATATGTCGGCGGCGAGCTCACCGTCCACCACAGCCGCGACTACCAGGTGATGACCAACTCGCCCGCCTACGACCAGCAGCTCGCGCTCGACGCCTACTGGGCGCAGATCGGCGGCACGGTGATGCTTCCCGGCACCAACCGCGCCGCCGACCGCTTCGCCCGCGCCTCCTTCTACATCGACGCGGTGCAGGTGACCGGCGACCCCCAGACCGCGGTCGCCGCGGCGATGAGCGTGATCCGCAGCGTCTCCGTGCCGCTGGGGATCACGACCCCCGGCCAGCCGAACATCGCCTCGACGCGCTGGCGCACCGCCTCCGACCAGAAGTCGCTGCGCTATTTCTTCGAATCCACCGTGACGCCCAACCTCTTCTGGGTGGATCTGGACAGGCTCGACCTCGCCGAGGGCGCGCCGGTCCTGCGGCTGAAGATCGACGCGGGCGAGATCCACGCCGGCGAGACCTCCGCGCAGTTCGCGCCGGCCGACCCCTTCCCCTTCCTGCCCGCCGAGGGCTGAGGCCGGCGCCGGCGCCTCGCCCGAGGCGCCGGACCTGTCATCGGGCCCCGGCTTTTTGAAGCAGAGGTTAACCACCGGGTGATTTTGCATTGATTTGTTCCCGTTTTGACCCCATGTTGCGGTGAGAACATTGGGCGAACACACCTCCTGATTGCCGCCCGTCCGCGGCTGTGGAATAAGGGATCAAATCGATGGCAAACCCGCTGGTCGACCTGAGCGAAAGACGCAGCATGGACAAGCAGAAGGCGCTGGAATCAGCCCTGGCGCAGATCGAGCGCAGCTTCGGCAAGGGCTCGATCATGAAGCTCGGCCAGACGCCCGCGCTCGACATCGCCGCCATCTCCACCGGCTCGATCGGCCTCGACGTGGCGCTCGGCATCGGCGGCCTACCCAAGGGGCGGATCATCGAGATCTACGGCCCCGAGAGCTCGGGCAAGACCACGCTCGCGCTCCACGTCATCGCCGAGGAGCAGAAGACGGGCGGCGTCTGCGCCTTCGTCGACGCCGAACACGCGCTCGACCCGGTCTATGCCAAGAAGCTCGGCGTCGACATCGACGAGCTCCTGATCTCCCAGCCCGACACCGGCGAGCAGGCGCTCGAGATCACCGAGACGCTGGTGCGCTCGGGTGCGGTCTCGGTGGTGGTGGTCGATTCGGTCGCCGCCCTGACGCCCAAGTCCGAGCTCGAGGGCGAGATGGGCGACGCCCAGGTCGGTGCCCAGGCGCGCCTCATGAGCCAGGCGATGCGCAAGCTCACCTCGGCGATCTCGCGGTCGAACTGCATGGTGATCTTCATCAACCAGATCCGCATGAAGATCGGCGTGATGT
>CAZESN010000039.1:0-16548 GCA_964514775.1 uncultured Rhodovulum sp.
CGCACGACCCTGAAGGAAGAGGCGATCCGGCTGGGCTTTGTCGATGCCGAGACCTTTGATAGGGTGGTGCAGCCCGGGGACATGCTCGGGCCGAAGGACTGAGGGCCAGGGATGCAGTGGCGGGGGCGACGGACCAGCGGCAACATCGAGGACCGTCGTCGCGGCGGCGGCATGCGGGGCGGTGCCGGGATCGGCGGGCTCGGGCTCGTCATCGTGCTGCTGGTCGGGATCTTCTTCGGGGTCGACGTGTCGCCCTTCCTCGGCGGTGGCGGGCAGGTGGTCCAGACCGGTGCGCCCGCCGGGCCGAACCAGATCGATGACGAGGCCGAGGAGTTCGTGGGCGTGGTGCTCGCGGACACCGAGGAGGTCTGGTCGGACATCTTCGAGCGGTCGGGGCTCGATTACCGGCCGCCGGTGCTGGTGCTCTATTCGGGCGTCACGGCTTCGGCCTGCGGCGGCGCGGATGCGGCGATGGGGCCGTTCTACTGCCCCGGCGACCGGCGGGTGTTCCTCGACACCGACTTCTTCCGGGTGCTCGAGACCCAGATGGGCGCGCGGGGTGATTTCGCCGCCGCCTATGTGATCGCACACGAGGTCGCGCATCACGTCCAGAACGAGCTCGGGGTGCTCGGCGAGGTTCACCGGCTGCGCGCGCAGGTGGGACGGGCGGAGTCGAACCAGCTGTCGGTGCGCACCGAGCTGCAGGCCGACTGCTATTCCGGGCTCTGGGCGCGGCATGCGGCCGAGCGGTACGGCACGATCTCGGAGGCCGACATCCAGGACGCGCTGAACGCGGCCGCGCGGATCGGGGACGACGCGCTCCAGCGGGCGAGCCAGGGGGTGGTGGTGCCCGACAGCTTCACCCACGGATCGAGCGAGCAGCGACAGCGCTGGTTCCATGCGGGCTACAGCACCGGCGATCCGCAGGCCTGCGACACGTTCGGGACGGACCGGCTGTGAGCGGGGTCGTCAACCTGCGCACCCTGCGCAAGCAGGCGGCGCGGGAGGCCGGGCGGGTGAAGGCGGGCGAGGCGGCCGTGCGCCACGGCGAGAGCCGCATCGAGCGCGAGCGCCGCGAGGCGGAGGCGGCGAAGGCGCGGGCGCATCTCGACGGCCATCGCCGCGAGCCGCGCGAGTGAGGGCGTGGCCGGGCCGGTCAAGCATTCGCTGACGCTGAAGGGACACCGCACCTCGGTGACCCTCGAGGCGGAATTCTGGGAAGCGTTTCGCGAGATCGCCAGCGCCGACGGCCGGGCGATCAACGCGCTCGCCGCCGAGATCGACGCGGCCCGGACGCCCGATACCGGGCTTGCTTCGGCGATCCGGGTCTTCGTGCTGAAGCGGGTGATGGCCGGGTAGGCGGCACGGCCCGGGCCACATGCCGCGCGGAACCATCGGGCCTGGCCGGCATTCTCCTGCTGCGGGGCTGTCTCCCCGTCTTCGGACAGGGATGCCCATGACCCGGCCAGGCCGTACCCTCGACCTTTCGCGCTGCACGGTCGCGCTCGTCGCCAACGCCAGGGCGGGTGCCGAGGACACCGATGATCTCGTCGCCATGATCCGCCAGCGTATCGAGCCGGCGGTGCGCGCGCTGAAGGTGCACCGGGTGCGGCATGGCCGGGACGTGGCCGGGGTGGTGCGCGGGGCCGTGGCCCAGGGCGCCGATGTGGTCGCGGCCCTTGGCGGCGACGGCACCCAGTCGGCGGTGGCGGGCGCGCTGGCGGGCAGCGACACGGTGATGGCGGTCCTGCCCGGCGGGACCTTCAACTACTTCGCCCGCGAGCTCGGGGTCGAGACCCTGGAGGCCGCGCTCGATGCGCTGGCGGGTGGGGTGGTGGCGGGCCGGGATCTCGGGGCGATCAACGGGCGGGCCTTCATCAACAATGCAAGCTTCGGGCTCTATCCTCATATTCTCGAACACCGCGAGGCGATCTACCGGAGCTGGGGGCGGAGCCGTATCGCGACCTATTGCTCGATCCTGCTGGCGCTGCGCGACATGAACGACCCGATGCACCTCGCGGTGACGGTCGACGGCGCGCTGCACCGGTTCCACAGTCCGCTCGCCTTCGTCGCCCGCAGCGCCTTCCAGCTCGAGAACCTCGGGCTCGAAGGGGCCGAGGCGGTGCGGGGCGGCCGGTTCGCGCTTTTCGTGGCGCGGGGCAAGTCGCCCGGCGCGCTGGCTGCGGCGTCGTGGCGGCTGGCGCGGGGGAGGACGGTGCGGGGCGAGGACTTCGACCTCGTGATCGCCGACGAGATGGAGGTCGAGACCGGGGCGGCGCGCCGGCTGGTCGCGCTCGACGGCGAGAAGGAGCGGATGTCGGCGCCGTTCCACCTGAAGGTGCTGCGCGATGCGCTGCAGGTCATCGTACCGGCCGCGCAAGGGCCGGGGGACACAGCGCCGGCATGACGCGTATCGTCCATCTGACCGACCTGCATTTCGGCTCCGAGCGGCGCGATCTGGTGGGGCCGCTCGGCGACGCGCTGCGCGCGGTGCAGCCAGGGCTGGTCGTCGTGACCGGGGATCTGTCGCACCGGGCGCGGGCGGCGCAGTTCCGGCAGGCGGTGGGGTTCCTGCGCGGGCTCGGGCTGCCGTTCATGGTGGTGCCGGGCAATCACGACCTTCCGGTGCTCAACCCCCTTGCACGTCTCCTCGATCCGTTCGGTTCTTGGCGCGGGCAGGTCGCGGCCGATCCGGCGCCGGTGGTGGCGGTCGGCGACATGCGGGTGTTCGGGGCGAACACCGCCGATCCCTATCGCTGGCGGCGGGGGATCCTGCGGGCGACGGACGTGCGGCGGATCGAGGCGGAGCTGGCGAGGGGAGCGGGGGGTGCGATCAACGTCCTTGCCTGCCACCACCCGTTCGTCGAGCCGCCGGGGTTCGAGCGCGGCGAGACCAAGGGTGCGCGGGATGCGCTGCCGGGGCTGATCCGGGCGGGGATCGGGGTGATCCTGACCGGGCATCTGCACAACTGGGAGATCGGGCTCGGCGTCACCGAGGCGTCGCCGCAGCCGGTGCTGATGGTGCAGACGGGCACGGCGCTCTGCGACCGGGAGGGCGAGCGCGACCACGGGTTCTCGGTGCTCGAGGCCCGGGGCGGGAGGCTCACCGTCACGCCGTGGAGGGTCGGTGACGCGGCGCCGCGGTTTGCCCCGGACGGCACGCGGTGCTTCGAGCGGGTGGACGGGGCGTGGCATCTGCTGGGGCAGGCGCGGGAGCCGTATGAGGGTCAGGGGCTGGGTTGATCACTTCAGGAAACGTTGGGTCTTTTTCCCTTTGCACGATTTGACCGTTGGCAAATCGTGACGCGCCTGCCTGCCCCCGGCAGGCGCGTTCCGCGCCCGCCAAGCAGGCGCGCCACGATCCCCGATGTCCGCGCCCTCCATTGAGGAAGCGGACGGCCTCCGGGCTCACGCCCTCCAGCCGTGGACCGGGGCGAGGCTATGCCTCGCCTGATCCGGTCCTGCCGAGCATAGGTGATCGGCCGACGACCTGATCAGAGGACGCCGTAGCGCTCGAACACGTCCACGAGCTTCTCGCCGCGCTGGAGGGCGCCGAGTGTTTCCGATTCTCCGGCGACCTTGGCGAAGGCAAAGCCCAGCACCGCCTCCTCGGCCTCGCGCGGAACGACCACGACGCCGTCGGCGTCGCCGATGATCAGGTCACCGGGGCGCACCGGGACACCGCCGCATTCCACCGGCACGTCGATCTCGGTCACCTCGCCGCGCCCCTTGGAATCGAGCGGGCCGATGCCGGCGCAGAAGACCGGAAAGCCCATCTCGCGGATCGGCCTGATGTCGCGGCACTTGCCGTCGGTCAGGCAGCCGACCGCGCCGCGCGCGATCGAGGCGGTGCTCAGGAGCTCGCCCCAGGGCGCGATCCGGCCGGTGGCGCCGCAGGCCAGCACGATGACCTCGTCGGGGCCGAGATCGTCGACCAGCGCGATCTCGAGCGCATAGGGATTGGTGCCGGGCGCCACGCGGTAGACGTCGCGGTAGAGGCCGGTGCGGGCGCGGCCGACCATCACCACGCTGTCGTCGAGCGGACGGATATGCGCGGGCAGGGCTTGGTCGCGCAGACCCTGGGCATCGAGCGCATCGGAGATGAGCGAGGCATTCAGGGTGGTGCGGATCCGGGCGAACAGCTCGCGGTCGCCGGCGGGCGGGGTGGTGTCGGGCATGATTTCTCCATTCCTCCTCTGGAGTTGACCGGCGGGAGGCGCGCGCCTGGCGCTGCGCCCGATGCGGGGATCAGTGCTTGCGGAACTTGTCGAGGCTCACGACCGCACCTGGCTCGCTGGGCCTGCTCTCCGGCTCTGGCGGCGTCTCCGGCTCGGGCGGGCGGGCCGGGGGCGGGGAGTTGTCCGGATCGTCCTCGCTCGCGTTGAAGCGCAGGCCGAACTCGACCGAGGGGTCGACGAAGGTGCTGATCGCCTCGAAGGGAATCACGATCGGCTCGGGCACGTTGCCGAAGTTCAGCGTCACCGAGAAGCGGTCCTTCATCACCGCGAGATCCTCGAACCAGTCCTGGAGGACGATGGTCATCTCGCCCGGATAGCGCGCCTTGAGGCTGGCGGCCATGTCGACGCCCGGGTGGGTGGTGTCGAAGGTGATGAAGAAGTGATGGTCGCCCGGCAGGCCGTCGCGGGCCACCAATGCCAAGACGTCCGCCATCAGCTGGCGGAAAGCCTTGTTGGTGAGCTGGCCGTAGTTGATCGTCTTCGGCATTCCGCGTCCCGTCCCGTGGCAGGGCCGACAATAGCCGATTCGACTACGGGCGAAAGGGGGCATGCGACTTTCCCGCGGCGGCGGGGCCGGACGCGGTTTTCGCGATCATGCTGAATCGGCCGTTAAGTCGTTAAGTTTACGGATTATTCCGTTTTTTCGTAACGGGCGATAAGCGCGCGATAACCCGGCCGGGATAGACCGCGAACATCACTGGTTCGTTCGGAGTTCTCCGGCATGGCTCTCTGGCTCGGTCGCTGGCCCTGCCGCGCGGCATTCGTGTGTCTCGCGCTTCTGTTCGCGCCGCCCGGCGCGGCGGCCGACCCCGCGGCCATCTGCGAGCGCGCGATCCTGAACGGCGCGCAGGGCTCGGGGGTGCCGCGCGAGGTTCTGCATGCGATCTCGCTGACCGAGACCGGGCGGCAGAGCGGCGGCCGGCTCCGGCCCTGGCCCTGGGCGGTGAACCGCGAGGGGCGCGGCTACTGGTTCCAGAACCGCGACGAGGCGCTGGCGTTTGCCCGGGCGAGCATCGCCGAGGGGCGGCGCAGCTTCGACGTGGGCTGTTTCCAGATCAACTATCACTGGCACGGTCACAACTTCGCCTCGGTCGAGGCGATGTTCGACCCGGACGTGGCGGCGGCCTATGCGGCGCGCTTCCTGCGCGAGCTCCATGCCGAGAGCGGCGACTGGTCGCGCGCGGCGGGGGCCTATCACTCGCGCACGGCGCATTTCGCCCAGATCTATCGCAACCGGTTCGACCGGATCCTCGCCGGGCTGGGAGGGCAGCCGCTGATCGTGGCCTCCTCCGCCGCCGAGGAGGTGGCGGAGGAGGCCGCGGGGCCGCGCCGGAGCCGGGTCCGGATGGGGCGGGGGCCGCTCATCATCCGCGTCACCCATGCGCCGCAGGCCGAGGGCATGGCGCGGGTGCAGGCCGAGCGGGTGGAGAAGGTCCTCGCCGCCGCCGCGCCGCCGCCTGAGGCCGCGCCCGCGCGCGACTGGGTCGCGGCCTCAGGCGCGCGGCGCACCGGAGCTCAGTGAGAGACGAGCCGTTCCGGCAGGTAGAACCGGAGAATAATTCTTAAGAACCGGGAAACGGAATCACACTAGCGTGATTCGGATAGGCGTCCGAATACCTGCCCGAAGTATCGAGTTCCGGAGTGATCCGTATGCGAGGCCTAGTTGGACTGCCGGCGCGTCTTTTCCGCAACGAGGACGGCGCGACCGCGATCGAATATGCGTTCCTGGGGGCACTTCTGGCAGTTGCCATCATCGGATCACTTATTGCGGTGGGGGGCGAGGTCAGGACCCAGTTCACCAGTGTCGCGGAGGGGTTTCCGGAGGAAGATTGATCCGGGTTGACCTTATCAATAATATAATGGTCATAGTTTGTTATCGTTTCCTAATAATGACCTTATTTTATTGGTTATCTTTGCAATAAAGTACATGGATAATACAATTGATTGGTTTGCCTATTGTGGTAGTAAGGCATGACGTGAGAAGCGCGTCTTAAGTGGAAGTAACCTGGTAATAGTGTGAAGGAGTGACAGAGATGCTTCGTTTTACTAAGCGGCTGTGGTCCGACGAGGAGGGCGCCACCGCCATCGAATACGGCCTTCTGGCCGCGCTGGTCGCCGTTGCGATCATCGGAACGCTGACTATGGTCGGCCGTCAGCTCGACACCACGTTTCAGGCTGTCAACACTAAGCTCACCGAGGCAAATACGCCGGCCGGCGGCGGTGGTGGCGGCGAGGGTGGCGGCGAGTAAGCCTGCCCGTCGATACGCTTACCTTCCAACCCTGCACCTGGAGCGAACATGCGCATCATCCTGTTCATCTTCGCCGCTCTGATCGCGGCCGGGGGCACCGGCTTCTATCTGTACGGCCAGCTTCAGCCTGTGCCGCAGGCCGCCCCCGTCGTCGTCGAGGCGCCCAGGTCCAAGGAGGTCTTCGTTCCGGCGGCGGGCATCGCCGCCGGGACCATCATACAGCCGACCCGGCTTGCCCGCATGGAGATCCTCGAGAGCGCTATCACGCCCGAGATGATCGTCGCGGATCAGGCCGGCACCGACTACCTGACCGGCGCCGTGCCGCGGCAGACCCTGCCGCGCGGCGTGCCGATCGCGCGTTCGGCCATCGTGCGGCCCGGTGACGGCGGCTTCCTCGCCGCGGTGCTGCCGCGGGGCATGCGCGCGATCTCGATCGAGATCGCCAACGAGAGCGCGGGCATGAGCGGCCTGGTGCTCCCCGGCGACCGTGTCGACATCATCCTGACCTACAGCGTCTCGGGCGACAACATCGACGCCGGGCGCGACATCCGTGCGAGCGAGACCCTGGTGAAGAACCTGCGGGTGCTGGCGCTCGACCACCGCACCGATCCCTCGCAGTCCTTCATCGAGAAGGACGGCGTCGTTGCCGCACCGCCGATCGCGCGCACCGCCACGCTGGAGGTGACGCCGCAGCAGGCGGAGGTGATCACGCTGGCGAACACGCTCGGCACGCTGGTGCTGGTGCTCAATTCCGTGCGCGAAGGCGGCGATCCGGGCGAGGGCCCGGGTGAGACCGGCGGCGTCGATATGGCCGCGCTCCCGGGCGATGCGCTGACCGAGCCGCTGGCGCTCGCCTCCACCGCCCGCCGGCTGGCGGCGGCGGAGCCGCTCGGGCCGCGCAGGCTGACCCTCGATTCGGATGTGAGCTCGCTCCTGCGCCGCGAGGCGGGCACCGATGGCGGGGCCGGGAATGACCTCGGCATGAACCCCGTGCCCGTCCAGGACCGCAAGTCGCGCGTGCAGGTCGTGCGGGGCGTCGACACGTCCCGCGGGACCGCCAGCCGGGCGCTCTCACCCGCATCCCCAACCGAGTCCGCGACCCCCTCCGCGGACTGACGCGCCCCTCACAGGAGACCAGACCCGTGCAGCGTAGACCCCACCGCCGCGCCCGCGTCCTTCTCGCGGCGCTCCTCATGCAGCCGGCCCTTTGGGCCATCCCCGCCGCCAGCTTCGAGATCCTCGCGCCCGAGCCCGACCGGACGGTGGCGATGCCGGTCGGATCCGGCCAGCTCATCCGGGTGGACCGCGAATTCACCAGCCTCTTCGTCGCCAACCCCGACGTCGCCGACGTCGAGGTGAAGTCGCCGCGGCTGCTCTACCTGACCGGGGTCGGGGTGGGCGAGACCACGCTCTTCGCGGTCGACGACAACGACGACGTGCTGATGTCGGCGGTGATCAAGGTCACCCACAACCTCAATGCCCTGAACGAGGGCCTGTCGCGGATCGCGCCCGGCCAGCGGGTCACCGCCAACACGGTCGACCAGTCGCTGGTCATCACCGGCACGGTGGGCACGCCGGAACAGGCTGCGGATGTGATGCAGGTGGCGAGCCAGTTCGTCGACAACCCCGCCCAGGTGGTCAACCGGATGAACGTGACTGCGCCGACGCAGGTCAACCTTCAGGTGCGCATCGCCGAGGTGAATCGCAACGTCGATCGCCAGCTCGGCATCCGCTGGGGCGCGATGGGCGTCAGCACCAATGGCAACGCCCAGTGGGGCCTGCTCGGCGGCGGGCTCGGCACGGGTGGCACCGGCCGGGTCGGCGGCTTCGAGGCGGGGCTGAGCTATTCGAGCCCGCGCTTCAACGTCGACCTCCTGCTCCAGGCGCTGTCGGAGGAGGGGATGGTGACGGTTCTCGCCGAGCCGAACCTGACCGCGCGCTCGGGCGAGAGCGCGAATTTCCTCGCGGGCGGCGAGTTCCCCTATGCGGTCCGCAACGACGACGAGAACACGATCCAGTTCAAGGACTACGGCATCGGCCTGAGCTTCACGCCGACCGTGCTCGACGGCGAGCGGATCAGCCTCAAGGTGGCGACGGTGGTGAGCGATCTCAACTTCGCCCACAATCCGGACGTGCCGTCGTTGGTGTCGCGCCGGGCGGAGACGACGGTGGACCTCGCGAGCGGACAGAGCTTCGCCATCGCCGGGCTGATGCAGAGCAATTCGGCGCAGACCGCGTCAAAGATGCCGGGGATGAACAACCTGCCGGTACTCGGCGCGCTCTTCCGCTCGACCGGCTTCCGGCGCGGCCAGACCGAGCTCGTGATCATCGTGACGCCGATCGTGGTCCAGCCCACCGACGGGCGGCGGATCCGCACCCCCGTCGACGGCTATGTGCCGCCGAACGACTTCGAGCGCATCCTGCTCGGCCGCTTCCAGGGCGAGAGCCCGCAGGCGACCCAGGTGCGCAACCGCCTCGGCCAGCGCCGGCTCTATGGCGCGTCCGGCTTCGTCTTCGAGTGATGGCCGGGAGGGTGAGCGAGATGAGAGCACATGTCACGATGCGCCTGAGCGGGCTCGCGGGAGCGGCGCTGGTCGCGCTTGCGGCCTGCACGCCGGAGCCGGAGTTCATCCCGCGCTCGAGCTATGAGACGGGGCCGTCGCAGATCGCCTTCGCAATGCATTTCCGGCAGGGGCAATCCGACCTGGAAGGCGTCGAGATCGCGCGGATCAGGGGGCTCCTGCGGGATCTGGAGCTGCGCGCCGGCGACGATATCGCGGTGCGGATCGGGGTGACCGGGCGCGATGCGGTCGACAATGCCCGGGTGGCCGCCGCCGCCGCCGCCGTGACCGGCACGCCGGCGCGGGTCCGGGTGATGGGCACCGACCCGGCGCCGCTCGGCTCGGACCGCGTCGATGTCGGCGTGATCGAGGTGGTGCGCAACGGCCGTCTCCGTGTCGTCTGCCAGACGCCGGCGATCGACAGCTGGGAGCGCGACCGGCTGCTGGTCGATCCGCCCGTCGCCTGTGCCAATGCGCTCAATATCGCCAACATGGCGGCCAATCCGCGCGATCTGGTGGCGCCCCGGCCCATGACCGGATCGCATGCCGCCACCACCATCCGGGCCGTTGAGCGGTACCGGACGGATCAGGTGAAGCAGCCGGCGCGGGTCATCGGCGGCACCGGAGGCTAGGACATGGCACAGGCAGCGCGCATGATCTTCGATGACGATCCCGCCGACCGCGAGCCCTTCGGCGCCTATGTGGCGGACGATGCCTCGCAGGCGGCGGTCTTGGCGATCGCCGGCCAGCGGAGCTGGTCCGCCTCGTCGGTGCGCAAGGGCGGTCTCACCGGCGCCCTGCGGATCCTCGGGGTGGCGCCGCCACCCCGGTTCATGATCGTGGATATCGAGGGGCTGCCGCTAGAGGAGGTGGAGCCGGGCCTGACCGAGCTCACCCGGCTGGGTGCGCAGGTGATGGTCCTCGGCACCGTCAACGACGTCAACTACTTCCGCCGGATCATGCGGACCGGCGCGCGCGACTATCTGGTCAAGCCGATCGACGCCGACACGCTCTCGGAGGTCTTCGTGCGGCTCGAGCAGCCGGGCGACGGCGTGACCGCGCAGGGCAGGGTGGTGGCGTTCCTCGGCGCGCGCGGCGGGGTGGGGGTGACCACGCTCGCGATCAACACCGCCTGGATCATGGCCGAGAAGCTGGCGCGGCGGACGACGCTCGTCGACATGGACATCTATGCGGGCAACATCGCGCTCGCGCTCGACATCGAGCCCACGCGGGGCCTGCGCGAGGCCTTCGACGATCCCGAGCGGGTGGACGAGGTGTTCCTCCAGAACGCCATGGCCAAGTTCGGCAAGGGCCTGCATGTGCTCGCCACCGAGGAGGCGTTCGACGACGCCGTGCGCATGTCGGACGAGAAGGTGCTGATGCTCGCCGACACGATGCGGGCGAATTTCGACATGTCGGTGCTCGACCTGCCGCGGCATTTCGTGATGCGCGAGCCGGCGCTCTTCTCGCGGTTCGACGACGTGGTGATCGTCTCGGAGCTGACGCTCCAGTCACTGCGCGACACCAACCGGCTCGCGAAGCTGCTCGCGACGCGCAACCGCCAGTCGAAGATCCACGTGGTCATCAACCGCGTCGGGCCGAAGCCGGATGTGACGCCCAAGGAGTTCGAGGCCGGGACCGAGACCAAGCTGCGCTGTCTCTTCCCGCTCGACGCCAAGGCGATGTCGGCGGCGAGCCTGAGCGGCAAGCCGCTCGCGGCGGCCGATCCGAAGCACAGGATCCCGGCCGACCTGCACAAGCTCTGCATCGAGCTTGCCGGCGTCCCCGAGGAGACGCGGCAGGTCTCGTTCTTCAGGCGCCTCCGGAGGGGCTAGCGGCAGATGGACGACGGGCTCAACGGGGGTGGCATGGTCGCGGGCGAGGGGGCGCTCTCGCTGCTGCGGACCGCGGCGACCGAGCGGGTCCGCCAGGCCCTGGGGCCCGAGGGGCTGGCGAAGGCGGGCCCGCTCCAGATCGCGGAGCTCGCGAATGACGTGCTCGACGCGCTGGTCGCGGCACGGGCGGAGAAGCCGGGGCTGAACGACCAGCGCCAGCTCCTGCGCGACGTGGTCGACGTGCTGAACGCCGAACGGGCGGCCGCGGCGAAGGCGCCGGAGGCGGCGAGCGTGCCCGAGGACGACCCGCTCGCCGATCCCGCCGCCGGCGGCGAGATCAAGTCGACCGGCGCCCCCGAGGCCAAGCACAAGCGCGCGCTGCATGTGAAGCAGCAGGTGATGCCGCTGCTGATGCAGCGCATCGACATCTCGGTGGCCTCGTCGCTCGGCCCCGACCAGCTCCGCACCCAGATCGCCGAGATCGTCGAGGAGATCATCGTCGACCTGCGTATCCAGCTCAACGCCGCCGAGCTGCGCGACATCGTGCGGCTTCTGGTCGACGACATGGTCGGGCTAGGCCCGCTCGAGCCGCTGCTCGCCGACGAGACCATCACCGACATCATGGTGAACGGCCCCCACCAGGTCTATGTCGAGCGCCGCGGCAAGCTCGAGCTCACCGATGTCGTCTTCCGCGACGACCCGCATGTGCTCCATGTGGCGACCCGGATCGTGACCGAGGTCGGGCGCCGGGTGGACGAATCGACCCCGCTCGTCGACGCCCGCCTCAAGGACGGCAGCCGCGTCAACATCATCATCCCGCCGCTCGCCATCGACGGGCCGACCATCGCCATCCGCAAGTTCTCCAAGAAGGAGATCACCCTCGACGTCATGGCGCGGCAGGGCAACATCTCGGCCGACATGGCGACGGTGCTGAAGATCGCCGGGCGGGCGCGGCTCAACATCCTGATTTCGGGCGGCACCGGCTCGGGCAAGACCACGCTGCTGAACGCCATGTCGCGGATGATCGACCACGGCGAGCGTACCGTCACCATCGAGGACGCGGCCGAGCTGCAGTTGCAGCAGCCGCATGTGGTGCGGCTCGAGACCCGGCCCGCGAATATCGAGGGCGAGGGTGAGATCACCATGCGCCACCTCCTGAAGAACGCGCTGCGCATGCGGCCCGACCGGATCATCGTCGGCGAGATCCGCGGCGAGGAGGCGATCGACATGCTCCAGGCGATGAACACCGGCCATGACGGATCCATGGGCACGATCCACGCCAACACGCCGCGCGATGCGCTCACCCGCCTTGAGAACATGGTGGCCATGTCGGGCTTCAAGCTGCCCGCCGAGGCGGTGCGCGAACAGATCCAGTCGGCCGTGCACATGATCGTCCAGATCAGCCGCATGCGTGACGGCAAGCGCCGCATCACCCGCGTGACCGAGATCACCGGCATGGAGGGCGAGGTCGTCACCACCCAGGATCTCTTCAAATACGTCTACGACGGCGAGAACGCGGACGGATCGCTGGCCGGGCGCCACGAATGCTCGAACCTCCGCCCGCATTTCATGCCGCGCGCGGAATACTTCGGCCTCGGCGGCCGGCTGATGGAGGCGATGGGATGCCGGAACTGATCCAGGCCGACCTGATCGTCGTCGCCGCGATCTTCGTCCTGTCGGTTGCCGTGGTGGTCGGCCTCGGCCTTTTCGTCATCGCCATGGTGATGGAGGCGCGGGCCCGGCACCGCAAGCGCCTCGCCCGTGTCGCGCGCAAGCGCTCCTCCGGGCGGCTCGACATCGACGACGCGCGCATGGCGCTCCTGCGCAGCAAGGAGGACGCGAACATCCTCGTCACGCTCACCGACACGCTGTCGCGGTTCGTGCCGCTCCTGAACACCACGCGGCTGCGGGCCAACATGAAGCGGGCGGGGATGAATATGTCAGTGGGCGCCTTCATCGTCATCTCCGTCGTAGTGGCGGTGCTGCTTCTCGTCATCGGCGCCCTCACGCTGAGCCTGCCGGTGCCGCTCCTGGTGATCCCCGCCCTCTTCGGCGGCATGGTGGTGGTCGACGGCGTGATCAAGTTTCGCGGCGACATGATGGCGAACCGCTTCATGAAGCAGCTTCCCGACGCGCTCGACACGATCATCCGCGGCATCCGCTCGGGCCTGCCGGTGATCGAATGCGTGGCCGCGGTGGGCGAGGAGTTCGAGGATCCGATCGGCGGCTATTTCCGGGCCATCGCCGAGCGGGTGGCGCTCGGCGAGCCAATCGACGCGGCGCTCTGGCGCACCGCGCGGGTGGTGAACCGCCCCGAGATGGACTTCCTCGCCATCTCGATCTCGATCCAGATGGAGACCGGCGGCAGCCTGGCCGAGGCGCTCGGCAATCTCGCCGACCTCCTGCGCCAGCGCGAGCGGATGAAGCTCAAGATCCGGGCGATCTCGTCCGAGGCGAAGGCGTCGGCCTTCATCATCGGCGCACTGCCCTTCGTGATGCTCGGGCTCCTGACGATGATGAGCCCCGACTATGTCATGCCGCTCCTCACCGACGCGCGCGGGCACACGATGCTCATGATGGGGCTCGGCAGCATCACGCTCGGCGGCATCGTCATGTGGCGCATGACCCGGTTCGAGATCTAGGGAGGGCGTCGGATGGACATGCAGTCGGTGGCCATCCTGACGGGAGCCGCGGTGACTGCCGCGGTGCTGCTGCTGTCGGCGACGGCGATGTGGCTGATCGAGCGGCGGGCGCGGGCCCAGCGGGTGGCCTCGGCGACGGGCCGGCGTTGCAACCGCACCGGGGCCGCGCAGGCCGCGAAGTCGGGCGTCTGGCAACAGGGGCTCGTGAACTTCATGCGCTCGTCGACCCGGAAGGTGTCGATCATGAAGGAGCGCCAGATCCGCGAGACGCGGCTTCTGCTGACCGGGGCGGGCTTCCGGTCGCGCGACGCGATCGTGGTCTTCACCTTCTTCAAGCTCGTGGCGCCGATCGTATTCCTGATCGCCGCGGCGATGGTCGTCTACGGGCTCAACCCGATCGGGCGCGGGCCGCTCTTCGATGCGGCGGCGGTGATGGCGGGGGCGCTTGTCGGCAGCATGCTGCCCGAGCTCGTGGTCAAGAACCGCCGGCAGAAGCGGATGGACAGCATCCGCAAGACCCTGCCCGACACGCTCGACATGCTGGTGATCTGCGCCGAGGCGGGGCTCGCGTCCGATGCGGCGCTGAAGCGCGTGGTCGCCGAGACCGGGCGCAAGTCCTCGGTGCTGAGCGAGGAGTTGAACCTCACGGCGCTCGAGCTCAGCTTCATGCCCGAGCGGCGTCAGGCGCTGGAGAACTTCGCCGCCCGCGCGCCGCTGCCCTCGGTCGTCGCCTTCACCAACACGATGATCCAGGCCGAGAAATACGGCACGCCGCTCGCGCGCGCCTTCAAGGTGCTGAGCCAGGAGCAGCGTACCGAGCGGATGCTGCGCGCCGAGGAAAAGGCCGGGCGGCTGCCGGCGACGATGACGGTGCCGATGATGCTCTTCATCCTGCCCGCGCTCTTCATCGTCCTGATCGGGCCGGCGGTGCTCGACATCATGGACAACTTCATCGGGATGTGAGGCCGCGGCCGTGGCCCGGCGGGCCGGTTACTGCATCCCGCCCACAGGCTGGCCCTGGCGCAGCAGCGTCCGCATCTCGCGGTAATAGGTGACGTTGCTCTGCACCTGCTGGCGGGGCAGGTCGGCGGCCAGCGTCGTCGCGGCCTCCTGCTCGCGGCCGGCGAGGCCGTAGACCATCGCCAGGTTGCCGCGGGTGCGGGCATTGGCCTGGGGGTCGCGGTTCAGCTCGCTGAGGATGCGGATGCCCTCGTTGGTCTGCCCCGAGAGGCCGAGCGACAGGCCGAGGTTGCTCAGCAGCGCGAAGTCGGTCGGGTTGCGCGTCAGCCCCTCGCGGTAGATCCGCTGCGCCTCTCCGTGCCGGCTCAGCCGGTCGAGGGCGATGCCGTGGGCGGTGGCGATCTGGAGGTTGCGCGGCGCGCGCGCCGAGGCGGTCTCGAGGTTCGCGAGCGCGGCCTGCGGCTTGCCGCCGGCGAGCTGGGTTCGCGCGAGTTCGAGCAGGATGTCGGGGTCGCGCGGCTTGCGGGCGTTGGCTTCCAGGAGCGCCTGTTCGGCGCGGGCATACTGGCCGAGGCCGGTGTAGCTGCGCCCCAGGCCGATCAGCGGCTCGACCGCGCGCGGGTTGGCGGCGAGCGCCGTTTCGTAGAGCGAGGCCGCGGTGCCGTGATCGCCGGCCGCCGCTGCCTTGGCGGCGAGGCTTATGGTCGGGCTGTTGCCACCGCCGCCGGGGAGGCCGGCCGGGCCGCCGGCACAGCCCGCGAGCAGGGCCGCGAGCGCGGCGGCGGCAAGCGGATGGCGCCAGTTCCGGTGAAGCGATGCACTCATGACCTGATCCGCCCGTGCTGGTGTCGGTCCCGGATCTATTAACCTCAATAGTTACGAAAACCTTTCGGGTGCCGTGAAATGGCCGCGTAACGCTTTGGCAAGGCGGCGGTGCGACCTTGCTCCCGCCCGTCTTTCACGGCGGGAGTTCCGGCCGGAGGTAGGCATGCCCGATCTGCTCGCGCTCATAGCCGTCGGCATCTTCGCAGCCGCTGCGGCCGACGACGTCTCGCGCCGGCGCATAGCTAACGGTTTCGTGGTGGCGCTGGTGGTCCTCGCGCTCGTGCGCCTCGGGATCGGGCTGGCGGCCGGGAGCGAGGGCGTGACCCCGGCGCGCGACCTTGCCGCCGCGCTTGCGGTCTTCGGGGCAGGGGTGGCGGCCTTCCATTTCGGCGTCTTCGGTGGCGGGGACGCGAAGCTCCTCGCGGCCGGGGCGCTCTGGACGGGTGCCGCGTCGGTGGGCCCGTTCCTCTTCGCGACCGCGCTGGCCGGCGGCCTGCTGGCGCTCGGCTTTCTCGTCTGGGCGCCCCTCGCCCGGTCGTCGGGGCGGGAGGCGCACCGGATAGCAGTTCCCTACGGCGTGGCGATCTCGGCGGGCGGCATCCTGGCGACGGCCGGGATCGTCTGAGACCGCGCGCTCAGGTCAGGCGCCGGCCGTATTCACGAACCGCACGCCGGTGCGCTCCATCGAGCGGTGGCGCACCTCGGCGAGATGCCGCGGTCCGTCCTTGATGCGCACCTCGAACTGCTGTGGCAGGGTGAGCCAGTTGTCCACCCGAAGCTGCGCCCCGCCGACCGACAGGTCGAGCAGCACGCAGTCGAGCACGCTGTGCCCACCCCGGAAGACCACCTGCCCGCGCCGTAGCACGCGGGACCGCGGATGTTCGCGCCGTTCGTCGGTCATGTTCCTCGCCCGTGACCCAGATGCTGTGACCCGGGCACATATCCCGCCTCGGCATCAACACAAAATTCATCATTGACAAATGGTTAACCAGACATCTTTCGGAAAATCCCTGGCGGATCGCGGCGCGGTGTTCACCGATCGTTTTCGAAGCCCGTGGAAAGGCTGGGAGATCCAGCCGGGTCCTGCCCGGGGTCTCCGCCACGGGAGCGGCCTGCCATGCTGTGCAGACTGATCGAGAGGATCCGCCGCGGGCTCGTCCCGGTCCTGTGTGACCGGCGCGGGGCGACCGCGATGATGTTCGCCTTCATGATCGTGCCGATCTTCGCCTCGGTCGGGC
>CAZESN010000040.1:0-16315 GCA_964514775.1 uncultured Rhodovulum sp.
GCGCGACATCGAGAAGCTGACCCGTCAGAAGCTCGGCGTCGTGCCGCTGCCCGAGGGCTTCACCCAGCGCCCGGAACCCGCCGCAGCCGCGCCGAAGCCGCAGCGGCCGGGCACGGCCGATCAGCGCCGCGGCCCCAAGCCTGCCCGTCGGCGGCGCCCGCGGCGCGCGGCGGCCTGAACCGCGCGCAGGCTCCGTCCGGCCTTCCCGCTTGACCCGCGGGGCCGGGCGCTTAAGCATCCGGCCGACGCAGATGGCAGGAGATCGTTGTGGCGGACCGGAGCGGCATATTCGCGGGCGATGATCCCTTTTCCATCGCCCGCACCTGGCTGGCGGAGGCCGAGCCGCGCGAGCCGAACGACGCCAACGCGATGGCGCTCTCGACGGTCGATGCCGACGGCATGCCCAATGCGCGCATGGTGCTCCTGAAGGAGATCGAGGGCGGAGCTTTCGTCTTCTACACCAACTACGGCAGCGCCAAGGGGCAGGAGATCGACGCCACCGGCAAGGCCGCCTTCGTCATGCACTGGAAGAGCCTGCGCCGGCAGATCCGGGCGCGCGGCCTCGTCGACAAGGTCTCCGGGCCGCGGGCCGATGCCTATTACCGCTCGCGCTCGCTGCCGAGCCGGCTCGGGGCGTGGGCGTCGCAGCAGTCGCGGCCGCTCAGGAGCCGCGCGGCGCTGATGGGCGAGCTTGCCAAGGTGACCGCCCAGCAGGGCCTCGATCCGGCACGCCCGCCCTACTGGGGCGGATACCGGATCGTGCCTCTCGAGGTGGAGTTCTGGGCGGACGGCCTGCACCGGCTCCACGATCGCTTCCGCTGGACCCGGGCGCGCATCGACGCGCCCTGGCAGGTGACCCGGCTCAGCCCCTGACCCCGGCACGAGTCATGGCTCCCTGTAGAGGCCCGGGCGGTCATCGCGCACAGGGCTCAAATCGGCGACGCGGAGCACGCTCGACCAGCGCAAGTATCCGTGCCTGTCCGCCTCGCATCGGGTCGGCGCTGCGGCTGATGGCCGGGGCTCATCCGGCGCGGGATGTCTTTTCTGATGGCGATGACGGGATCACGGGACTTGCCGATTTGCAAAAAGCCTGTGAGTCAGGCGCCTTCACGGTTGCGTTAGATCTTGAAAAAGATAACCATGCCGTCGGTGTAGGGCGGGACCAAGCGCAGTCAAGTTGTTGGCCGTCAGGGGCAGTTGGGGCGGTGCGGCGTCGAGTCGGCCGGGTTGGGGTGTAGAGTGCCATGATCGTTCGAGGTCATGTGAAATGGTTCGATACCACGAAGGGCTATGGCTTCGTGGTGGCCTCCGACAATGAGGGCGACATCCTGCTTCACGGGAACGTCCTGCGTGTCTTCGGCTTCACGTCCGTGGCCGAGGGCGCCGAGATCGTGCTGCGGGTGCAGAGCACCGAGCGCGGCCGGCAGGCGGTCGAGGTCGTCGACATCGTTCCGAGCGAGCCGGTTGGCGACGGGCCCGTTCCCGTGGTCCAGATTCCGCCGGGTGCGGCGGCCGGGCCGCTCGAGCCCGCGCGGGTGAAGTGGTTCGACCGGGTCAAGGGCTTCGGGTTCGTCAACCTCTACGGCAAGTCCGAGGACGTGTTCCTGCACATGGAGACGCTGCGCCAGTACGGCTACGGCGAGGTCGTGGCGGGCGACGTTCTGGCCGTGCGCGTGACGGCCGGGCCGCGCGGGCCGATGGTCTACGAGGTGCGAAGCTGGGACTATGTCGCGCGGATGCGCGAGACCGGGGCGCCCGGTGTCTAGGCGGGCATCATTCGCTTTCGCGGCGATTCTCGCGCTCGCACTGGGTGGCCAGGCGGCGGCGCAGGAGTGCGCGCCCGATGCGGTCGATCTGCGCGACAGCGATTCGACCCTGCGCTTCCGGGTCGAGGTGGCCGATACCGAGGCGTTGCGGGCGCGGGGGCTGATGTTCCGCGAGGAACTGCCGCAGTTCTCCGGCATGCTTTTCGTCTATCCCGATGCCGGCCCGGTTGCCTTCTGGATGGAGAACACGCCGATCCCGCTCGACATGCTGTTCTTCGACGCCTCCGGGCGGCTGACCCATGTCCACGAGAATGCCGTGCCCTTCGATCGCACCGCGATCCCCGGCGGGGACGACGTGCTTTTCGTGCTCGAGATCAACGGCGGCTTGAGCCGGGAGCTTGGCATAGAACTCGGCGCCGAGCTCCGGCATCCGGCGGTCGATCCGGCGCTCGCTGCCTGGCCCTGCGGGAACTGAGGGCCGGCCCCTTTCCTCCGGGACGGGGGCAGGTTATGCGGGGGACGTCGGGGCGTAGCGCAGCCTGGTAGCGCGACGGTTTTGGGAACCGTAGGTCGTAGGTTCGAATCCTATCGCCCCGACCAGCACTTAGGTGAATCCTAAACGATCCGTTTTGCAGGATCGTTCACGATCCCTTCCGCGCGTTCGCCAGTTTCTCGGCGATACCGTCCGACATCTCCGGCGAGAGGGCCGCCCGGCCTTGTTGGTTATAAAGTGCGTCCGGCACTTGGGTGTGCGGTCGATCAGGGTGGCCATGGCTCGGTGAGCGTGTCGTTCACGCCGGCCGTTCGGAAATCGCCGTGCCCGCCGCCCAACCGGACGACCACGCCCACTGGAAGTTGTAGCCACCGAGCCAACCGGTGACATCGACCACCTCGCCGATGAAATAGAGCCCGTCGATGGCTTTGGCCTCCATCGTCCGCGAGTTCAGCCCATCCGTGTCGACGCCGCCAAGCGTTACCTCGGCCGTGCGGTAGCCTTCCGAGCCGATCGGAAAAACCTTCCAGTTCTGAAGAGACGCGGCGATTGCGGCGAGCCTTCTGTCGCTCGCCTCGCCGATCGGTCCCGTCCATTCATTGGTCTCGGCGAGATGGGCGGCGAGGCGTTTGGGCAGGATGTCGCTGAGCACGGTCGAGATCGCCCGGCGGCCGTTCTCCCGCTTGACCGAGGCAAGCGAGGCAAGGACGTCGTGGCCCGGCAATAAGGCGATCTGGATCGGCTGCTTTTCGCGCCAATAGGACGAGATTTGCAGGATCACCGGCCCGGAGAGACCGCGATGCGTGAAGAGCAATGCCTCCTCGAACGCCGTTCTGCCGCAGGACACGCGCGCGTTGACCGCGACACCCGCCATACCTCCAAAACCGGCGAGCACATCCTCGCCGAAAGTGAGCGGGACGAGCGCCGGGCGCGTCTCGGTGATGGCCAGGCCGAATTTTTCCGCGATCTGGTAGCCAAGTCCGGTCGCGCCCATCTTCGGTATCGACTTGCCGCCACTGGCGACGACGAAATGCCGGCAGTGGATCTTCGCCGTCCGATCCCCGCCGAGCGTGACGACAAAGCCGCTCACGTCGCGCTCGATTGAGTCAAGCATGGTTCTCAGGCGCAATTCGCAGCCGACCCGGTTCATCTCGTCCAGAAGCATTGAAACTATCTGCTTCGCCGAAATGTCGCAGAAGAGCTGGCCGAGCGTCTTCTCGTGCCAGCCGATGCCGTGTCTTTCGACGAGCGCGATGAAATCATGCGGCGTGTAGCGACCAAGCGCTGACTTGGAGAAATGCGGATTGTGGGAGATAAAGTTCTTTGCGCTTGTCCCGATATTGGTGAAGTTGCAACGGCCACCACCGGAAATGCGGATCTTCTCGCCCGGCGCCTTCGCATGATCCACCACCAGCACGCGCCCGCCGCGCGCAGCCGCATGTATCGCGCACATCATCCCTGCCGCGCCTGCGCCGAGGATGACGGTATCGAAGGCCTCAAGCTCCATGGAACAGAGCCCTTGCCGTTGCCCATACAGCGCAACGTGACAATAAGGCCGGCATCATAGTCACTTGGAACACAGCAGTTTCGTCTCGCTGACACTTGGGTCGCAGATAAAGGCGAACAGCTAAGAGCTATGGGACGCAATCGCCAGCGATAACAGTCCCTGCTGGATCATGGCCGAAACAATGATCCAGCATATTTGGGAGGATGCCGTCTCCAATGCGCCACCGCTGCGGGGGGGGCATTGAGGTCGACTTCTCGCTTCCGGCCAAGCGCGTGGTCCGATCCCTGAACCAGATCATTGAGTGGCGCAGGAACATGGGCATCGGCGGCATCACACCCGTCCAGAAACTGAAGATGGCTGCCTGAAGCCTGCTTCTGCCCCCCGTCAGAACGGGGAGGATTGCCGCATCCCTCCCTGTTCCGGCCCCGGCGCACGTTAAGACAGCTTTCCTAATGGTTAATCGTCCTGATTTCCCGCTTTAAATCAATATGATGGCGATGGGCGCACGCGTGCCCACCTGGTGTGGGCACGCTTGAGCCGGATCAACCCGGGCGGGTCTCGAGCAGGCGGCGGGCAATGACCTGGGCCTGGATCTCGGCGGCGCCCTCGAAGATCGAGAGGATCCGGGCGTCGCAGAGCACGCGGCTGATCGGGTATTCGAGCGCGAAGCCGTTGCCGCCGTGGATCTGCAACGCGTTGTCTGCGTTGGCCCAGGCGATGCGCGCGGCCAGGAGCTTGGCCATCCCGGCCTCGAGGTCGCAGCGCCGGCCCTCGTCCTTCTCGCGTGCGGCGTGGTAGGTGAGCTGGCGGGCGATCATGATCTCCACCGCCATCATCGCGAGCTTGCCGTAAACCCGCGGGAAGGCGACGAGCGGCTTGCCGAACTGCCTGCGGTCCTGAGCGTAGCGCAGGCCAAGCTCGAGCGCGCATTGCGCGACGCCGATCGCCCGCGCGGCAGTCTGGATGCGCGCGCTCTCGAAGGTCTGCATGAGCTGGCGGAACCCCTGACCCTCGACGCCGCCGAGCAGGTTCGCGGCCGGGACCCGGAACCCGTCGAAGCCGAGCTCGTATTCCTTCATGCCCCGGTAGCCGAGCACCTCGATCTCGCCTCCGGTCATCCCCTCGGCCGGGAAGGGATCGGCCTCCGTACCGCGCGGCTTCTCGGCGAGCAGCATCGACAGGCCGGAATAGTCCGAGGTCGCCGGATCGGTCCGCACCAGCAGCGTCATGACATCCGCGCGCGCGGCATGGGTGATCCAGGTCTTGTTGCCGGTGACGACATAGTCATCGCCCTCACGCACGGCACGGCTGCGCAGCGAGCCGAGGTCGGATCCGGTATTCGGTTCGGTGAAGACCGCCGTCGGCAGGATCCCGGCCGAGGCGATCTTCGGCAGCCACTCGGCCTTCTGCGCCTCGGTCCCGCCGCCGAGGATGAGCTCGGCCGCGATCTCGGAGCGGGTGCCGAGGCTGCCGACCCCGATATACCCGCGCGAGAGCTCCTCGGAGACCACGCACATCGCGGTCTTGGAAAGGCCGGCGCCGCCGTATTCCTCGGGGATGGTCAGGCCGAAGACGCCGAGTTCCCCCATCTCCTCGATGATCCCGAGCGGGATCAGCTCGTCCTTGAGGTGCCATTCATGCGCATGCGGCACCACCCGCTCCTCGGCAAAGCGCCGGAACTGGTCGCGGATCATCTCGTAATCCTCGTCCAGCCCGGTCGTGCCGAAACTCGACGTGCCCTGCGCCTCGAGCATCAGCTCGACGAGCCGGCGCCTCGCCGCATCGGTGTTGCCGGCGGCCAGTGCCGCGATCTCGGGGGTGTCGAGGAGGCCGGTGTCGGCGCCGATATCCTGGGGCCGGGCCAACTCGCCCTGGGACATCGGAATGCCGCCGCGAAGCTGGGCGAGATACTCCCCCGTGCCGATCTGGAGGATCAGCCGCTCGATCTCGCCGAAGGTGCCCTCCGCCGTCAGGCGATCGGCCCAGAGCCGGAGCTGGGTCAGGCTCTCCACATAGGTGGCGGTCCAGGCAAGGGCATGGGCGGCCGCCTGTTCCGCCTCAAGCGCCCGGTTCGAGACGCGCCCACCCGTGCCGATCCGCGCCGCAAGCCGCTCTCGCGCCGTGGCGAGATAAGTCTGCGCTGCCTTAACCGCTCCGGCGCAACGCACGGAAAGGTCGGTGTCATCCGTGGGAAGCGGGCTGGCGGCGTCGGGCATCGGCGTGTCTCCTGGCATCCCGGCGCCTTGTGCGGCGCGGAATCAATGCTGCATTTGCGCAGAGAGTAGAGGTGCCAAGGCTGCTCCGTCAATCGGTGCGCAATAAACATTCTCCGGGATTTGGTATGCCGTAATCTTGTGAGTCTGCTGTCTGGTTGCGCCCGGCGCCTGCCCGTGATGGCATGCAGGGCCGATTCAGGAGCCGAGCACGCAATGCCCCCCCGCGCCGCCAATTCTATGCTGCATGCGAGCGCCGTGGCCGTCGACGGGCGCGCAGCGCTGATCCTTGGCTCGTCCGGGGCTGGCAAGTCGGGGCTCGTGTTGCAGGTGATGGCGCGTGGCGGGGTCCTTGTCGCCGACGACAGGGTCGCCCTGCGCCGGGATCCCGATGGCCGGCTGCTGGCGTCCGCGCCGGAGATCCTCGCGGGGCTGGTTGAAGCGCGCGGCCTTGGCCTGCTGCGGGCGGAGCCTTTGCCCGAATGCCCGGTCGTATTTGCGGTCGATCTGGATCGGGCGCCCGGGGCGCGAATGCCACAGTCGGCGAGTATCACGTATCTGGGTACAGGCCTGAGATTGATTTTCGGCAGGGAAGTTCCAAATCTTGACGCGATCTTGACGCTTTTCCTTCAAGGCGTCGTACAATTGCCGGACTGATCGCGATGTGTCCGGGAAGAGCAACGGCGGGTTGGCGTTGACTGAGGCGGGCAATCAACAGTCCGGACAGGATTTCGTGGTCGTTACCGGCCCGGCGGGTGCTGGACGCTCGACGGCCACGCGAGCGCTGGAGGACCTTGGGTTCGAGGCGATCGACAATCTGCCATTGTCGCTTCTGCCGCATCTCATCGGCGGGCCGCCGATCCAGCGTCCGGTGGTCGTCGGTATCGATACCCGCAACCGCGAGTTCGATGTCGCCCGGCTGCATGAGTGCCTGTCGGCGCCGGTGGCGGCATCGGGCCGGCGGCCGGTACTCGTCTATCTCGACTGCGATCCGACGGTGCTGGTGCGTCGCTACAGCGAGACACGGCGGCGGCACCCGCTCAGCCCGCGCGAGACACCGCTCGTGGGCATCACGCTCGAGACGGAACTGCTCGCGCCGCTGCGCGAGCGCGCCGATGTCGTGATCGACACGAGCGCGATGACCCCACACGACCTGCGTGCCGAAATGACCCGGCTCTTTGGCGACGAGGGAAGGCGCGGCGGGCTTGTGGTGTCCCTGCATTCCTTCTCCTACAAGGCCGGTGTGCCGCGCGGGGCGGACATGGTGATGGATGTGCGTTTCCTACGCAATCCGCACTGGGAGCCGGATCTGCGTCCGCTCGACGGGCGTGATGCGGCGGTGCGGGATTTCGTCGCGGCCGACCCGGCCTTCGATCCGTTCTGGGAGCGGCTCGTCGACATGCTGAAGTTCCTGCTTCCGGCGTATCGCGACGAGGGCAAGAGCTATTTCGGGATCGGGATCGGGTGCACGGGCGGACGGCACAGGTCAGTGATGGTTGTCGAGCGGCTGGCGAAAGCGCTTGCCGACGACGGATGGCCGGTATCTATTCGGCACAGAGACCTCGGGCGGGCGGATACGGCCTCCGAGGTCGGGGTGGGTAAGACGTGATCGGAATTGTTATCGTGGCCCATGGCGGGCTGGCGCGTGAATATCTGGCTGCCATGGAGCATGTGGTTGGACGGTATCCGGGGACGGTGGCGATCGCCATCGGCGAAGACGATGACCGGACAACGAAACAGCGCGAGGTGGATGCCGCGGTGAAGGCGGTCGACACCGGCGAGGGCGTTGTCGTGGTGACCGACATATTCGGATCGACCCCGTCGAACCTCGCCGTGGGCGCCTGTACGCGGCATAGTCAGCGGGTGATCTATGGCGCGAACCTGCCGCTGCTGGTGAAGCTCGCCAAGGCCCGGCATCTGCCGCTCGACCAGGCCGTGGAGTGCGCCTTGACGGCCGGGCGCAAATACATCAACTCGATCGACGGGTGCGGCCAGAACGGAACGCCGGTGACCCTCTGACCCAGCCTCGCGGGGGAGACGGGATGCGGCTTACGCTCGAAATCATCAACGACAAGGGATTGCACGCACGCGCCTCGGCGAAGTTTGTCGAGACGGTCGAGCGCTTTGACGCGCGTGCCACGGTCAGCCGCGACGGCATGGACGTATCGGGCGATTCCATCATGGGCCTGATGATGCTGGCGGCCGCCTGCGGCTCGACGATCGACGTCGAGGTCGAAGGAACCGAGGCCGCCGCGCTGGCCGAGGCGCTGCGCGATCTCGTTGCCGGACGGTTCGGCGAAGCCAGCTGAAAACGCGCGGCAATCCGGTTGCATTCGCCGGGGGTTGCCGCTATCACCGCCGCGCGCGGGCGATTAGCTCAGTGGTAGAGCGCTTCGTTCACATCGAAGATGCCGGCGGTTCGAATCCGTCATCGCCCACCATCCCCTCCCGCGCCTCGGGGGTGATTAGCTCAGTTGGTAGAGCGCTTCGTTTACACCGAAGATGTCGGCGGTTCGAGCCCGTCATCACCCACCATATGATCCAGTGACTTAAGGGGGCCGCGCGAAGGAATCCAAGGCTCGGCGAACTTGGGCAGTTCACTTGATCTATGCTGAAAGATTGCTTGCCATAAAATTCAATGGCAATGACCCCCGCAGGATAGAGCCCACGTCATACTCAGGCCAATCAGCTGAGTCCGATATCAGGCCTTGTCGCGACTGGTTCCGGTTTCCGCCATGTCCCAGCTCCGCCTGTCGGACTGGAGGGCGAGCAACACCAGCGCGTCATCGAGATTCTCGGCCAGGCGGGGCATCTGGTTGGCGGCGGCATAAACGCGAAGTTCCGACAGGATGTCGAACATCTGGGCATCGTTCTCGGGCAGATACATATATCTGAACCTTGTCCTTTGGCGCCGCCGTCGACGCTTCCATGTCCATACGCCCGATCTCCCGCACTATCTAACGGAAATCGCTACAGATCATGGTCGATGAGGATATTTGTATCGCATTGGTTAAACTTTTTCAACCTGTTGGTAACTCGGTATCGGGGGATAATCGAATTTCGCCTATCTCGGCAAGAATTTGCCAAGCAATACGGCTCCACCCAGGGTGGAGTAAAAAATTCGTCGTCATCCCAAGGGTGTACGGCGGCGCTCTTCTCAAGGCGCCGTCCTGGTTACCCTCCGCTGACGACCCGCAGGGGCTTGCCGGCCGACAGGGCGTTGATCATCGCGAGAATCGCGTCCCGATCGATCCCGAAATGGCGGTAGAGATCGCGTACGGTGCCGGTCTGGCCGAAATGCTCGACGCCGAGGCCGGCAACGCGGTGACCTTGCACGCCGCCGAGCCACGACAGGGTGGCCGGATGTCCGTCGATGACGGTGATCACCGTGCAGTGGCGGGGCAGGGGGGCGAGCAGCCGTTCGATATGGCTCCGGGCGTTCTGCCCGCGCGATCGTGCGCGCTGCGCCGCCTGCCAGCCGGCGTTGAGGCGGTCCGCCGAGGTCACCGCGAGCACGCCGATGTCGCGCCGCGACTCGCCGGCAAGCCCGGCGGCGGCGATCGCCTCCGAAGCGACGACGCCCTGATAGGCGATGATCACGTCGGCATTGGGTCCCGGCTCGCGCAGCCAGTAGGCGCCGTCGATCACGCCCTGGCGGATCGCTTCGGGGTCACGGCGGGGCTGTTCCAGCGGGCGGGTGGAGAGGCGCAGATACACAGAGCCGCCGGTTTCGTCGCGTAGCCAGGTGCGCTCGTCGCGCAGGTCGTCCTTGCCCTCGCGCTGGAGGTAGTCGAAGGCCCATTCCATCACGATGGCGAGTTCGTCGGCGAAGGCGGGCTCAAACGCGGCGAGGCCGTCCTGGGACATGCCGATCAGCGGCGATCCGATCGACTGATGCGCGCCACCCTCCGGCGCCAGCGTCACGCCCGACGGCGTGGCGACCAGCAGGAACCGCGCGTCCTGGTAGCAGGCGTAGTTCAGCGCATCGAGGCCGCGGGCGATGAACGGGTCGTAGAGCGTTCCGACCGGGATCAGGCGCGCGCAGAAGAGGGAATGCGACAGGCCGGCGGCGCCGAGCAGCAGGAAGAGGTTCATCTCGGCGATGCCGAGCTCGATGTGCTGACCCTTGGGCGAGAATTGCCACTTCTGTGCCGAGGGCACGCGCTCGTCGCGGAAGGTGTCGGGGATCTCGTCGCGGCCGAAGAGACCGCGGCGGTTCACCCAGGGGCCGAGATTGGTCGAGACGGTGACGTCGGGCGAGGTGGTCACGATCCGGTCAGCGAGCGGGCCGCCGGCCCTGGCGATGCCGTCCAGGATCTTGCCGAAGGCGGCCTGTGTCGAGACCACGGCATCCTCGGGAGTCGAGATCGCAGGGGGCGCGGCGCGCGCGGCGCTCTTCCGGCGCGGGCCCTCGGCATTGAACGCAACCTTGCCGAGGAAGGCATTGAGGCGGGCGGGATCGGTGGCAAGGCCCTCGAAGGGCTCCCATTCCTTGCCCTTTTGCACGCCCATGCGGGTCTGGAATTCCGCCATCTGCGCCGGCGTCATCAGGCCTGAGTGATTGTCCTTGTGGCCGGCGAGCGGCGTGCCGTAGCCCTTGACCGTATAGGCGAGGATCGCCTTGGGGCGGTCGTCGGCGGCCGCGCGGTCGTAGGCGTCGAGAATGGTCTCGAGGCAATGGCCGCCGAGGTTCTCCATGAGGGCCGCGAGTTCCTCGTCCGACCGCCGGGCGATCAGGGCCGAGACATCTCCCTGGTCGCCGATCTCGTCCATCAGCCGGGCGCGCCAGGCGGCGCCACCCTGATAGGTGAGCGCCGAATAGAGCTGGTTGGGGCAGGCGTCGATCCAGTCGCGCAGCGCCTCGCCGCCGGGCTCGGCAAAGGCGGCGCGCTGGAGGGCGCCGTACTTCAGGGTGATCACCTCCCAGCCGAAGGCACCGAAGATCGCCTCGATCCGGCCCGAGAGGCCTTCGCGCACGACGCCGTCGAGGCTCTGGCGGTTGTAGTCGATGATCCACCAGCAGTTGCGCAGCCCGTGCTTCCAGCCTTCCTGGAGGCATTCGTAGATATTGCCCTCGTCGAGCTCGGCATCGCCGACGAAGGCGATCATCCGTCCCTCGGGGTCCTTGCTCCAGCCGTGGGCGCGCACATAGTCCTGCACGAGGCTGGCAAAAGCGGTCACCGCGACGCCGAGGCCCACCGAGCCGGTCGAGAAATCGACGTCGTCAGTATCCTTGGTGCGCGACGGGTAGCTCTGGACTCCGCCGAGGCCACGGAAGTTCTCGAGCTTCTCGCGGGTCTGGTTGCCGAGGAGATACTGGATCGCATGAAAGACCGGCCCGGCATGCGGCTTCACCGCCACCCGGTCCTGGGGGCGCAGGCGGCTGAGATAGAGCGCGCACATCAGCGCCACCATCGAGGCCGAGGATGCCTGATGCCCGCCGACCTTCACCTCGTCCGCTGCCTTGTCACGCAGGTGGTTGGCGTTGTGGATGGTCCAGGCCGAGAGCCAGAGCACCTTGGCGCAGAGGTCCTTGAGGATCGTCGTGTCGGACGCGGGCAGAGACATGGCGGGACCTTCATCAGAGGGCTGGCAGCGGTGTCCGCGACAGAAGCACAGGCACCGGCGGTGTTCAAACGCTTTGTCCAGAAAGGCGCCCCGGCCGGGGGAATCGCAATTTCGTTTGCACGAAGGGCCGGGGCGCACATACTTGGCTACCGGTGCGGGCATTGTGCGCTGCATGGAATTCGGAGAGCGAGATGGAAGGCATTGCTGCACTTGTCGTGAATGCGATCGCCGGCATGGTGGGCGGCGGGGTCGCGGGCAACCTCGTGAAGACCGCCGGGATGGCGCTGCTCCCCAAGCTCATCTCCGGCGCGGTCGGCGGCGTCATCGGCGGCACCGCGCTCGGAAGCCTCCTTGGCGGCGCACCGACCGATCCTGCTGCCGCGACTGCCGCCGCCGGTGGCATCGACTGGGGCACACTGATCGCGCAGATCGTCGGAGGCGGTGCCGGCGGCGGCATCCTGACCGCGATCGTGGGCTCCTTCCTGGGGCGTCGCTAAGCGTCCCGGGATTGGACAGCGTCGGGAGGGCAGGCTAGGGATCGCCCCGCACAGAGCGTTGCGGGGATGTCGCCGATGGCCGATTTCGATGAGCGGGGGTTGCGCGATGCGCTGGGGCGCTTTGCCACCGGGGTGACGGTGGTGACGACGATGACCCCCGAAGGGCCGCTGGGTATCACGGCCAACAGCTTTGCCAGCGTGTCGCTGAACCCGCCGCTCGTCCTCTGGTCGCCGGCGCGCCGCTCGCGCCGGTTCCCTGCGTTCGAGGCCGCCTCACATTTTGTGATCCATGTGCTCGGCGCCCATCAGCGCGCAGTCGCTGCTCAGTTCACCAGCGTTGGCGACGACTTTACCGGGATCGAGACGACGGCCGGTGCGGGGGGCGCGCCGCTTCTCTCGGGGTGTGCCGCGCGGTTCGAATGCCGGCATGCGGCAGGCTACGATGGCGGAGACCATCTGATCATGGTCGGTGAGGTGTTGCAGCTGGAGATCGGTGAGGTCGCGCCGCTTCTCTACTATCGCGGCAGCTATGCCGGGATAGCCGCGCAATAGCGCGGGTTGCTCCCGGGGCCTGCTCCGGGTTACGAGAGCGCCCGAAACGACCAGCCGGAACCCCGCCATGGCCAAGGAAAAGATCAAGGCTCCCCGTCGTCCGCGTGCGGAGACGCCGCGAGGCTTTCGCGACTATTTCGGCGCGGACGTGCGCGCCCGGGCCGAGATGCTGGCAAGGGTGACGGAGGTCTATCACGCCTTCGGCTTCGATCCGCTCGAGACGAGCGCGATCGAGACCGTCGAGGCGCTCGGCAAGTTCCTGCCCGACGTGGACCGCCCCAATGAAGGGGTCTTTGCCTGGGAGGATGCGGACGAGGGCTGGCTGGCGCTGCGCTATGACCTGACCGCGCCGCTCGCGCGGGTGTTCGCCCAGCACCGGCGGGATCTGCCGAACCCTTACCGGCGCTATCAGGTGGGGCCGGTCTGGCGCAACGAGAAGCCGGGACCGGGGCGGTTCCGGCAATTCTATCAGTGCGATGCCGATACGGTCGGCGCGGGCTCCGTGGCGGCGGATGCCGAGATCTGCGCGATGCTCGGCCAGGCGCTGGAGGCGGCGGGGATCGATCGCGGCGACTATCTGATCCGCATCAACAACCGCAAGGTGCTGAACGGTGTGATGGAGGTCGCGGGCGTGCTCGACCCTGCGGACCCCGCGCGGTTCGCCCATGAGCGCGGCATCGTCATGCGGGCGATCGACAAGCTCGACCGGCTGGGGCCCGAGGGCGTGCGGGCGCTGATCGGCGAGGGGCGGCAGGACGAGAGCGGCGATTTCACCAAGGGCGCGGGGCTCGGCAGCGAGCAGGCCGACGTGATCCTCGGTTTCATGGAGGCGCGGCGCGAGGATGCGGCGGCGACCTGCGCGGCGCTGGCTGAACTCGTGGCCGGATCCGAGGTGGGGCGCGAGGGCGTGCACGAGCTCGAGACCATCGCCGGGATCCTCGCGGCGCAGGGCGCGGGGCGGGCGGTGATCGACCCGTCGGTGGTGCGCGGGCTCGGATACTACACCGGGCCGGTCTTCGAGGCGGAACTGACCTTCGAGATCCTCGACGAGAAGGGCAATCGCCGGCAGTTCGGCTCGGTCGCGGGGGGGGGGCGGTACGACGATCTCGTGCGCCGCTTCACCGGCGAGACGGTACCGGCGACCGGCGTCTCGATCGGGGTCGACCGGCTGCTTGCGGCGCTGGCGGCGCGCGAGGGAGCGGCCAGCGCCGCCCCGGGCCCGGTCATCGTCACTGTGATGGACCGTGAGCGCATGGGGGCCTATCTCGCGATGGCTGCCGAGCTGCGCGCCGCCGGCATCCGCGCCGAGGTCTTCCTGGGTGGCGGAAACATGGGGCGGCAGCTCAAGTACGCCGACCAGCGCAACGCGCCGGTGGCTGTCATCGAGGGCGAGGACGAGCGCGGGCGGGGTGTCGTCCAGCTCAAGGACCTCGCACTCGGCGCCCGGCTCGCCACCAATATCACCACTCACGAGGACTGGGCCTCGCAGCCGGCGCAGACCGAGGTGTCGCGCGACCTCCTTGCCGCCGAGGTCGCCGCGATGATCGCGCGGGCGCGGGCCTGAGCATGGTTTCCGACCGGGCCTATCTCGCCGGGGCGCGCCTCGGACCGGGGCTCGCCCGGCTGGAGGCGGAGCTCTCGCGGATCACGGGTGTGCTGCTCTCGACGGGCGGGACGCGCGTCGATCCGGCGGCGCTTCAGCCGGCGGAGGTGCTGCTCGATCTCTACGGCGAGGACATCCGGGCGCGGGCGTTCGTCGCGACCGACGAGGGCGCGGAGATGATGCTGCGCCCCGACTTCACCGTGCCGATCGCCCGGCTGCACATGGCCGGCGGCGCGCCGCCGGCGCGCTATGTTTATTGTGGGCCGGTCTGGCGCCGGCAGGAGGCAGGGTCGGACCGGCCGCGCGAGTATCTCCAGGCGGGGATCGAGATCTTCGACGGCGAGGACGTGGCGGCGCGCGATGCCGAGGTGCTGGCGCTGATCGTCGAGGCCCTGGGCGATGCGCCGGCCGAGATCGTGACCGGCGACATCGGCCTTGTGCTCGCGGCGATCGATGCGCTCGGGACCAGCGACCTGCGCCGCGCGGCGCTGCGCCGGCATGTCTGGCGGCCGGCGCGGTTCCATGCCCTGCTCGAGCGCTATGGTGCGCGGCACGGGGTATTGGCCGGGCAACGGGCGGATCTGCTGGCCGCTGTGGCCGAGGGGCGTGTGCCGGAGATGATCGCGGCGGCGGGCATGCTGGTCGGACTGCGCGATATGGACGAGATCGCGGCGCGGGTCGGGCGGCTCGCCGAGGAGGCGGAGACGCCGCCGCTCGATCCGGGTCTCGTTGCGGGGCTAGAGGCGGTTCTGGGGCTGAAGGGAAGTGCGGGTGCGGTCCTCGCCGACCTGCGCCGGATCGCCCGCGGGATGCCGGCGCTCGATGCGGCGGCAGACCGGCTTGCGTTGCGGCTGGACGCCTTTTCGGCGCGTGGTATCGATCCCGACCGCCTTGCGTTCGAGGCGAGTTTCGGACGCACGAACCTTGAATACTACGACGGCTTCGTCTTCGGGGCCTTCGCCAGCGGGCGCAGTGACCTGCCCCCCGTCGCCAGCGGCGGGCGGTATGACGCGCTGACCCAGGTGCTGGGGCAGGGGCGGCGGGTGCCGGCGGTGGGGGGGATCGTGCGGCCCGAGGTGCTGCTGGCACTCGCGGAGGACGCGGCGTGACGCTGAAGCTGGGGATCCCGTCGAAGGGCCGGCTCCAGGAGGAGACGATCGCCTGGTTCGGCGCGCGCGGCGTGACGATCACGCGGGCGGGCGCGGAGCGGGCCTATGGCGGCACGGTGCGCGGCGTCGACGGAGTGGCTCTGGTGCTGCTCTCGGCCGCCGAGATCCCGCGCGAGCTTGCGGCCGGGCGCATCCATCTCGGGGTCACCGGGCAGGACCTGGTGCGCGAGGAGATCCCGCGCTGGCCCGACCGGCTGGTGGAACTCGCCCCCATGGGGTTCGGCTTCGCCGATCTGGTGGTGGCGGTGCCGGCGGCCTGGATCGACGTGCGCGACATGTCGGATCTCGACGGCGCGGCGGCGGGGTTTCGGGCGCGCCACGGCTTTCGGCTGCGGGTGGCGACGAAATACCACCATCTGGTGCGCGGGTTCTTCCGCCAGCACGGGGTGGCGGACTATGCGCTCGTCGACAGCCAGGGGGCGACCGAGGGCGCCGTGAAGAACCTGACCGCCGAGGCGGTGGCCGACATCACCACCACCGGGGCGACGCTGCGCGACAACCACCTCAGGATCCTCGAGGATGGCTTGATCCTGCGCAGTCAGGCGACGCTCTTCCTGTCGCGGGCGGCGGGATTGGGCGTGGCCGGGCGGCGGGCGCTCGGCGAGCTGGCGGAGCGACTGGGAGGGATACCGATGTAGCAAGCCAGCCCAGATATTGTGTGACCCGCCTTACACGAAGTAGGTATCAGGCATTCCGTGCGCGCGCGACGATACCGACTGTGAAGGATAGCGAAACTGGAATCTCTGCAAACGGGATTCCTTCGACTTTCACAATATCAAAGCGCTTGCTGATCTGATTCAGCAGCTCAGAATAATTAAAACCCTTATGCTCATTGCGGGATACCTTGTCCATTTGGCCAAGCACGGCATAGACTATCTCACGGAATTCGTAAGGCTCCGCGGAGCCGTGGACTATCTTCTTGTACAGATGCTTGGCCAGAAACACGA
>CAZESN010000041.1:0-3317 GCA_964514775.1 uncultured Rhodovulum sp.
CGAGGTCGCCTCGATGACGGTGATCGGCGACGTGAAGGACCGGGTCTGCATCATCGTCGACGACATCGTCGACACCGCCGGCACCCTGGTCAAGGCGGCGGAGCTGCTGCGGTCGCAGGGCGCGTCTGAGGTCCATGCCTATATCACCCACGGCGTCCTCTCCGGCCCCGCGGTCGAGCGCATCAAGACCTCGCCGATGAAGAGCCTCGTGATCACCGACTCGATCGAGCAGCCCGATGCGGTGCGCAAGGCGCGCAACATCCGCGTCGTCCCGGTGGCGCCGCTTTTTGCCCAGGCGATCGTCAACATCGCCAACGGCACCAGCGTCTCGTCGCTCTTCGAGGCGGGCTCGCTCGAGCCGATCTACGAGGCATATTACCCCAACGCCGCCTGAGCGGGGTGTGCCCGGCACGGGGTGGGCACGCGTGCCCGATTTTCATGGATCTGATTTCAAAGGGAAAATCAGATCCATTTACCATTAGGAAAGCTTCGTTGACGCGATCTTGCGCCGTTTGCGGCTGATCGCTTCGGAGACAAATCGCACTCCTTTTTTATCTGCACGATTTGACATGTGGCAAATCGTGACGCGCCTGCCTGCCCCCGGCAGGCGCGTTCCGCGCCGCCCAGGCAGGCGCGCCACGATCCCCGATGTGCGTGACCTCCATTGAGGAAGAGAACGGCCTCCGGGCTCACGCCCTCCAGCCGTGGACCGGGGCGAGGCAATGCCTCGCCTTTCCCGGTCCCGCGATCCGATCAGACGACCCCGGCCACCTCCAGCCCGCGCCGCGCGAACCGGGCCGCGAGCGGCGCGACGGCGGCGCCGTCGGTGGAGGCGGCATTGCCCGCCGCCGCCCGCTGGCCGATGCCGACGAAGATCACCGCGAAGCGAAAGAGCGCGAAGGCGAGGTGAAAGGGCCGGAGCGGCGGGGTCCCCGGCGCATGGGCCATGTAACGGGCGACGAATTCGTCGCGGCCGGGGATGCCTGGCGTCTCGAGGCCACGAATCCCGCTGTATTCCTCCGGTGTCGTGACCCAGGGCATGCAGCAGAAGCCGAGATCCGCCAGCGGATGGCCGAGCGTCGAGAGCTCCCAGTCGAGCACGCCGACGACCCGCGGCTCACGCGCATGAAACATGAGATTGCCGATCCGGAAATCGCCGTGGGCGATCGCGAGCCGCCCGTCGTCATCGGGCAGGTTCGCTTCCAGCCACGCGAGCAGCCGGTCGAGGTCGGGGATATCGACACCCTCGGCCCCGGCCCACTGCCGCGACCAGCGCGAGAGCTGGCGGCGGAAGTAGTCTCCCGGCCGGCCGTAGTCGCCGAGGCCGACGGCGCCGGGATCGATGCCGTGCAGCACCGCCAGCGTCCGCGCCATATCGAGATAGATCGCCCGTCGCTCGTCCGGATCCATCCCGGGCAGGGCGGCATCGGGAAACACCCGGCCCTCGAGATGCTCCATCAGGTAGAAGGGCGTCCCCAGCACCTCGCGCCCCGCGTGGTAGAGGATCGGACACGGTACCGGCACGGCGGTGCCGTGGAGCGCCTCGAGGACCCGGTACTCGCGGTCGATCGCATGGGCGCTCGGCAGGATCGGGCCGCCGGGCTGCATGCGCAGCACCATCCGCCGCTCGCCGAAGCCGAGCCGGTAGGTGGGGTTCGACTGGCCGCCCCCGATCGGGCGGAGGTCGACCGCCCCGCCCTCGCCGGGAAACGCCGCGCGCAGGACATCCGCCAGCGCGCCGGTGTCCGGCCCGGAGCTCACGGCGCCACCGGCCAGGACCAGAAGTCGCGGCCCTGCTTCTCCAGCGCCCGGTTGAGCACCATGCGGTGCACCTCGTCGGCGCCGTCGACCAGCCGCGCCTGCCGGGCGTAGCGGTAGATCCATTCGAGCACGGTGTCGGTGGAATAGCCGCGGGCGCCGTTGATCTGGATCGCGGTGTCGGCGGCGCGGTGCAGGAGGTTCGCCACATGGACCTTGGCCATGGAGATCTCGCTCCCCGCCCGCTCGCCCCGGTCGAGCTCCCAGGCGGCCTTCATCACCAGGAGCCGGCCGATCTCGATGTCCATGGCGAGCGCGCCGAGCATCATCTGGATGCTCTCGCGGTCGGCGAGCCGCACCCCGAAGCCCGTCCGCCGCCCGGCATAGTCGGTGGCGATTTCGACGCAGCGCCGCGCCAGCCCGAGCCAGCGCATGCAATGGGTGAGACGCGCCGGCCCGAGCCGGATCTGGGTGAGCTTCAGCCCGTCGCCCTCGGCCATCAGCAGGTTCTCGGCAGGGACGCGGAGCCCGTCGAAGGCGAGCTCGCAATGCCCGCCGTGCTCCTCGGGCCCCATGATGCCGATGCGGCGCACGATCTCCCAGCCCGGCTGGTCGCGGTGGAAGAGAAAGGCCGAGAGGCCACGGCGCGGATCGTCCGAGGTCCGGGCGATCAGGATGAAATGCGCGGCCTCGCCGGCCCCGGTGATGAACCACTTGCGGCCGCGGATCACCCAGTCCGACCCGTCGCGCTCGGCCCGCGTCGCGATCATCGAGGGATCCGAGCCGCCGCCCGGATGCGGCTCGGTCATGGCGAAGGCCGAGCGCACGCGGCCCTCGGCGATCGGGGCGAGCCAGCGGGCCTTCTGCGCGGGCGTCGCGACCTTCTCGAGCACCATCATGTTGCCGTCGTCGGGCGCGGCGGAGTTGAACACGACCGGGCCGAAGATCGAGCGGTTCATCGCCTCGTAGCAGACCGCCATCCCCGCCATGCCGATCGGATCCTCCCGCCCCTCGCGGAGCTGGAGCGTCCAGAGCCCCTCGGCCCGGGCCTTCCCGCGCAGGCGGGCGAGTTCCCCCGGCGCGATGTTCTGATGCGCGTCATAGGCCGCCGGGTCCGCCTCGAGCGGCAGGATCTCGTCGGCGACGAAATCCGCGATCCGGCGGCGCAGCGCCTCGATCCGGGGGGAGATCGTGAAGTCCATCGGGCTCTCCTAGAGCGACGAGACGGTATGCCCGCCGTCGACGGTAAGGGCGGTGCCTGTGATATAGGCGCCGGCGTCCGAGCAGAGGAGCAGGAGCGCCCCGTCGAGGTCCTGCGGCCGCCCGAGCCGGCGCTGGGGGATGCGGCGGATCAGGGCCGCCCCCGCCTCGGTGGCGAAGAAGTCGCGGTTGATCGGCGTCTCGACATAGCCCGGGCAGAGCGCGTTCACCCGGATGCCGTGGCGGGCCCATTCCAGCGCCAGTGCCCGGGTCATCTGGATCACCCCGGCCTTGGAGGCGGCATAGGCGGCGACCTGGCCGGCGACGCGGGTGCCGAGGATCGAGGCGATGTTGACGAT
>CAZESN010000041.1:3327-16174 GCA_964514775.1 uncultured Rhodovulum sp.
CCCGGCGACCATGGCCGCGGCCGTGGCCTGGGCGACATGGAAGACGCCCTTGAGGTTGACGTCGACCACCCGGCCGAAATCGGCGGGATCCTGGGCGAGGGCGGGCGCGGGCAGGCTGATCCCCGCATTGTTGACCACGATGTCGAACGGCCGCCCGGCCAGCCGCGCGCGCACGCCCGCCGCCTCCGCGACATCGAGCACCAGCGTGTCCGCGTGTCCGCCGGCCGCCGTGATCTCCGCCGCCACCCCCCCGATCTCGGCCTCGCGCCGCGCGGCCAGCGTCACCGCCGCCCCGCGCGCCGCCAGCAGCCGCGCGAAATGCGCGCCGAGCCCCGATGAGGCGCCGGTCACCAGCGCGGTCCTGCCGTCCAGATCCCCGAAGAGCATGTGCCTCCCGCGCCCCCGCTCGCGCCGCTTTTGCGCGACTGTTCCATCCTTCGCCCGGCCCCGCAACCCTGCCGGTCTTGCTGGCACCCGGTGCCCCGACTAGACTTGCGCGGCCGGTGCGGAACCGGCGTGGAAGCCGGCCGCCGGGGTGGCGTGCCGCGATCGCGGAGCCCATGCCATGTCCGACCCCCTGCACACCCCGCTGACGGCGGCCCACGAATCCCGGGGCGCGCGCATGCTGCCCTTTGCGGGCTATCTGATGCCGCTCCAGTTCCCCGCAGGCATCCTCAAGGAGCACCTGCATACCCGCGCGGAGGCGGGCCTCTTCGACGTCAGCCACATGGGCCAGATCACCGTCCGCCCGAAGTCCGGCCGGCTCGAGGACGCGGCCCGCGCGCTCGAGGCGCTGGTGCCGATGGACGTGCTCGGCCTCGCGCCGGGCCGGCAGCGCTATGCGACCTTCACCAACGAGGCTGGCGGCATCCTCGACGACCTGATGTTCGCCAACCGGACCGACCATCTACTGCTGGTGGTCAACGCCGCGCATCGCGCAGGCGACCTCGCGCATCTCGAGGCGGGGCTGGGCGAGACCTGCGAGGTCGAGATGCTCGACCGCGCCCTGCTCGCGCTCCAGGGGCCGAAGGCCGAGGCCGTGCTCGCCCGCCTCAACCCCGACGTGACCAGCATGCGCTTCATGGACATCCGCGCCCTCGACTTCAGCGGCGTGCCGGCGGTGGTCTCGCGTTCGGGCTATACCGGCGAGGACGGGTTCGAGATCTCGGTGCCGGCCGGGGCCGCGGCCGATTTCGCCGACCGGCTGCTCGCCGAGGCCGAGGTGGCGCCGATCGGTCTCGGTGCGCGCGATTCGCTGAGGCTCGAGGCCGGGCTCTGCCTGCACGGCCATGACATCGACGCCGGCACCACCCCGGTCGAGGCAGCCCTCGAATGGGCGATCCAGCCGGCGCGGCGCGCGGGCGGGGCGCGGGCCGGGGGCTTTCCCGGCGCCGACGTCATCCTGCGCCAGATCGCAGAGGGCGCCGCGCGCCGGCGGGTCGGCCTCCTGCCCGAGGGGCGCGCGCCGATGCGCGAGGGCACCGAGCTCTTCGCCGAGGAAGACGGCGCGCCGATCGGCGTGATCACCTCGGGCGGCTTCGGCCCGAGCCTCGGCGCGCCGGTGGCGATGGGCTATGTGCCGGCCGCGCAGGCGGCGCCGGGCACCCGGCTCCTCGCCAGCTTGCGCGGGAAGATGCTGCCTGCGACAGTGACGAAGACACCGTTCGTGAAGCCCGGATACAAGCGGGCCTGACGGAAACAGAGAGGACGGAAGAGCGCCATGCTGAAATTCACCGAAGAGCATGAATGGCTGAAGCTCGACGGCGACGAGGTGATCGTGGGGATCACCGAATACGCCGTGGAGCAGCTCGGCGACCTCGTGTTCATCGAGCTGCCCGAGGAAGGCATCACCGTCGCCAAGGGCGACGAGGTGGTGACCATCGAATCGGTCAAGGCGGCGAGCGATATCACGGCGCCGCTCGACGGGGTGATCACCGAGGTGAACCCCGCGATCGTGGCGAATCCGGCGCTGGTGAACGAGGATCCGCTCGAGGACGGCTGGTTCTTCAAGATGACGCTCAACGACCCGTCCGAGCTCGAGGGCCTGATGGACGAGGACGCCTACGCGAAGTTCATCGCCTGACGTCCCGGCGCCCGGCGGCATGTGGCCGGGCAGCGGAACGCAGGGTGTGCAAGGCCGCCCCGAGCCGCTAGACCGGGACAGTGACCGAATCCGGCAAGGTGCCGGAGCAAGGGAGGAGAGCGACATGAAACGCACTGGCTCCGCCGTCTGGACAGGCGGCCTCAAGGACGGCAAGGGCACGGTCTCGACCGAGAGCGGCGTCCTCGATGGCGTGAACTACGGATTCTCCAAGCGCTTCGGCGACGAGGCCGGCTCCAACCCCGAGGAGCTGATCGGCGCGGCGCATGCGTCGTGCTTCTCGATGGCGCTCTCGGCCGTGCTGGGCGAGGCGGGGCTGACCGCCGAGGAAATCTCGACCACCGCCGCCGTGACGGTGCGGCCGGCGGCGGGCGGCGGCTTCGAGATCCCGGCCGTCCACCTGACCGTCACCGCCCGCATTCCCGGCGCCGACGAAGCGGCCTTCCTCAAGGCCGCCGAGGGCGCCAAGGCGGGCTGCCCGGTGTCGAAGCTGCTGAAGGCCGACATCACGATGGACGCAAAGCTCGTCTGACCGGCGGGCAGACGGGCGGGGGCCCTTGACGCGGGAGAGCGGCTTGGCTATCAGGCCGCTTTCCGGATTTCAGGATCCGCGGGCGATGCCGCGTGTCCGCCGCAACCGACAGACGACCGATACGAGGATAGAGCCCATGGCCCGCCGCTGCGAACTGACTGGTATCGGTCCGATGACCGGTAACAACGTGAGCCACGCCAACAACAAGACGCGGCGCCGGTTCCTGCCGAACCTCAACGAGGTCTCGCTGCTGAGCGAGACGCTGGGCGAGACCTACCGCTTCCGCATCTCCTCCGCCGCCCTGCGCAGCGTGGACCATCGCGGCGGGCTCGACGGCTATCTCGCCAAGGCGAAGGACGCCGAGCTCTCGGCCCGCGCGCTCAAGGTGAAGCGCGCCATCGCCAAGGCGCAGACGGCGGCCTGAACCACGGCCTCCGGGCTGGTGAACAGGGAGAGCGGCTTCGGCCGCTCTTTTTTGTTGGGGTGGCAAGTGTCCCGCAGCGGGACACCGACGCGCCGCCGGATTTGGATCGTCCGCCATTGGTCCGACGTCCTGTCCGACGATTGCCGTTGCCCCTGCACGATTTGACCGTCGGCAAATCGTGACGCGCCTGCCTGCCCCCGGCAGGCGCGTTCCGCGCCGCCCAGGCAGGCGCGTCACGATCCCCGGCGGGCGTGACCTCCATGCAGCAAGCGGACGGCCTCCGCGCTCACGCGCTCCGGCCGTGGACCGGGGCGAGGCAGTGCCTCGCCTGATCCGGTCCCGGGGATAATCTGCGAAAAGACCAGATCAGAAGGCGGATTCACATGTCCGGCAGAACCCGCCCGACAAGCGCCGCGATCGTCTCGCCGGCGACGGCGGCCATGGCGAGTACCGCCTCGATCGTGTCGGGCTCCTGCTCCGCCCCGCCGGTGGCGGAATTGGTGATCGCCGATAGGCCGAGGACCGGCATCCCGGCATGGGCGGCCGCGATCACCTCGATGACCGTCGACATGCCGACCGCATCTCCGCCGGAGGCGCGGAAGAACCGCCGCTCGGCCGAGGTCTCGAGCGACGGCCCGGCCACGCCGGCGTAGATCCCCCGCCGCAGTGAGAGCCCGCCCGCCTCGGCGGCGCGCAGCGCCAGAGCCCGCAGCTCCGGGTCATAGGCCCGCGAGAGGTCGGGAAACCGCAGCCCGAGGCGGTCGTCGTTCGGTCCGGTGAGCGGGTTCATCCCGGTGAAGTTCAGATGGTCCTCGATCAGCATCACATCGCCGGGCATGAACGCGGGGTTCAGCGCCCCGGCGGCATTGGTCACGACCAGCCGCCCCGCCCCCAGCGCCTTCAGGAGATGCACGGCCAGGGCGATGTCCTGCGGCGCCCAGCCCTCGTAGAGATGGAGCCGCCCCTGCATCAGCACCACCCGCCGCCCGTGCAGCCGCCCCGCCACCAGCCGCCCGGCATGCCCCGGCGCCGTCGAGACCGGAAAGCCGGCGATCTCGGCATAGGGCACCGCGCGCGCGCCCTCGACCGCCTCGGCCAGATGCCCGAGGCCGGAGCCGAGGATCAGCGCGACCTCGGCCGGCCCGCCGAGCCGATCGCCGATCGAGGCCCGCGCCTCGGCCACCCGGTCGCCGAGAAGCCCGCTCATGCGACGCTCGCCGCGATGCGGGGGGCGAGCGCCCCGACCTCGTCGAGAATGTCGCTCAGGGCGATGCGCGTCAGCGCCCCGTCGCGCACGACCTGCCGGCCGCCGACGAAGACATGGCGCACGTCGGATTTCGCGGTGGAATAGACGATGTGGGTGAGCGGGTCGAAGAGCGGCACGGCATGCGGGCGCCCGAGGTCGATCAGGATCATGTCCGCGAGCTTGCCCGGCTCGAGCGAGCCGATCCGGTCCGCCGCGCCCAGCGCCTCGGCGCCGGCCAGCGTCACCATCCGCACCGCCTGAGCCGTCGAGACCGCGTCGGCGCGCAGGGTGTTGGCCTTGTGCATGGTGGCGGCGAGCCGCAGCGCCATCCACAGGTCGAGATCGTTGCCGGAGATGGCGCCGTCGGTGCCGAGGGTGACGCGGATGCCGGCGTCGAGCATGTCGGGCACCCGCGCGAAGCCCGAGGCGAGCTTGAGGTTCGACATCGGGTTATGCGCGACGCTGGCGCCGCTGCGGGCGAGGATCGCGATCTCGTCGTCGTCGAGCCAGACGCAATGGGCGAGGACCGTGCGCGGGTCGAGGAGGCCGAGGTCGTCGAGATGCCGGATCACGCTCCGCCCGTAGCGTCCGGTCACGATCGCCTGCTCGGCGCGAGTCTCGGCGGCATGGGTGCAGAAGAACCCGCCGTGCCGGTCCGCCAGCGCCTTTGCCGCGCGCAGGCTGTCGGGGCCGACCGTATAGGCGCCGTGCGGCAGGACGCCGGCGAACACGTCGTCGGCGCCGGTGAAGGCCGCGAAGAACGCCTCCGCCTCGGCCGGCCGGCCCGCGCCGGCCACTCCGTCCATGCCCGTCCCGTCGAAGAAGATCCCGCCCGTCGCGACCCGGCAGCCCACGGCCCTCGCCGCGGCGACGGTCTCGTCGGGATGCCAGTACATGTCCATCGTGGTGGTCACGCCGCCGAGCAGCAGCTCGGCGAAACCGAGCATGCCCCCGAGCCGCACCGCGTCGCGGTTCAGGATCGCGGCCTCGGCCTTCCATACGGTCTGGAGCCAGGGCTCGAGCGGCAGGTCCTCGACCAGGCCGCGAAAGAGGCTGTTGGCGGCATGGCAATGGGTGTTGATCAGCCCGGGCATCAGCAGCATGCCGGCCGCATCCACCACCTCGCGCGCCTCGCGGCCCAGCTCCGCGGCCGGGCCGATCCGGGTGATCCGCCCGCCGGTGACGGCGAGCGCGCCGTCGCGGATCACGGTCCCCGCGGCATCGGCGCAGACGATCAGGGCATTGGTGATGATGAGATCGGTCGGCATGGCTGGCCCTCGCGCATCGCCAAGGGATACGCAGGCCGGACCCGCCGCGTCAACGCGGCTCGGCGGCTGTCCGGGGCTCGGGGGGGCGTGTCCGGGTTCGGACAAAACCACAGCACCTTGATATAAAAAGAAATGCCTCTCCGCATTAACCGGGCGTCAACCTCGTCCGGGCGGCGGGCAAGGCAAGCGGCGACCGCACATCCCCCGGCCTCCCTTCGTGGACATTGCCGACCGATATGCTAGGGAATTCGACGTCGAATGATCGGGGGGCCAAGATGCGTCTGGCGGACTGCCACAATTTCCACGACTTCCGCCGCCTGGCCAAACGGCGCCTGCCGGGACCGATCTTCAACTACATCGACGGCGCCGCCGACGACGAGGTCACCTACCGGCGCAACACCACGGCGTTCGACCGGTGCGACCTGGTGCCGGACGTGCTGCGCGGGGTGGGCGAGGTGGACATGTCGGTGACGGTCATGGGCCAGAGGCTCGCCCTGCCCGTCTACTGCTCGCCGACGGCGCTCCAGCGACTGTTCCATCCCCAGGGCGAGCGGGCGGTGGCCGCCGCCGCCGACAGGTTCGGGACGATGTTCGGGGTCTCGTCGCTCGGGACCGTCAGCCTCGAGGAGGCCCGCCGCATCAGCTCGGGCCCGCAGGTCTACCAGTTCTACTTCCACCACGACCGGGGCCTGAACCGCGAGATGATGTCCCGGGCCAAGGAGGCCGGCGTCAACGTGATGATGCTGACGGTCGACAGCATCACCGGCGGCAACCGCGAGCGCGACAAGCGCACGGGCTTCGCCATCCCGTTCCGGCTCAACCTCTCGGGCATCGCGCAGTTCGCGATCAAGCCGGCCTGGGCGCTCAACTATTTCCGGCACGAGAAATTCACCCTGCCGCAGCTCGACACCCATGTGGACATGGGCAGCGGCACGATGTCGATCGGGCGCTATTTCACCGAGATGCTCGACCCATCGATGTCCTGGGACGACGTGGCGCAGATGGTCGCCGAATGGGGCGGCCAGTTCTGTCTCAAGGGGGTGATGTCGGTCGAGGATGCGAAGCGGGCGGCCGATATCGGCTGCACGGGGATCGTGCTCTCGAACCACGGCGGGCGCCAGCTTGACGGGTCGCGGACCGGCTTCGACCAGCTCGCCGAGGTGGTCGATGCGGTCGGCGACCGGCTCGACGTGATGATGGACGGCGGCGTCCAGCGGGGGACGCATGTGCTCAAGGCACTGTCGCTCGGGGCGAAGGCGGTCGGGCTCGGGCGGTATTACCTCTTCCCGCTGGCCGCGGCCGGGCAGGCCGGGGTCGAGCGGGCGCTGGAGCTGATGCGCGCCGAGATCGAGCGCGACATGAAGCTGATGGGCTGCGCCAGCGTCGAGGGCCTCACGCGCCGGAACCTGCGCTTCCACTGAAGGCGCGCGGGGCCTGCTCCTCCGGGCGCCGGCCCCTCGTCCCCGCCCGCACGATATGCCGGGCGGCCGACATACAGATGTCATGCGCTTGCCGTAAGGACGGGGCCATTCCCCATCCAGCTTACGGAGACATCCCATGAAGACCGGACTGCTTGCCGCGGCCCTGATCGCCTTTGCCTCGACCGCCTCGGCCCAGGCGCTGATGCATCCCTTCGCCTATCCGCAGCCCGAGGACGCCAACGAGTTCTTCACCGTGATCGAGATCCCGGCCGGCAGCTTCACCAAATACGAGATCGACGAGGAGCACGGCTACGTCCTCGTCGACCGCTACCAGTCGATGCCGGTGGTCTATCCGGCCAACTACGGCTCGATCCCCTCGTCGCTGGCCGGCGACGGCGACCCGCTCGACGGGCTGATCTACACCCGCGAGCCGATCGTGCCCGGCGCGGTGATCAAGGTGCGCGCGGTCGGCGTGCTGCACATGATCGACGGCGGCGAGGAAGACCACAAGATCATCGCCGTGCCCGCCTCGGACATCGACCCGACCTATGACGACATCCGCTCGATCGAGGACCTGCCGGCGATCGAGCGCCAGCGCATCGAGGCGTTCTTCCGCGTCTACAAGCAGCTTCCCGAAGGCCGCAAGGTGGTCGAGCTGAACGGCTTCAGCGGCGTCAACGAGGCCCAGACGATGGTGGCCGACGCGCTCGAAGCCTATCGCGCCCGCCCGAACTGAGGCGAGGCCCCGCGGTTGCGGCCGGATCGCCGCAACCGCATCCCCCGGCAGGACCGGGACGCGCCATGCGACCACGCTTTACCCGAACCCGCCCGCGGCATTAGGCTCGCGGAAACATAAACGGGAGGGGGAAATGGCTGTCATCCGGTGGGGTATCCTCGGCGCGGCGAGGATCGCGCGGGAATGGGTGGCCCCGGCCATCCACGCAAGCGACCGGGGCGTGGTTGCGGCGGTCGCGAGCCTGACGCCGGGCAAGGCCGAGGCGCTGGCCGCCCCCTTTGGGGCGCGGGCGCACGGAAGCTACGAGGCCCTGCTCGACGATCCGGGCATCGACGCGGTCTACATCCCCCTGCCGAACGGGGCGCATGTCCACTGGACCGCGAAATCCCTCGAGGCGGGCAAGCACGTCCTCTGCGAGAAGCCGATCGCGCTCGAGGCAGCCCAGATCGATCCGCTGATCGCGCTGCGCGACCGCACGGGGCTGCTGGCGGCCGAGGCCTTCATGGTCGTCCATCATCCGCAGTGGATCCGGGTGCGCGAGCTGGTGCAGGGCGGCGCGATCGGGCGGCTCGTGCAGGTCCAGGGCGCCTTCAGCTTCCTCAACCGCGACCCGCAGAACATCCGCAACGACCCGGCCCAGGGCGGCGGCGCGCTGCGCGACATCGGCGTCTATCCGTCAGTCACCACGCGCTTCGTCACCGGGGCCGAGCCGGCCCGGGTCGCCCATGCCGCGATCGACTGGGACCTGGGCATCGACGCTAGCGCCCGGGCGATGGTCGATTTCCCGGAATTCAGCCTCGACTTCTACGTGTCGATGCGGATGGCGCTGCGCCAGATGATGGTGTTCCATGGCGAGGACGGGTTCATCACCCTGCATGCGCCCTTCAACGCGCTCGCCTACGGCGACCATGTGATCGAGATCCGCGACGGGGCGGGGCGCAGCGTGTTCGAGCGCTTCGGCATCGCCGACCAGTACCGGGCGCAGGCCGACGCCTTCCATGCCAGCGTGCTCGACGGCGCGGCCTACGCCTGTCCGCTCGAGTTCTCGCGCGGCAATCAGGTGATGATCGACATGATCTACGCGGCCGCCGGACCCGCCGCCGCGCCTTAACCACGGCACCACCCCGATCTGGACGATTCAGCACCGGGCAAGGCATGGCCGCTATCGCTTGACCTGTGCCGCCGAATCATCCGCCTTGCCTGTGGATAGTTTTGCGGCAAGAGTGACGAGTAGGTGGGTAGGGTATGATGTACGCGAGACGGGGACTCCTGCTGGGCCTTGGCGGCCTGGCGCTTTCAGCTTGTGTGCCGACCGAGATCGAGGTGGTGCAGGCACCGCCCGAGCCCGAGCCGGGACCGGCCTTCGCCGAGATCTACGCATCCCGCGCCGACGGCAACCGGACCATTCCGGCGATCGACGTGGATGCCTTCCACCCCGCGCTGCTGCGCAACCGCGTCGACTATGCGACCGATGAGGCGCCCGGCACGATCGTCATCGATACCAGGGGGCCGTTCCTCTATCTCGTCGAGGGCGAGGGGAAGGCGACGCGCTACGGCATCGCCATCGGGCGCGAGGGGTTCGGCTGGACGGGCACCGGCACCATCGCCCGGACCGCGCGCTGGCCCACCTGGACGCCGCCGCCCGAGATGATCGCGCGCGAGCCGCATCTGGCGCAGTGGAGCGGCGGCATGCCCGGCGGGCTCAACAACCCGCTCGGCGCGCGCGCGCTCTACATCTATTTCGGCGGGCGGGACTCGGGGTATCGGGTCCATGGCACCAACCAGCCGAGGTCGATCGGCTGGGCGGCGTCCTCGGGCTGCTTCCGGATGCTCAATCACGACGTGATCGACCTCTATGAGCGCACGCCGCGCGGGGCGAAGGTGATCGTCACCTGAACCCGCCCTCCGCCGGGGGAGGCGGCGAGCCTCCGCCCGCCGGGGATTTCCCTTGGACTTTCGCGGTGACGGCCTGCAAGCTCGGGCTTTGTGCCCAATCCAGGGGGATCAGATCATGTGCAATGCCTGCGTGATTGAGGCCGTGAAGGCGCGGATGATGAGCCGCCGCCAGCTCTTCCGCGGGGCCGGAGCCGCCGCGGCCGGCGCCGGGCTCGCGGGCGGCGTGCCGGCGGCGCTCGCACAGGGCGTGACCTCGGTCGAGGACATGACCTTCGAGCTGACCGAGACCTTCCCGACCTTCTTCGGCGGCCAGCAGTTCTTCCTCGATCGCCAGTTCACCTTCGCCAATGACGGGTTCAACCTCAACGAGTTCCGGGTGAACGAGCACACCGGCACCCATATCGACGCGCCGCTGCATTTCTCCGAGGCGGGGCAGTCGGTCGCGGAGATCCCGGTGACGAACCTCGTGGTGCCGCTCATCGTCGTCGACATCCGCGCCCAGGCCGATGCCGACCCCGACGCGCAGCTCACGCCCGACGACCTGCGCCAGTGGATCTCGATCAACGGCGACATTCCTGACCGGGCCTGCGTGGCGATGAACTCGGGCTGGGGCGAGAAGGTGCTGACCGACGGCTACCGCAACCTCGGCGAGGACGAGAAGATGCATTTCCCCGGCTTCCACGTCGAGGCGGTGCAGATGCTGCTCGAGGAGACCCGCGCGGTGGGGATCGCGGTCGATACGCTGTCGCTCGACCACGGGCCGTCGCCGGATTTCGCCACCCATTACGCCTGGCTGTCGCAGAACCGCTGGGGGATCGAATGCATCGCCAACATCGACCGGGTGCCGGCGGTGGGTGCGACCCTCTTCGTCGGCGCGCCCAAGCACGCGGGCGGCACCGGCGGGCCGACGCGCGTCATCGCGCTGGTCTGAGCGATGGCTGCGGTTCCGCTTCTCTCCGATGGCGAGGCGAGCCAGGAGGCCCGGGCGGTCTTCGAGGACATCCGGCGCACCCGGGGCACCGACTACGTCAACAACTTCTGGCGGGCGCTGGCCCATGATCCGGAGGAGCTCTCCCGGGTCTGGGAGGACGTGAAGCGGGTGATGGCGCCGGGCGCCCTCGACCCGCTGGTCAAGGAGCTGATCTACATCGCCGTCTCGACCGCCAATGCCTGCAGCTACTGCGTGCATTCGCACACGGCGGCGGCCCGGGCGAAGGGGATGACCGAGGCGCAGCATGCCGAGATGCTGCGGATCGTCGGGCTCGCGGCGCGGACCAATCACCTCGTCACCGGGCTGCAGGTGCCGGTGGACAGCGCCTTCGATCGCGGCGACGATGCGGCAGGCGACTGAGGGAACGGGAAGGACCAGATGAGCGACTATGCGATGATCGTGCCGCAGCCAGGCGGCGCGGCTGAGTTCCAGCGCCGGGAGATCACGGTCGCCGACCCCGGGCCGGGCGAGGCGCGGGTCCGTCACACGGCCGTCGGGCTGAACTTCATCGACGTCTATCAGCGCAGCGGCCTCTACAAATGGCCGGTCGAGCGCGATCTGGTGAGCGGGAACGAGGCGGCGGGCGTGGTCGAGGCGGTCGGGCCGGGGGTGACGGTGGTCGCCCCGGGCGACAGGGTCGCCTACACCCATGTGCTCGGCGCCTATGCGACTGCGCGGGTGATCCCGGCGGACCGGCTGGTGAAGCTGCCCGACGGGATCTCCGACGAGGTGGCGGCGACGGTGATGCTCAAGGGCCTGACCGCGCATTACCTCATCCATTCGACCTTCCGCGTCGAGCCGGGCATGACCGTGCTCGTGCATGCGGCCGCCGGCGGCGTCGGACTGCTGCTCGGGCAGTGGCTGGCCGCCAAGGGCGTCACCGCCATCGGCACGGCGGGCGGGCCGGAGAAGGTCGCGCTGGCGCAGGCGCACGGCTATGCCCATGTCGTCGACTACCGCAGCGGGGATTTCGTGGCGAAGGCCCGCGAGGTGACCGGCGGCCGCGGCGTCGACGTGGTCTATGACAGCGTGGCGCGCGACACCTGGCGGGGCTCGCTCGCGTCCCTGAAGGTGCGGGGCATGTTCGTCTGCTTCGGGCAGAGCTCGGGCCCGATCGAGGGGTTCTCGCTCGCGGACCTCGCGGCGGGCGGATCGCTTTCGGCGAGCCGGCCCAGTCTCTTCAACTACATCGCCGAGCGGGCGGAATACGAGGAACGGGCCCGGGACCTCTTCGCGGCCCTCGGCTCGGGGTCGATTCGCAGCGAGGTGCGCCAGCGGTTCGCGCTCGGGGACGTCTCGGAAGCGCATCTGGCGCTCGAAGGGCGGCGCACGACCGGCGCGACGGTGCTCATTCCCTGAGCACCGCGTGTCCGATGCCCGCATGACGAGCAGGATTCCCGCCCGGTTCCCCCGTTCTGCCTTCCTCGGGGCGGAACACACGGGAACGTTAAATTTTTGTCGATTTGCAACCTATACAAGAATGGCCGGGCCGGGCACACTTATCGCGATCTGACAGAACCCATTACGTCGCATGCGGACGTGGGAGGAGCCCATGAACCCGAACCTGACCATCAGCATGTTCGCCGGCATTCTCGGAGGCATCGGTGCCGCCGTGACCGCCCTCGTCATGGGATGGGGCTGGCTGGCGGCCATCGGCCTCTACTGCGTCGTGGGTGCCGTCACGCTCGTCCTCAGCGCCATGATCGCCGTGGCCGTGGCCTCCCGCCGCGGCGACGATGCCTGCGCCCCCTCGCCGTCGACGCCCGGCGCGGGGCTGATCATCATCTCGACCTGAGACCGGACCGGCGCCCGGCCTCCGGGGCCCGGCGCCATTCCATCCCTTCAGCGCTTGCGGGGCTTGTCGGTGCCGGCCACCGTGGCCCGCGCCTTCTCGGCGGCCGCGCGCAGTTCCTCCGCGATCTCCTCGGCCTCCTCCGGATCGAAATCGAGCGGCAGATCGACGCTGTCGGTCTCGATATAGAGACGGACCATGCCGAGGCTGGTCGGTCCGATCTGCAGGCTTGCCGCGACGTTGCTCTCGCGATTGATCCCCATCCGCCACTCTCCCGACCGTTTCACCACCTTGCGCGCCGCCATTCTGGAAAGACCCGGAACCGGCTGCAAGGGAGACTTGCATTTCAAGGCCCGGCCCGATAACTGCAGGCACCGTGCCGACGTAGCTCAGTTGGTTAGAGCACCAGATTGTGGATCTGGGGGTCCCCCGTTCGAGCC
>CAZESN010000042.1:0-9160 GCA_964514775.1 uncultured Rhodovulum sp.
GGGCCTTGCCCGCATGGTGCGCGCCTATGCCATGCCGGCCATGGAGAACGTGGCGCTCTGGCACGAGCGCGACATCTCGCATTCCTCGGTCGAGCGGATGATCGGGCCGGACGCGACCGTGACCCTCGACTTCGCGCTGGCGCGGCTGACGGGCGTGATCGACCGGCTGGTGGTCTATCCCGAGAACATGCAGCGCAACATGGACCGGTTCCGCGGGCTCGTGCATTCGCAGCGGGTGATGCTGGCGCTGACCCAGAAGGGGCTGAGCCGCGAGGCGTCCTATGCGGCCGTGCAGCGCAATGCGATGAAGGTCTGGGAGGCGGGCGCGGATTTCATGGCCGAGCTCAAGGCCGATCCGGAAGTGCGCGCGGCGATGTCCGATGCGGAGATCGAGGCGGAGTTCGACCTCGGCTACCACACCAAGCACGTCGACACGATCTTCGCGCGGGTGTTCGGCGAGGGGTGAGGTCGTTTCCGGGTGACCGCTGCGGTCCCGCGGTCACCCGGGACCGGATCAGGCGAGGCACTGCCTCGCCCCGGTCCACGGCTGGAGGGCGTGAGCGCGGAGGCCGTCCTCTTCCTCAATGGAGGTCATGCCCACGGGGATCGTGACGCGCCTGCCTGGCGGGCGCGGAACGCGCCTGCCGGGGGCAGGCAGGCGCGTCACGATTTGCCACAGGTCAAATCGTGCAAGCAGAGAAGAACGCGTGGCCTTTCCCGAAGTGATCGGCCGGAAACCGGCATGACAACCGGTCCGGCCGTCGATGCCGGGCGGCCTCAGGCGCCCTCGGCGCCTTCACCGGTCAGCTGGGTGCGGGCGAGCCGGGTCCGCACCGCGAGTTCCGCCCGGACCAGGGCCTCGTCTGCGAGATCGCCGAGATCGGCCGCGACCTTCTGGACGACATCCTCGTGGCCCGAGGCGCGCAGATCCGCCAGCACCACCTCGATCGCGTAGTCCTGCGCCGCCTCGCCGGTCTTGCCGAGCAGCTCCGCCGCCCAGAGGCCGAGATGCCGGTTGGCACGGGCCGCGATCCTGAACTCGACATCCTGATCGTGAGCGAACTTGCTCTCGAAGCCTTTCTCGCGATTCTTGAAGGGATCCATTTGTCGCTCCTGAAGGATGGCATCGCGGTTGAGATAACGGCTGCGTCCCGGCGCGGCAAGGAGGCGCCACCGGTTCCGGGGCGGTTCGGGGGCGGTTCCGGCACGCCGTGGACGGGATGCGCTTGCCCCGCCCCGAGGCAGCGTATAGAGAGCAGGCGCAGGGGAAAGACGCCATTCCGGCGGCTTTCCCGTCGTCGTTTTCGGAGGATGCAATGGCCCGGCGCAGACTGGTCTATGAAGGCAAGGCGAAGATCCTCTACGAGGGTCCGGAGCCGGATACGCTGATCCAGTACTTCAAGGACGACGCGACCGCGTTCAACGCCGAGAAGAAGGCGACGATCGAGGGCAAGGGCGTGCTGAACAACCGCCTGAGCGAGCATTTCATGTCGGGCCTGAACGGCATCGGCGTGCCCACGCATTTCATCCGCCGGATCAACATGCGCGAGCAGCTCGTGCGCATGGTCGAGATGATCCCGCTCGAGGTGGTCGTGCGCAACTTCGCCGCCGGCTCGCTGAGCAAGCGGCTCGGCATCCCCGAGGGGCAGCAGCTGCCGCGCCCGATCATCGAGTTCTACTACAAGGACGACAGCCTGGGCGACCCGCTGGTCACCGAGGAGCATGTCATCGCGTTCAACTGGGCCGCCCAGCAGGACATCGACGACATGATCGCGCTCGCCCTGCGGGTGAACGACTTCCTGTCGGGGATGTTCCTCGGCGTCGGCATCCGGCTCGTCGATTTCAAGATCGAGATCGGGCGGGTCTATGACGGCGATTTCCAGCGGCTGATCGTCGCCGACGAGATCTCGCCCGATTCGTGCCGGCTCTGGGACATCGAGACCGGCCGCAAGCTCGACAAGGACGTGTTCCGCCACGACCTCGGCTCGCTCTCGGACGCCTATACCGAGGTCGCCAAGCGCCTCGGCGTCATGCCGCGCACCAACGGGCGGACCCATTCCGGTCCGAAGCTGGTGAACTGATGCGGGCGCGGGTGCATGTCACGCTGAAGTCCGGCGTCCTCGATCCCCAGGGCGAGGCGGTGCGCCATGCGCTCGGCACGCTCGGATTCGACGGCGTGAACGAGGTGCGGATCGGCAAGGTGATCGAGCTCGAGGTCGCCGCGAACGATGCGGACACCGCCCGGGCCGAGGTCGCGCGGATGTGCGAGAAGCTGCTCGCCAACACCGTGATCGAGAACTACGAGGTCGAGATCGCATGAGCCTCAAGGCCGGCGTCGTCGTCTTTCCGGGATCGAACTGCGACCGGGACATGGCGGTCGGCCTGCGCCGCGCCGGGGCCGATGTCGCCATGGTCTGGCACAAGGAGACGCGCCTGCCGGACGGGCTCGACCTCGTGGCCATTCCCGGCGGCTTCTCCTTCGGCGACTACCTGCGCTGCGGCGCCATCGCGGCGCGGGCGCCGGTGATGCGGGCCGTGGCCGATTTCGCCCAGGCCGGCGGGCATGTGCTCGGGGTCTGCAACGGGTTCCAGGTGCTGATCGAGGCAGGGCTGCTGCCCGGGGCACTGACGCGCAACGCGGGGCTGAAGTTCGTCTGCCGCGAGGTCACCCTCGAGGTCGCGACCACCGACAGCCCCTTCACGCGCCTCTATGCCCGCGGCCAGCGGATCACGCTGCCCGTCGCGCATCACGACGGCAACTACATCGCCGACGCAAACACGCTCCGTACCCTCGAGGGCGAGGACCGGATCGCGCTGCGCTACGTCGACAACCCCAACGGATCGGCCGGCGACATCGCCGGGATCCTGTCGCCGAACCGCCGGGTCCTGGGACTGATGCCCCATCCCGAGCGGGCGGTGGATCCCGAGCACGGCGGCACCGACGGGGCCGCGATGCTTGGCGGTTTGGCGCTTGCAGGTATGGCGCTCGCAGAGGGCGCTTGAGCGGATCCCCGCCCCGGCCTATCTCTGTTCTCTGATGGTGAGCACCGACACAGCCCCCCGGCCCGGCCGCCCCTTGGGCAGGTTCTGGCTGCGCATTGTCCTGCTCGGCGGGCTTGCCGTGATGCTGCTGGTGATCACCGCGAGCCAGGTCTACCTCACGCGGCTCTTCAGCGAGGACTACCGGGCCGACGCAGTACGGCGCGCGACCCTCTATGCCAGCACCATCCAGATCCAGATGCAGCGCCACTACGTGGTGCCGCTCCTGCTCTCGCGCGACCCGATCCTGCGCATCGCCCTGCGCTCGGACGAGTATACCAACGCCGAGGAACGCCTCGCGAGCTTCCGCGAGGAGATCGGCGCGGGCTCGCTCTTCCTGCTCGACCCCGTCGGGCGGATCGTGGCGGCGAGCGACGAGCGACCGCGCGAGCAGTACGATGCCGACAAGGCCTATTTCACCCGCGCCATGAGCGGCACCGGCACCGAGTTCTCGATCGTCACCGACGACACCGGCCGGCAGAGCTTCCACTATGCCCGGCGCATCGTCGACGAGGATGTGATCCTCGGCGTGGTGGTCGTGACGGTCGACCTCTCGGGCTACGAGGAGAGCTGGCGGCGCTCGGGGATGCGCATCGCCGTCACCGATTCCGACGGCGCGGTGCTCCTCGCCTCGGACCCCGCATGGCAGAACAGCACGCTCTCGGAGCTGCTCGACCCGGGCTCCGAGGTCTCGCTCATGCGCAACATGCTGCGCAGCGCCCACAGCCCCTTCGGCGAGGCGCCCTACACCTACATCGGCGGCACGCCCTATCTCCAGGCGGAGGTGCCGGTGGGCTTCCGCAACTGGCGGCTCACCTTCTTCTCGACCCTCGAGGACGTGCGGGCGCGGGTGAACGGCGTGCTCGCCATGATCGTCATGGTCATGGCGCTCCTCTTTGCCTTCGGGGCCTATCTGCTCCAGCGGCGCACCCGGGCCGAGAGCCGGCGGCTCCGGCGGGAATCGGCGGAGCTGCGGCTCCTGAACCGGCGGCTCTCGAACGAGATCGCCGCGCGGCAGCGGCTCGAGAAGAACCTCAAGGAGGCCGAGCAGAGCCTGGAGCAGGCCTCGAAGCTCGCCGCCCTCGGCCAGATGTCGGCCGCGGTCAGCCACGAGCTGAACCAGCCGCTCGCCGCCATGAAGACCTATCTCGCCGGCGCGCGGCTGCTCCTGCAGCGCAAGCGCCCCGAGGAGGCGGTCGCCTCGATCCAGCGGATCGACGACCTGATCAACCGCATGGGCGGCATCACCCGCCAGCTCAAGTCCTATGCCCACAAGGGCGACCTCGAGCTCGAGCTCATCGACCTGCGCGCCAGCGTGCGTGCGGCCCTTGCGCTGATGGCGCCGCAGCTTGCGCGCCTGCCCGTCGCGATCACCACCACGCTGCCGTCCGAGCGGGTGCTGGTGCGCGCCGACCCCATCCGCATCGAGCAGATCCTCGTCAACCTGTTGCGCAACGCGCTGGACGCCGTACAGGGCCAGCAGGACCGCCGGGTGAAGATCCTGCTCGTCGAGGGGGAGACGATCCTGTTGTCCGTCGAGGACAACGGACCGGGGCTGAAAGACCCCGACAAGCTTTTCGAGCCCTTCTACACCACCAAGAAGCCGGGAGAGGGGCTGGGGCTCGGCCTCGCCATCTCCGCCGGCTTCGCAGCTGAAATCGGCGGCCGGCTCGTTGCCAGGAATTCCGCGGACGGGGGGGCGATCTTCGAGCTCGTCCTGCCGCGGGACGCGAGCCAGGCCCGCGCCGCGGAGTAATCATGGAAATCAAGCGTCCTGTAGCGATCATCGACGACGAATCCCACCTGCGCGAATCCGTCGCCCAGTGGCTGCAGCTCTACGGTTTCGAGCCGCTGAGCTTCGACACCGCGGAGGCCTCGCTGAAGACCCTGACCCCGGATTTCGGCGGCGTGGTCCTGTCGGACATCCGCATGCCCGGGATGGACGGGATGGCGCTGCTGCGCCGCCTGCAGTCGGTCGACCCGGCGCTGCCCGTGATCCTGATGACCGGCCACGGCGACGTGCCGATGGCCGTCGAGGCGATGCGGCTCGGGGCCTTCGACTTCGTCGAGAAGCCCTTCGACCCGGACCGGCTGCGCGAGATCTGCGTGCGGGCGAGCGACGCGCGGGCGCGGGCGCTCGAGACGCGGTCACTCCGGCGCGAGCTCTCGGACGGGTCGGTGGCGCTGCGCCGCCTGCTCGGCTCGAGCCCGGCGATCGAGAAGCTGCGCGAGACCATCCTCGACGTGAGCCAGGCCGACGGCCACGTGCTGATCGTGGGCGAGACCGGCACCGGCAAAAGCCTGATCGCGCGCGCCATCCATGCCTGCGGGCCCCATGCGAGCCGGCCTTTCGTCGGCCTGAACTGCGCGTCGGTGCCCGCCGAGCAGATCGAGCCGATGCTCTTCGGCGGCCCCGACTGGCCGGAGCGGCCGCTGATCGACCAGGCCGAGGGCGGCACGCTCTGCCTCGAGGACGTCGAGAGCCTGCCGGCGGCGGCACAGGCCCGGCTCCTGGAGGTGCTCAACGCCGCCGACCCCGGCAGCACCGCGCCCCGGCCCCTGCAGATGCGGGTGATCTCGATCTCGAGCCGCCTCGGCGCGGCGGCGCCCGCGACCGAGGAGATGCGCGGCGATCTCTACTTCCGCCTCGCCGGCCTGGTGATGCCGGTGCCGCCGCTGCGGGCGCGCGGCGAGGACATCCTCGCACTCTTCTCGCATTACACGGTTCAGTTCGCGGAGGAATACGGCTGCGAGCCCCCGGCCCTGAACGCCGGCGATGCCGCGAACCTCGTGCAGGCGCCCTGGCCGGGCAACGTGCGCCAGCTCATCAACCTCTCGGAGCGGGCGGTGCTTCAGGCGCGGCGCGGCGAGAGCAACATCTCGGCGCTCCTGATCGACGACGGGTTCGAGGGACCGGTGGTGTCGATCGACGCCGAGAAACCGCTCAAGGAACATGTCGACGCCTTCGAGAAGATGCTCATCGACCATGCCCTGCGCCGCAACCAGGGCTCGGTGAGCGCGGTGATGACCGAACTCGCCCTGCCCCGCCGCACGCTCAACGAGAAGATGGCGAAGTACGGGCTGAGCCGGCAGGACTATCTCTGAGACCTGCAAGCGGCGCTCCCCGGGACCGGATCAGGCGAGGCACTGCCTCGCCCCGGTCCGCGGCTGGAGGGCGTGGGCCCGGAGGCCGTCCACTGCCTGCATGGAGGTCACGGAGACCGGGGATCGTGGCCCGCCTGCCGGGGGCAGGCAGGCGCGTCACGATCTGACAACGGTCAGATCGTGCAAACAGGAAGTACGCCCCCCGGGGCCTAGGGTTCCGGTGCCCCCTCCTCGTCCCCGGCGAGCGCGAACTGGAGGGCGTAGAGCTCGGCATAGAGCCCCTGCCGGGCCAGGAGCTCGGCATGGGTGCCGCGCTCGACGATGCGGCCCTGGTCCATGACAACGATCAGGTCGGCGTCGAGCACCGTCGCCAACCTGTGGGCGATGACGAGGGTGGTGCGCCCGCGCGCCAGCAGGTCGAGGCCGACGCGGATCTGCGCCTCGCTCTCGGCGTCGAGCGCCGAGGTCGGCTCGTCGAGCAGGAGGATCGGCGCATCGCGCAGAATGGCGCGGGCGATCGAGAGCCGCTGGCGCTCGCCGCCCGAAAAGGACTGCTCGCTCGGGCTGACCGGCGTGTCGTAGCCCTGCGGCAGCGCCCGGATGAAGCCGTCGGCCGCCGCCGCCTCGGCCGCCGCCTCGATCTCGGCCCGCGTCGCGTCGCGCCGGCCGAAGCCGATGTTCTCGGCGACCGTCCCGGTCAGCAGCACCGAATCCTGGCTCACCACCGCGATCTGGTCGCGCAGCGAGGCGAGCGTCAGCTCGCGGATGTCGATGCCGTCGATCAGGATGCGCCCCTCCGTCGGGTCATATAGACGCGGCAGCAGGTTGAAGACCGTCGACTTGCCCGCCCCCGACCGGCCGACGAAGGCGACGCGCTGCCCCGGCCGGATCTCGAGATCGACCCCGCGCAGGGCCACATGGCCGTCGGGATAGGCGAAGGAGACGTCGTCGAAGCGTATGTCGCCATGCGCGCGGTCGAGCCGGCGACTGCCGTCGAGGATGGTGTTCTCGACGTCGAAGAGCATGAACACCCGGTCGAGCGCCGCCCGGCCCTGCATCATGATCGCATAGGTGCCGCCGAGCCGGCGCGCGGGCCCGGTCACGATGCCGAGCCCGGTCAGCAGGCCGGTGAAATCGGCGATGGTGATCGTGCCCGCCGCGATCCGCCGCGCCACCAGCACCAGAAACACCGCGACCGCGATCCCGAGCAGGATCTCCATCAGCGGCGAGAGCCGCGCCTGCCAGCGGTTCTGCTTGATCCGGAGCCCGAAGAGCCGCTCGAAGACGAGGTCGGCATTCTCCGACAGCGGCTCCTCGAGCCGGTAGGTCCGCGCCATGCGGATCGAGGCGAGCCCCTCGGTCACCTGGCTCGACATGGTGGCGACCTGGGCCTGGGTGCGGCGCGAGAGCTTCTTGAGCCTGCGACCGATGATGTTCACCGGCACCACCGCGATCAGGAAGATCGCGAAGATCGCGAGGGTGAGCTGCCAGTCGATCGACACCATCACCCCGAAGGTGAAGATGATCGTCAGGATCCCGGTAAAGCCGCCGAGGGTCGACGAGATCGCCCGCCCGACCACGCCGATGTCCGACGAGAACCGCGCGGCGAGACCCGCCGGCGCCTCGGCCTGGAGCTTGGCGAGATCGGTGCCGACGAGCCGCGCGAACATGGTCTTGCGCAGCTCGGTCTCCATGCGGGTGATCGCCCGCACGGTCGAGGTGTCCTTGACGTATTGGGCCGTCGCGCCCACCGAGGTGAGCGCGATCACCGCGAGCGGCGCCCACCAGGTGGCCGAAGTGTCGCCGCTCTCGAAGGCGCCCATGACGAGCTGGATGAGCTTGGCATAGGCGCCCTGGGCGGCGGCGACGACCAGGGTCGCCGCGATCCCCACGAACAGCAGCCGCCACTGCGGGCGCAGCCAGTCCCGCCACAGGCGCCGCCACTGCGGCTCGGCGGGGCTCGGGGTGTCGGGCTTGGTCGCCATGGATGGTCCGGTCAGGCCGCCGGCTCGGGCCGGCGGGTGGGGGTCTAGCACGGCGGACCATGGGCCGACAAATCCCTAATCGCCGCGCCAGCGGCAGGGCCCGCATCGGACCGCTTCCCTCGCGCCGTCCGCCCGACTAGGGTCCGCCCGTTGTCACGGAGCCCGTCCCCATGTCTCTCTCCCACGGTCGCGACCTTCTCGTCATTCCCGGCCCCTCGGTCATCCCCGACCGTGTCCTCAACGCCATGCACCGCGCCTCGCCCAACATCTACGGCGCGGGCATGGTGGCGCTCACCGAGCGGATCATGGCCGACCTGCGCCGGCTCGCCGGGACCGAAGCCGCCGAGCCCGTCATCTACATCGGCAACGGCCACGCGGCCTGGGAGGCGGCGCTTGCCAATCTCTTCGCGCCCGGGGACCGGATCCTCGTGCTCGCCACCGGCCAGTTCGGGCTCGGCTGGGCCGCGATGGCGGGCCGCATGGGGATCGACGTCGAGGTGATGGACTTCGGCTTCCGCACGCCCGCCGATCCCGCCCGCCTGGCCGAGCGGCTGGCGGCGGACAGGGGCCATGCGATCCGCGGCGTGCTGACGGTCCAGACCGACACCGCCTCGGGCCTGCGCAACGACATCCCCGCGCTGCGCGCTGCGATCGACACCGCCGGGCATCCGGCGCTCTACTGCGTCGACTGCGTCGCCTCGCTCGGCTGCGAGCCCTTCGAGATGGATGCCTGGGGCGTCGACGTGATGGTCTCGGCCTGCCAGAAGGGGCTGATGACCCCGCCGGGCGTGGCGCTCACCTTCCACGGGCCGCGCGCGGAAGAGCGGCGGATCCGCTGCTCGAGCCCCTACTGGGACTGGGAGACGCGGACCCGGCCGAGCATCTTCTACGAGCGCTTCGCCGGCACGCCGCCCACCCACCACCTCTACGGCCTCGCCGAAGCGCTTGCGATGATCCTCGACGAGGAGGGACGCGCGGCGGTCTGGGCACGGCACGCGGTCTTTGCCCAGACGGCGCGGGCAAAGACCGCG
>CAZESN010000042.1:9170-15535 GCA_964514775.1 uncultured Rhodovulum sp.
GCCCGCGACGTCTGGGCGGCGGTGGAGCACTGGGGGACGGGCGGCGCCTTCGCGCTCAACATCACAGACCCCGACATCCGCAGCCATGCGGTCACCACCATCCGCACCGGCCCCGGCGAGGCCGAGCGGCTGCGCGCCTGGTGCGGGGACGAGGCGGGCCTGACGCTCGGCGTCGCCCTCTGCCCGGCCGACGAGGACCGCACCGCGATCCTGCGCATCGGGCATATGGGACACATGAACCCGCCGATGCTGCTCGGCGCGCTGGCGACCATCGAAGCGGGGCTCTCGGCCCTCGGCATCCCCCATGCGCCGGGCGGCGCAGGGGCCGCGGCGCGGGTGATCGCCGGGGCACGCGGGACGTCGCCGACACCGGCGGTCGCGACAAATCTTGTGGATAACGCCCTGGAAACACCCTAAACCGAGCGAACGGCGCCGCATTTCGATGCGCCAAGCAGTGGAGACAGGCATGAAGAAGAACACGATCGTAATCACCCTCGCCTTCGCGGCCGCGACGGCGCTCTCGGCATGCACCAGCGACCCGCAGACCAACCGCGACCTCAACTGCGCCGGCGGCGTTCTGGGCGGTGCCGCGGTCGGCGGCCTGCTTGGCAACCAGATCGGCGGCGGCTCGGGCCGTGCGGTGGCGACGGCGGTCGGCGCCGGTGCCGGTGCGGCTGTCGGCACCCAGCGCGAGACCTGCCGGTAAGCCTGCGCGCAGGCCAACGGGACGATTGACACCGGCCGGCTCTGCCGGCCTATTTCCGGGCGCCGCCGGCATGGTTGCCGGCGCGCTCTGATCGGAGAGGGGACAGAAATGGCGGACCTGATTGCAGTCGTATTTCCCAGCGAGGAGAAGGCCGAGGAAGTCCGGCAGAAGATCCTCGGCTTCACCAAGGAATACCTGATCGACATCGGCGACGCGGTGATCGCGACGAAGACCGAGTCGGGCAAGATCAAGCTCAACCAGCTCATGAGCACGACCGCCGCCGGTGCTGCGGGCGGCAGCTTCTGGGGCCTGCTGATCGGTGTCCTGTTCCTCAACCCGCTGGTCGGCGTCGCCGCCGGCGCGGGCGCGGGTGCGCTCGCGGGCGCGCTGACCGATGTCGGCATCAACGACCGGTTCATGAAGGACCTGGCCGAGGCCGACATCCAGGAAGGCGAGGCGGTGCTCTTCGTCCTGGTGAAGAAGGTCACCGGCGACAAGGTGCTCGAGGGGCTCAAGGGCGTCGGCGGCCGCATCCTCCAGACCTCGCTCGACCACACCCGCGAGGAGCGGCTGCGCGAGGCGCTTTCGGGCGTGGCGGCGGATCAGCCGCAGGCCTGAACCGGCCCGTCGAAACCGGGTGGACGGACGTCCGCAAACTGGTTAACGTCGTAAGTCCTAAACCCCCGCGGGACCGTCCGGTTCTGCGGGGGTTCTGATTCCGGATATCCACCAGCATGGGGGCTGACTTGAAACCAGCTTTGATCCTGATCGCGACCGGCCTGGCCCTGGGCGGCTGCGCCAATTCGCTGACCACCGAACAGAGACATGAGCTTGGCTGCGTGGCGGGCACCGTCAGCGGCGCCGTGATCGGCGGCGCGCTCGGCACCACCATCGGCGCCGGCACCGGACAGATGATCGCCACGTCGGCGGGTGCCGCCAGCGGCGCCTTCGTCGGCAGCCGCCTGACCTGCCCGTGAGGAGAGAAGACATGCGTTTTGCGACTTTCGCCGCCGCGGGTCTCGCCGCGCTGACCGCCTCCGCCGCGCTGGCGCAGGACGGCGCCGCGCCCGACCCCTATCTCGCCGCGATCGACAGCGACAGCAGCGGCACGATCACCGAGGCCGAGTTCATCGCCGTCCTGCACCGGGCCTTCGCCGAGCTCGACAGCGACACGAACGGGTTCGTCACCTGGGCCGAGGCCGAGGGCCGCGTGGTGCGCGAGCACTTCGACGCGCTTGACGCGAACCGTGACGGCCGGGTCTCGCGCGCCGAGCTCGAGACGCAGGCCCGCGCCGACTTCGCCGCCTCCGACAAGGACGGCGACGGCGTCCTCGACTGAGAACCGCTACCGCGCCGCGGCGAGTGCCTCCGGCAGCGCCGCGGCGAAGACGTCGAGGTCGGCCTCGCGGCCGGCCGTCACCCGGATGCAGCGGTCGAGCGGCGCGACCATCGGCATCCGCACGAAGACGCCCCGCGCCACCAGCTCCCGCAGCACGCCGCGCGCGAAATCACCGTCGCGCCCGCAGTCGATCGTCACGAAATTCGTCGCCGACGGCAGCGCCTCGAGGCCGTTCGCGGCCGCGATCGCCCCGATCCGCTCCCGTGCCGCCGCGACATCGCGCACCACGCCGGCCAGCCAGTCGCGGTCGCGCAGCGCCGCCAGCGCCCCGGCCTGCGCCACCCGCCCCATGCCGTAGTGATTGCGCACCCGGTCGAAGGCCGCGATCAGGTCGGCATGGCCGAGCGCATAGCCGACCCTGAGCCCGGCGAGACCATGCGCCTTGGAGAATGTCCGCATCCGGATCACCCGCGGCTCCGACATGTCGAGCGGCAGCAGCGCCCCGGCCGGCATGAAATCGGCATAGGCCTCGTCGAGGCAGAGCACCGCATCGCCCGGCAGCGCCGCGACCAGCGCGGCGATACGGGCCGCCGGCAGCCAGCTCCCCATCGGATTGTCGGGATTGGCGAGGAAGACGAGCGGCGCGTCATGGGCCTGCACCGCCGCGAGGAGCGCCTCGGGATCCTCGGCGTCGTCGCGGTAGGGCACGGTGACGAGCCGGCCGCCGAAGCCCACCACATGGTAGTTGAAGGTCGGATAGGCCCCGGCCGAGGTCACCACCGGAACCCCCGGCCCGACCAGCAGCCGCACCAGATTGCCGAGGAGCCCGTCGATCCCCTCGCCGATCATCACATTGGCCGGCGCCACCCCGTGATGGTCCGCGATCGCCGCCCGCAGGTCGTGCATCTCGGGATCGCCGTAGCACCAGGCCTCGGCCGCCGCCGCCGCCATCGCCGCGACGGCCCTCGGCGACGGGCCGAAGACGCTCTCGTTCGCACCGATGCGGGCCTGGAACGGCCGGCCCGCGGCACGCTCCTGCGCCTCCGGCCCGACGAAGGGCACGGTGGGGGGCAGGCTGCTGGCAAGGGGGGTCAGACGCATGGGAAAGTCTCCGGTAGAGAGGAGGGGGCCAAGGCCCCGATCAGTTGCCGCCGTCGCCGGCCGCGAAGCGCAGCAGCGCCCCGGCGTCGATCACCCGGATCGAGCGGTACGAGCGCTCGACCCAGCCGTATTCGGCGAATTCGGTGAGGGCCGCGTTGACCTGCTTGCGCGAGGCATTCGCCATCGCGCCGAGATCGGCCTGGGTGACGGGGATCGAGGGCTCGGTCAGCCAGGTCGCGCGCTCCAGGACCGAGGCGATGCGCCGCCGCGCGTCCGGGATCATCAGGTCGTCGATGATCCGGACCAGGACGTCGAAATGCGACACGGTGATCCGCGCGAAGGAGCGGATCGCCTCCGGGTTGCGGGCCGCCATCAGATGCATGGCGTCGAGCGGCAGATGGAACATCAGGCAGCGCGAGAGCGCCCGCATCTCGGCGCGGCGCGGCTCGCCGGTCAGGAACGGCCCCTCGCCCGCCCAGGCCCCGATCATGCCGAACTGCACGAACCGGGGCGCGGAATGGGGCGGCGCGAAGCTTATGGCGAGCTTGCCGCGGATCAGGCCGTAGAGGCCGCCCGGGGGCCCGCCCATGCGAAACACCACCTCGCCCGGTTCAAAGGACTGCACCAGACCGCGCGCGAAGACCTCGTCACGGAACTCCGCCGGCTGGCGCGACAGCCAGCCGGTCGTGAGCAGGATCTCCTCGGCCGCGCCCCTCGGTTCCGTCCGCATCCCCGGTTTCCGGATTGTTGTCGTTGTTGTCCCGCGCGGAACGATCCGCCCGCAGCCTTCTGGCTAGTGCATCGGGACCGGTGCGGCAAGCGGCCCCGATGCGGCCCTCAGACCCCGGCGAGCCGGGCCTCGGCCGCGGTCAGGATCGCGATCTCCTCCTCGGCCGCCTCGAGCCGGGCGCGGCTTTCGTCGACCACCTCCTCCGGCGCGCGGGCGACGAAGGCCGCATTCCCGAGCTTGGCGCGCAGGCCCTTCGCCTCCTTCTCGAGCTTGTCGATCGCCTTGCGCAGGCGGTCGCGCTCGGCGGCGATGTCGATGACATCGGCCAGCGGGATCGAGAAGGTGGCGCCCTCGCGCGCGATCGTCACCGAGCCCTTCGCGGGCTCCGGCGCCGTCCCGAAGGCGCTGATGCGGGCGAGCCGCGCGACCAGCGCCTCGTTGCGGGCGAGCGCCGCGGCCTGCACATCCGACACGTCATGGGCGACCAGCGTGACCTTGGCGCCGGCCGGCACATGCATCTGCGCGCGTGCCGAGCGGATCTCCTCGATCAGGCCGATCACCCAGTTCATCTCGGCATCCGCCGCCGGATCGACGAGTTCGCTGCCGTAGCCCGGCCAGTCGGCGAGCGCGAGCAGCCCGCGCCCCGCGCCCGTCTCCTCGCGCAGCGCCTCGGTGATGAAGGGCATGAACGGGTGCATCAGCACCAGGCACTGGTCGAGCACCCAGGCCATGGTCGCCCGGGTCTCGGCCGCCGTCGCCGGGTCCTGGAAGAGCGGCTTCGCGAGCTCGACGTACCAGTCGCAGACCTTGCCCAAGACATGGGCGTGGAGCGCGTTCGCCGCATCGTTGAACCGGTAGGCGCCGAGCGCCGCGTCGAGCGCCTCGCGCGCACGGCCCGTCTCGCCGACGATCCACTTGTTCGCGGTCAGCGTCACGCTGGCGGGATCGAACTCCACCTGCCGGGTGCAGTCGTTCATCTCGGCAAAGCGCGCGACATTCCAGAGCTTGGTGCCGAAATTGCGGTATCCCGCGATCCGGTCCTTCGAGAGCTTCAGGTCGCGGCCCATGGCGGCCATGGCGGCGAGCGTGAAGCGCACCGCATCGGCGCCGTATTCGTCGATCAGCTCGATCGGGTCGAGGACATTGCCGAGTGACTTCGACATCTTCTTGCCCTTCTCGTCGCGGACGAGCGCATGGACATAGACGTCGCGGAACGGCACCTCGCCGGTCAGGGCAATCTGCATCATCATCATCCGGGCGACCCAGAAGAAGATGATGTCGAAGCCGGTGACGAGAACGCTGGTCGGGTAGTAGCGCGCAAGCTCGGGCGTCTGCTCGGGCCAGCCGAGCGTGCCGATCGGCCAGATGCCGGAGGAGAACCAGGTGTCGAGGACGTCTTTGTCTCGACTTATCCGAAGTTCAATCTTTCCATCATCAGCGCGCTCCATCCTAAGAACATTCGCTGCGCCCCTGCCTGGCGACCAATCACCTCCGGAGATCACGCGAACCTTATCGCCATACTTCGACTGAAATACTTTAATCGCCTCACGCTCTGACTCTGCGCAGACCTGTGATTCAATAGGAGCGAAGACGAGATTAGGCGGCAACGCTTGTATTTCGCCTCGAGGGTGGTTCTGAGCTTCCGACCATTCGAAAAGCCGAATCGTTTGATCTAACGTCTCGGGAGCCGGCCCGTACCACACCGGGATCTGGTGCCCCCACCAGAGCTGGCGCGAGATGCACCAGGGCTCGATCTTCTCCAGCCAGCGATAATAGGTGTTCTGGTGGCTCTCGGGCATGATCCGGGTGCGGCCGTCGCGCACGGCCTCGAGCGCGGGCTTTGCCAGCGTCTCGGCGTCGAGGAACCACTGGTCGGTCAGCATCGGCTCGATCACGACCTTGGAGCGGTCGCCGAAGGGCTGGGTGATCGGCTTCGCCTCGACCAGCGGCACCATGCCGCCGTCGAAGCAGACATTGCCGTCGCTGTCGTCCGGCTCGCCCGGGACCATGACCGCGAGGCCGTCGGCGTTGATCTGGGCGACCACGCGCTTGCGCGCCTCGTAGCGGTCGAGCCCGCGCAACTCGTCGGGCACGAGGTTCAGCCTGTCGATCTCGGCCGCGTCGAAGGCCGCGCCGTTCGCGATCGCCTGCGCGCGGGCGGCCGCCTCGGCATAGGGTGCGCCGTCGTTGCGCATCCGCGCCTTCCCGTCCATCAGCCGGTACTTGGGGATGCCGTTCCGCTCGGCGACGCCGTAGTCGTTGAAATCATGCGCGCCGGTGATCTTGACCGCGCCCGAACCGAAGGTCGGATCGGGATATTCGTCGGTGATGATCGGGATCAGCCGGCGGTGTTCCTTCGGCCCGACCGGGATCTCGCAGAGCTTGCCGACGATCGGGGCATAGCGTTCGTCCGACGGGTGCACCGCGACCGCGCCGTCGCCGAGCATGGTCTCGGGCCGGGTCGTCGCGATCGAGATATAGTCGCGGGT
>CAZESN010000042.1:15545-15830 GCA_964514775.1 uncultured Rhodovulum sp.
GCCACATGTGGCCGGGGACCTCGATGTTCTCAACCTCGAGGTCGGAGATCGCGGTCTCGAAATGCGGGTCCCAGTTGACCAGCCGCTTGCCGCGGTAGATGAGCCCGCGGTTGTAAAGCTCGACAAAGGTTCGCAGAACCGCGTCGTGGAAATTCCCGCCCTCGCCCTCCGGCGCGCCGGGCGCCCCCGACATGGTGAAGGCGTTGCGGCTGAGGTCGAAGCTGTCGCCGAGCCGGCGCGACTGCTCGAGGATCGTGCCCCCCGACTGCGCCTTCCACTCCCAGA
>CAZESN010000043.1:0-15794 GCA_964514775.1 uncultured Rhodovulum sp.
GAGCCGACCGTGGCCCAGGTGTCGACCATGGTGCCGCTGTCGACATAGGCGCCGAGATTGACGAAGGAGGGCATCAGCACCACCCCCGGCGCCACATAGGCCGAGCGGCGCACCACCGCGTTCGGCACGGCGCGAAAGCCCGCGGCGCGCCAGTCGTGCTCGGTCCAGCCCTTGAACTTGCTGTCGACCTTGTCCCACCAGCCGCCGCCCTGCGGCCCGCCGGCCTGCGGCTCCATGTCCCTCAGGCGAAAGCCGAGCAGAACCGCCTTCTTCGCCCACTGGTTGACGTGCCAGACGCCGTCCGCCTGCCGCTCGGCGACACGCAGGGCGCCGCGGTCGAGCTGCTCGAGCGTGGTCTCGATCGCGTTGCGCACCGCCCCGCCGGTCGCGGGGGTGATCGTGTCGCGCGCCTCCCACACATCCTCGATGGTCTTTTCCAGATCTGCGATGGATGCGGTCATGGCGTCGGGCCTCTCGTTCAGGGGGAGTGCCGTCTATAATCCGGGCGCCGCCCGCTGGCAATCCGACCGCGCCCGACCGGCCCCCGACCGGCGGCGGAGGGCGCCGGGAAAGGTTTCGTCCGGGTAAATGGTATAAATATTATTCTTTATAATCAATAAGATGTATTTTTGTCCGAACCCGGACAGGACCGCCCGCCGCCTGGCCCCGCCGGCAAGGCCGCCGGTCCCGGCGCGCAGGGCTCTGGCCGGGGGCTGGGCGGTGATATAGATCCGTAACCAGGGGGAGGTAGCCTGCCCCGAACACAGCCGGGAGAGACCCTGAATGACCCGATTGAGCGGACCGCAGCGGCGCTTCCCCGATGCGCGCCAGGACCTCCGGAACTGGACCGAGGCCCCCGACACGCCGCAGACCCGCTCGCCGAGCTACCGGCTCGCCTTCAGCGATCCCGAGTTCCTCACCCGGCCGGAGTTGCGCCCGGTGCGGCTCCAGCTCGAGCTCCTCAAGCCCGAGATGGCGCTGGCCGAACGCGGCATCACCTCGACCGTGATCATGCTCGGCAGCGCCCGCATCCCCGCCGCCGACGCGGCCGAGGGTGTCCACCCCGGCCTCGCCGCCCTCGCCCCCGCCTACGAGGAGGCCCGCCGCTTCGCCCGCCTGACCGCCGAGCGCGCCAAGGCGACCGACAACCGCGAGTTCGTGGTCTGCACCGGCGGCGGCCCCGGCATCATGGAGGCCGGCAACCGGGGTGCCGCCGAGGCCGACGGCATCTCGATCAGCCTCAACATCGTGCTCCCCCACGAGCAGGAGCCGAACCACTGGAGCACGCCCGAGCTCGCGTTCAACTTCCACTATTTCGCGATCCGCAAGATGCATTTCCTGATGCGCGCCCGGGCGATCGCGGTCTTCCCCGGCGGCTTCGGCACGCTCGACGAGCTCTTCGAGGCGCTGACGCTGGTGCAGACCGGCCGCATGGCGCCGCTGCCGATCCTGATCTTCGGCCGCGACTTCTGGGAACGGGTGATCAACTGGGACGCCCTGGTCGAGGCCGGCACCATCGCGGCCGAGGACGTCGATCTCGTGACCTATGTCGACAGCGCCGAAGAGGCCTGGGAGGTGATCGACGCCTTCCCGCTGCGCTGACGCGGACGGGTCCTCACCCCAGCGATGCGAGCCGGGCCCGCGCCTCGGCCGCATCGGCATGCATCTGCGTGATCAGGGCCTCCGCCCCGTCGAACTTAAGCTCCGGCCGCTGGAAGGCGACCAGCGCGACCGACACCGGCACCCCGTAGAGATCGCCGTCGAAATCGAGCAGATGCACCTCGAGATTGGCTTCGTTCTCGCCGAAGGTGGGTCGCGTGCCGATGGAGGCGACGCCCGCGTGCCGTCCCCGGTGCGGGCCGTCGAGCACGTCGACGATGACGGCATAGATCCCGAAACGCGGCTGGTGCAGCCCGCCGAGCGACAGGTTCGCCGTCGGAAAGCAGAGGTCGCGCCCGCGCGCGTCGCCGTGCAGGACCGGCCCCTCGATCCGGTGCCAGTGGCCGAGGATGCGCGCGGCCTCCTCGGGCCGGCCGGCGCTCAGGGCCTCGCGGATCGCGCTCGACGAATGCCGCCCCTGATCGTCGGAGACGAGCGGCGCGACGCTGACGCCAAAGCCGCAGTCGGGCCCCATCCGGCGCAGGAGGCCGACATCCCCCTCGCGCCCGCGGCCGAAGCGGAAGTCCGCCCCCGCGACCAGGTGCCGGATGCCGAGGCCGCCGGCGAGCACGTCGCGCACGAACGCCTCGGCCGTCAGGCCGGCGAGGCCTGCGTCGAACGGGATCTCGTAGAGCACCTCGACCCCCAGCCGCTGCAGGCGCCGGGCCCGGGTGGCTGCGGTCATCAGCCGGAAGGGGGCTGTGCCGGGGGCAAAGAAGCTGCGCGGATGCGGCTCGAAGGTCACCACCCCGAAGGGCACGTCGAGTTCGGCCGCCGCCGCGCGCGCGAGCGCGAGCACCGACTGGTGGCCGAGATGGACCCCGTCGAAATTCCCGATGGCGACGGCGGCGCCACGGTCCGCGGCCGAAAGGTTGCGGTAGCTCGGATGCGTCTTCATCTGCCTCCGGGCCGGATCCCCGCGCCCCTAGTCGAACTTGCGGCTTGGCGCGAGCACCAGCGCCTCGCCCTTGAGAACGACCGTATCGCCCACGCGGCAGAGGCAATCAAGGGTGACCCGCCGGCGCGAATGGTCGATCGCCTGCACCGCGACCTCGGCCTCGACCCGGTCGCCGGGCCGCACGGGGGCGAGGAACTTCAGCTCCTGGCGCAGATAGACGGTGCCATGGCCCGGAAGCTGCTCGCCGATCACCGCCGAGATGAGCGAGGCGGTCAGCATCCCGTGCGCGATCCGGCCCGCGAAGATGGTCTCCTGGGCATAGGTCTCGTCGAGGTGAACCGGATTGTGGTCGGAGGAAAGCTCGGCGAACATCGCGATCTCGCGGTCGCCGATGGTCCTGGCCAGCGACCGCCGCATGCCGATCTCGAGATCCTCGATGCAGATCGTCCCGACCGGCAGGTTGTGCCCGCGTCCACCCGCCATTTCGCCCGCTCCCTTGTGCATTGCAGCACGGCCTAGCCGATTCCCGGCGGGCGTGCAACATCGGCGCGCAATATGGATTATCGGTGCGTCCGGTTTTCGTAACTTTGTTACCGCGCGAGTTCAGCGGAGGTAGGCCATCGCATAGCGCGGCGCGAGCCGCACCCCGGCGAGATATGCCTCCAGGCGCACCGGATCCGGGCCGGCGTTCGGCGTGGTCGCGGTTTCCCCGGCCGCGAGCCCGCCAGTCACGAACACCGCGTCGATGGCCTCGCCGCTCGCGCCGAGCACGTCGGTGCCGATCCCGTCGCCGATCGCGAGGATCTCGTCGGCACGCGGCTCCCAGCCCTTCAGCGCGACAAGCCGCGCGCGGGCGAGGGCATAGATCGGCGGATGCGGCTTGCCGAAATAATAGCTGCGCCCGCCCGCTTCCTCATAGGCTTTCGCGATCGCGCCGGCGCAGTAGATCCGGTGCTCGCCGACATCGACGACCACGTCGGGATTGGCGCAGAGGAGCTTCAGCCCCCGGGTCTTGGCGTGGAGGAGCGTGGCGCGGTAGTCCTCCGGCGTCTCCGTGCGGTCGTCGAAGAGGCCGGTGCAGACCACGCCCTCGGCCTCCTCAAGCGCCACGCGCTCGATATCGAAGGGCCTGCCGGCGTCGTCCTGGAAGAAGGCGAGGTCGCGCTCGGGGCCGATGTGATAGACCCGCCGCCCGAACTGGCCGGCGGCGAGCGCCGCCTGCGCCGCATCGCCCGAGGTCACGATCAGATCGTAGCAGGACGCCGGCGCCCCGAAGTGCTCGAGCTGTTCGACGACGCTGCGCGCCGGGCGCGGCGAATTGGTGAGGAGCACGACCTTCCCCCCCCGCGCCCGGAACCGCTCCAGCGCCGCCACCGCGGCCGGATAGGCGCGCCGCCCGTCATGCAGGCAGCCCCAGAGATCGCAGTAGAGCACGGCATAGCCCGGATCGATCTCGTCGAGCGTGTTCAGGATCTGGGTCATGGCTTTCCCTGCTGGACGGCGGCGGGGGAGGCCTAGCCGATTCCCGACCGGATGGACAGGTCCGGGAGGGACGCTTTCGCGTCATGCGCAAAACGCCCGGCATGTCACTGGAACGTAACGGAACCCGGATAGGCGTTAACGCGCCGTTAACCTGAATCGGACCAAATCATGAACAAGCTGCTGCTGCCCACCGCCTTCGCGGTGATCCTCTCCGGCGTGTCGCCGGTCGTCGCCGCGCCCTGCTCCGTCTCGGGCGTCAACGTCACCTGCGAGGGCTTCGTCGACACGCCCTTCCAGAGGAACAACACCGACAACCAGCGCGTCACCGTCACCGCCGGCTCCGAGGTGAACACCACCGCCGCCAATGCCGACGGGATCCGCATCCGCAGCACCGGCAACCGGGTCACCAACAACGGCACGATCGCGGGCGGCATCGACGGCATCGACAGCGACGGTGACGGCCGCAGCATCTCGGGCCTCTATGTCGAGAACAACGGCACCATCACCGCGACCGCCAACGCGGACGGCCGGGCCATCGACGCGCGCCAGTCGAACGGCCTCTATGTCATCAACAACGGCACGATCCTCGCCAACCACAAGGCGATCCGCAACCAGGACGCCGCGAACGCCTCGATCACCAATACCGGACTGATCGAATCCGTCACCCATGAGGGGATCGAGACCGGCGACAACGCCCGCATCATCAACAATTTCGGCGGCGTTATCCGCGGCTCCGACGACGCGATCCAGGCCGGCGAGAACGTCGACATCTTCAACTACGGCCTGATCGAGAGCGTCCGCCGCGGCGGCGACGAGGCCGATCCCCAGGACGGCATCGACCTCGACAGCGGCCGGATCCAGAACTACGCCGCCGGCGTGATCCGCTCGGACGACGACGCGGCCATCGACTTCGACGTCAGCACCCGCGATGCGGTCTCGAGCGTCATCAACTACGGCCTTATCTCCGGCACCACCGGCATCCTGACCGACGAGGCGAACACCTCGCGCCAGCGCGTTGTGAACTACGGCACGATCGAGGGTCGCGACGGCATCGCCTTCGACCTCGGCGCCGGTGAGGACGAGGTGAACCTCTACAACGGCTCGAAGCTGATCGGCGCCGGCCTCTTCGGCGCGGGCGACGACCTGCTGACCCTCGGCCATGCCATCACCAGCCTGACCACCGGCCTTCTCGACGGCGGCGAGGGCTTCGACACGATCCGCTTCTACGACGCCAACACGAAGCTCGGCCTGAGCTTCACCGACATCGCCTCGGTCTCGATCCTCGGCGACGTGATGCAGCTCTCGCTCGAAAGCGACATGGCGAGCTTCCTGCTGAACCTGACCTCCTGGGAGAACTTCGTCTTCCGCGATGGCAACTACAGCTGGGACCAGGTTGCGGATCTCGCCCCGATCCCCGTGCCCGCCGGTGTCCTGCTGCTCGCCTCGGCGCTCGCCGGCCTCGGGATCGTCCGCCGTCGCCGCGGCGCCTGACCGCCACGATCCTGACCGATGAAGGGGCGCCCCGTATCCGCGGGGCGCCCCGTTCTTTTGCGCGCAGGCCTCGGGGTGATCCCGCGCCCCGGCATCCGGTCACATGAACGAAGGGGAGGGGACGAGCCTCCCTTGTCCTGCCCGGCCCCCCGCGCCATGCTCATCGGCTGGGCATCTCTGCCCGCAAACCGGCTGCGGAGGCAAACTTCGCCCCCCGAAATCCGGCCTCAGGCTAAAGAATCCGATAAAATATTTGACACAATTAATTTTCCATTCAACATCGCAAAAAATGGACTCAACAGGAGGTCTCTATGTCCAGTTCCGCCGAGCGTGCCCGCCGCGCGCCCTCATTCTCCGCGCTGGGGAGCACCGCGCTTGCGGGCGTGCTCGCTCTCGCCGGAGCGATCGCCGGCGGACCGGTCTCCGCACAGGAGGTCCATCAGCTCCGGATCGCGAACTTCGTCGCCCCCACGCACCCGATCAACCGGTTCTTCGAGACCTGGAGCCAGGAACTGACCGAAGCCTCCGGCGGACGCCTCCAGTTCACCATCTACCATTCGGCCCAGCTCGGCCCGGCGCCGCGCTACTTCGACATCGCCCGTCGCGGCCAGGCCGACATCACCTGGGTGCTGCACGGCTCGCTTCCGAGCCGCTTCCCGGTGTCGGAGCTCTCGAACCTGCCGTTCCTGTTCTGCTCGGGCGCCCATGCCTCGGTGGTGCTGAACGATCCCGAGCTGCGCGAGGGCTGGCTCGACGCCGAGCATGACGGCGTCAAGGTGCTCAACATCCACGCCACCGCGCCGGGCCATCTCTGGACCGCCCGCAACCGCGTGGCCGAGGTGGCCGACATGCAGGCGCTGGCCATCCGCCCGGCCTCGCGCACGATCGGCGCCTATGTCTCCGCGCTCGGCGCCACCCCCGTCGGCCTCGAGCCGAACGAGCTGGCCGACGCGATGGAGAAGGGCACCGCCCAGGGCGGGTTCATGGACTACCCCGCCGGCGCCTTCTCCTTCCAGATCGGCACCGTCACCGACCACATCACCGAGCTCAACGCCTATGTGACCTCGTTCTCCATCGTGATGAACGAGAACGCCTTCGACGACCTGCCCGAGGATCTCCAGGCGCTCATCACCGGATCGCTCGAAGGCCGCGAGGCCGAGATCGGCGGCGGATGGGACAGGCTGACCGAGCCCGCCAAGGCGCAGCTCGCCGGGGACGGGGTCGAGTTCATCACCCCCGAGGACGAGGCCTTTGCCGAGTTCCGCCGGATCGGCGAGGAGGTCGCACAGGCCTGGGTGGCGCAGCTCGATGCGGACGGCAAGCCCGCGAGTGCGGCCTATGCCCGCATGAAGGAGCTTGCGGAACAGCACAGGACCGCCAACCCGGACCTCTGCCTCTAGGAACACACCCATGCGCCTGCGTCTCGCGGCAACCTTCGAGAGCCTCGCGGCTCTCGCCCTTCTGGTCATGATGATGCTGACCGTCGCCGACGTCGTCCTCAGGACGATCAACCCGGCATGGCGGATCTACGGCATCGTCGAGATGGTCCAGCTCGGCTTCGACCTCGTGGTCTTCCTTGCCGTGCCGGCGGTGTTCCTGCTGTCGTCGAACCTGGTCATGACCATGTTCGACGGCCGCCTCGGCCCGCGTCGCCTGCGGCAGCTGCGCCGGGCGACGGCCGTGGTGACCGCGGGGTTCATGGTGGTGCTGCTCTGGCAGACCGTCATCCCCGGGCTCGACAGCCTGCGCTACCGCGACGAGACCCAGGACCTCGGCTGGCCCATCTTTGCCTACTGGCTCCCGATCTGGGTGGGGCTCGGCGGCGCGCTCATTGGGGCACTCTGGTCGGTGCTGCAACCGGACCCGCCCGCCCGCACCCAGGCCCATCCGGAGCACTGAACTGAAATGAACCTTTCGCCCGAACTGATCGGGGTCATCGGCTTCGTCGTGCTGATCCTCATGGTCTTCGCGCGCATCCCGATCGTGATCGCGCTTGGCCTGACCGGCCTCGGGGGCTATGCCGCGATCGAGGGCTGGACGCGCGCCTTCATCGCGCTCGGGGACCTGCCCTTCGGCATGGCCCGCAACTACTCGCTCTCGGTCCTGCCGCTCTTCATCCTGATGGGCGTGGTGGCGGCGCGGGCCGGCATGGCGCGCGAGCTATTCGCCTCGGCGAACACGCTCTTCTCCGGGGTGCGCGGCTCGCTCGCCATGGCCAGCGTCGGCACCTGCGCGGGGTTCGGCGCGATCTCGGGCTCGTCGATCGCGGTCGCCGCCTCGATCTCGCGCATCGCCATCCCCGAGATGCAGCGCTACGGCTATGACATCCGCCTCGCGACCGGCACCGTCGCCTCGGCCGGCACCCTCGGCATCCTGATCCCGCCCTCGATCATCCTCGTCGTCTACGCGATCCTCGCCGAGCAGAGCGTGCCGGTTCTCTTCGCCGCCGGCATCCTGCCCGGCCTTCTCTACGCCTTCCTCCACATCGTGCTGATCGCCTTCATCGGCTGGCGCAATCCCGACAAGGTGCCCCAGCTTCCGGGCGAGGCCCTCGGCGCCCGGCTGCGTGCGCTCGGCGGGTTCTGGAAGCTCGGCGTCCTCTTCGCGCTCGCGGTCGGCGGCATCTACAAGGGCTGGTTCAGCCCGACCGAGGCCGCCGCCGTCGGCGCGCTCGGCGCCATCCTGATCGGCCTCGGCACCCGCACGCTCCGCGTGCTCGACCTGATCCCGTGCTTTCGCGACACGGTCCGGACCACGGCCGAGCTCGTGCTGGTGATGATAGGCGGCTACATGTTCTCCTACTTCATCACCGTCTCGCAGATCCCGGTCAGCCTAGGCCGCCTCCTCGTCGGCAACGACCTGCCGCCCGAGGTGGTGATCCTCTTCCTCGTGCTCATCTATCTCGTGCTCGGCCTCTTCCTCGACTCGATCTCGATGATGCTGATCACCGTGCCGGTGTTCCTGCCGATCGTGGTCGCGCTCGGCTATGACCCCGTCTGGTTCGGGATCTTCGTCGTCATCGTCGCCGAGGTCGGCCTGATCACGCCGCCCGTGGGGATGAACATCTACGTCATCCACTCGCAGCTTCCCCACCTCACCCTGGGCGAGCTCTACGGCGGCATCCTGCCCTTCCTCGGGCTTGCGATGTTCATGATCGGCCTGCTGATCGTCTGGCCCGACCTCGTGATGATCTCCGCCTCGATCGGCCGGTAACGCCCGTCGCGCAGCCCCGGACCGGGGCTGCGCGCCTACCCGACCAGCGCCAGCGTCTGCCGCCCGATCACCAGCTCCTCATCGGTCGGGATCACCCAGGCCGACACCCGGCTCCCTGCGGCACTGATCCGCGGCCCCCCCGCCAGATTCGCGTCCGGGTCCAGCACGAGCCCCAGCCACTGCGCATGGGCGGCCACCCTGGCGCGGATCCCGGCCGAGTTCTCGCCGATGCCCGCGGTGAAGACCACAGCGTCGATCCCGCCGAGCGCCGCCGCCAGCGACCCGATCTCGCGCCCCGCCCGATACGCGAATAAATCGACCGCGAACCGCGCCTCGGGCGCCTCGCTCTCGAGCAGCGTCCGCATGTCGCTCGCGATCCCCGAGACGCCCAGAAGCCCGGACTCGTGATAGAGCAGCCGCTCGAGCGCCGCCGCATCCATCCTGTGCGCCTGCATCAGATAGAGTAGCACCCCGGGATCGATCGACCCGCAGCGCGTCCCCATCACCAGCCCGTCGAGCGCGGTGAACCCCATCGTCGTCGCCACGCTCCGCCCCGCTTGCATCGCGCAGATGCTCGCCCCGTTCCCCAGATGCAGCACCACAGTGCGCCCCGTGGCCGCGACGGGATCGATCTCGAGAAGCCGCGAGGCGATATAGTCGTAGGAAAGACCGTGAAACCCGTAGCGCCGCACGCCTTCGTCGCGCAGATGCGCGGGCAGGGCGAAGGTGCGGGCGATCTCGGGCATGTCCGCATGAAAGGCCGTGTCGAAGCACGCGACCTGCGCCAGGCCGGGCTGGCGCTCGGCAATCAGCCGGATCGGCAGCAGATTATAGGGCTGGTGGAGCGGCGCCAGCGGCACCAGCCGCTCGAGCTCGGCGACCACGCCCGCGTCGATCCGCACCGGATGGCGATGCCGGGCCCCTCCGTGCACGACCCGGTGCCCGACCCCCGCGAGCCGCAGCCCGGCCCCCGGCCCGGACCCGAGCCAGTCGAGGAGATGGTCGAGCGCCCCCTCATGCCCGGGCGCGCCACCGGGCCAGACGTGATCGGCGAGCACGGCGCCGCCCGCATCCCGCGCCTGGAACCGGGCGCCGGCGCCGAAGAGCTCCTCGGCCTTGCCGCGGCGCGTGACGGTGAGCACACCACCGGACCCGACCAGATACTCGGTGAACTTCAGGCTCGACGAGCCGGCGTTGAGGACGAGGATCGCCTCGCCCATCTCAGGCGATCACCGCCGGCGGCCGGCGCCGGCGCTCGGCGACGAGCGAGGCGATCGCACAGGAGGCGAGCCGGCTCTGCGCCGAATCCGCCCGGCTGGTCAGCACGATCGGCACCCGGGCGCCGAGCACGATCCCGGCCGAATCCGCCGCCGCCAGAAACCCGAGGCTCTTGGCCAGCATGTTCCCCGCCTCGAGATCGGGCACCACCAGAATGTCGGCGCGGCCCGCCACCGGCCCGCCGATCCCCTTGATCGCCGCCGCCTCGGCGCTGATCGCATTGTCGAGCGCCAGCGGCCCGTCGAGCAGCCCGCCGGTGATCTGCCCGCGCTCGGCCATCTTGCAGAGCGCCGCCGCCTCGATCGTGCCCGGGATCTTCGGGTTCACCGTCTCCATCGCCGACAGGATCGCGACCTTCGGCACCTCGATCGCGATCGCATGGGCAAGCTCGATCGCGTTCTGCACGATGTCGGCCTTCTCCTCGAGGGTGGGGAAGATGTTGATCGCCGCGTCCGTCACGATCAGCACCTTGTCGTGCCCGGGCACGTCGAGCACGAAGCAATGGCTGAGCCGCCGCTCGGTCCGGAGCCCGGTGTCGCGCCGCACCACCGCCCCGAGCAGCTCGTCGGTGTGGAGCGAGCCCTTCACCAGCATCTCGGCCCGGCCCTCGCGCACCAGCGCCACCGCCCGCTCGGCCGCGTCGTGGCTGTGGAGCGCGTCGACGATCTCGAAGCGCGAGATGTCGAGACCCGCCGCCTCGGCCACCGCGTTGACCCGCGCCCGCGGCCCGACCAGCAGCGGCGCGATGATCCCGAGCTCGGCCGCCTCGACGGCCCCCGCGAGGGCCGCGTCGGAGCAGGGATGGACGACGGCCGTCGGCACCGGCGCCAGGCCGGCGACCGCGGCGATCAGGCGGTCGTAGTTGTGATGCATGGGCCTGCTGTCGGTCACGGAACTATCCCCGGTTGGCTGGGCGGCCGGACGGACCCCGGACCGCGATCGATGTCTGGGGCTCAGCGCCCGATCCCGAGCGTCATCGCGCCCCGGCGCAGGCCCGTCGCCCCGAAGAGCGCGCGCAGCCCCGCCCGCCGCAGGTCGCGCAGGAGAGGGCGCCCGGTCATGGCCGCGCGGTTCAGGAGATCCACCCCCGCCACCCGCGCCACGATGTCGCCGTGCCGGGCACGGTGATACCGCGCGAGCAGCGCCGGGTCGCCGATATCCCCGCCCGCGTCGCGCGTCGCGACCGCGAGGTCGAGCAGCGTCGCGATGTCGCGCAGGCTCATGTTCAGCCCCTGCGCGCCGATCGGCGGGATGACATGGGCGGCCTCGGCGACCAGCGCCGTGCGCGGCCCGTCAAGCCGCGCCGCGACCTGCGAGATGATCGGCCAGATCCGCCGCGGCCCGTTCAGCGACAGCCGTCCCAGCACGCCGCAGGCCCGGGCGTTCAGCGCCGCCTCGAACGCCTGCGCCTCCAGGGCTGCCAGAGCCGCGGCCTCGGGCCCGGTCTCCATCCAGACCACCGCCGAATGCGGGCGGCCGTCGTGATCGGGCAGGGGCACCAGCGTGAACGGCCCCCCCGTACGGTGGATCTCGATCGACACCCCGTCATGGGGGCGCTCATGCAGCACGGTGAAGACCAGCGCCTTCTGCCCGTGCCCCCAGCGCCGGGCGCCGATCCCCAGCGCCTCGCGCACGAAGCTGTCGCGCCCGTCCGCGGCGACGAGCAGGCGCGCGCGCACCTGCCGCCCGTCCGTGAGCCGGGCGATCATCTCGCGGCTGCGCGGGGTGATCGCGTCGAGCCCCACCCCGGTCCAGAGCCGCGCCTCCGGGATCTCCTCCAGCCGCGCCACCATCTCGCGGCGCAGGAGCCAGTTCGGCAGGTTGTAGCCGAAGGCCGCCTCGCCGATCTCGTCGGCCCGGAAATCGGCGGTCTCGCGGATCACCGCCTCCGGCCCGCCGGCATCGCTGATGCGCATCACCCGAAGCGGCGCGGCCTCGGGGGCGAGGCGCCCCCAGAGTCCGGCCCGCTCCAGGAGCCGCACCGCCGGCATCAGGAAGGCGGTCGAGCGCAGGTCCGACCCTTCGGCCCCGGCGCTGGTGACCGGCGGGACCGGGTCGACGCAGATCGTGGCGAAACCCGCGCTCGCGAAGGCGGCCGCAGCGGTCAGCCCGGCGACCCCGCCGCCGGCGATCAGGACGTCGGTCTCGACATGCCCGGTCATGCCCGTCACACCAGCGCCTGCAGGAACCCGGCCAGGTCCCCGGTCTGGTGGTCGACATGCTCGGCCGTATCGCCGTCCCCGACCAGAACGGTCCGCATCCCGAGCGCGAAGGGCACGCTGAGGTTGCGCACGTCATCCTCGAACATCGCGGCGCGCGCGGGCATCAGCCCCGCCGCCGCGAAGACGGTGGCGAAGGCGTCCTCGCGCGGTTTCGGCACATAGCCCGCATCCTCGAACCCGTAGAGCGCGTCGAACGCCTCGCGGATCCCGAGCGCCTCGGTCACCCGCCGGGCATGGGTGCGCGAGCCGTTGGTATAGACGATCTTGCGGCCGGGCAGGGCTTTGATCGCCGCGCGCAGCGCCGGCGCCGGCGCGACCGCCCCGAGGTCGATGTCGTGGACATCCGCCAGATACGGCTCCGGGTCGAGCCCGTGCTCGGCCATCAGCCCCGCGAGCGTGGTGCCGTACTGGCGCCAGTAGTCGGCCCGCAGCGCGTTCGCGGCCGCGGCGTCGAGCCCGAGCGCCGCCATCACATAGGCCGTCATCCGCCTCTCGATCTGGTCGAAGAGCCGGATCCCGGGCGGATAGAGGGTGTTGTCGAGGTCGAACACCCAGGTTTCGACATGGGCAAAGCGCGCGCGTGGCATGGTCCCGACCTACCCCGCCCGGCCCCGCTTCGCAACGGGCGGGTTGACCTCGCGGCGCCGTGCGCCATTCTCCGGCGGAATGATCGCAGGACCCCGGCAATGACGCAGACGAGCCCGAACAAGGACGCCTATCTCCTGGTGCTGGAGGCCATCGACCAGGGCGAGTTCCGTCCCGGCGACCGTCTGGTCGAATCCGAGCTCGCCGAGCGTTTCGGCGTGTCCCGCACCCCGATCCGCGAGGCGCTCCAGCGCCTCGAGACCCAGTCGCTGCTGGCGCGCGACGGCCGCAGCCTCGTCGTCTCGAGCCTCGACCACGACCAGCTCGGCGAGCTCTACGTGGTGCGCGCCGAGCTCGAGGGCCTCGCCGCCCGCCTCGCCGCCCAGCACGCCGGCCCCGAGGAGATCCGCGTCCTCTGGGAGATGATCCGCAAGGACCGCGACCTGATCGCCCGGCCGCTGCTGCTCGCCCGCGCCAACAAGCGCTTCCACCACCAGATCCACCTCGCCAGCCACAACCGCTACCTGATCCAGCAGCTCGAGATGGTGCACCGCGCCATGGTGCTCCTCGCCACCACCTCGCTCGCCGCCGAGGGGCGCGGCGCGGAATCGCTCGACGAGCACGCCGAGATCGTGCGCGCCATCGAGAGCCGCGACGGCGATGCCGCCGACGGGCTGATCCGCGCCCATATCAGCCGCGCCCTCGAGACCCGCCTGCTCCTGGACGCCGAGCGGCATGTGCCGGTCGGCGGCGACTGATCGGGTCTGCATCTGACCGGATCCGGTCCGGCCAGGCGCGCCCGCGCGCGTTAACGAAGCTTTCCTAATGGTTAGCGGCCAGAAATAGCCTTTTCATTTCAGCATGTTGAAAAATGGGCACGCGTGCCCACCCCGTGCCGGGCACACTCCCGTCCATCCGGACCGATCGGGCGGCGACCGCATGCCCCCGCCGGCTCCCCCCACAAGGTCGGCCCTTCCGGCGCCTCCGATACGCGCTATGCTGTGTGCAACGCAGCACGCGAGGCCACGAGATGCAGCCAGATCCGTCGAGCGCCCCGAGCGGTGTGGCATCCGACGCGCCGGCCGGGACCGAGCCCGACGCCCATGGCCCCGCCAAGGCACGGCTGCCCGTGCTCGTGCTCGGGGCGCTCGGCGTCGTCTACGGCGACATCGGCACCAGCCCGATCTACGCCTTCCGCCACGCCCTGGCGGTGGGGGCGGGGGCCACGGCCACCGAGCGCGAGGTGCTGGGCCTGCTGTCGCTGATCGTCTGGGCGCTGACCCTGACCGTCGCGGTCAAGTACATCTTCTTCGTCACCCGCGCCGACAACAGCGGCGAGGGCGGCACGCTCTCGCTGATGGAGCTCGCGCGGCGCAGCTTCACCCGCGCCCCCGTCTGGGTGACCGGCCTCGGCGTCCTCGGGGCGGCCCTCTTCTTCGGAGACGCGCTGATCACCCCGGCGATCTCGGTCCTCTCCGCGGTCGAGGGGGTCAAGGTCGTCGCCCCCGGCGTGGCACCCATGGTGGTGCCGATCACCATGGCGATCATCGTCGGCCTCTTCTTCGTCCAGCGTTTCGGCACCGAGCGGGTGTCGGTGATCTTCGGCCCGGTGATCGCGCTCTGGTTCCTGACCATGGGCATCGCCGGCCTCGGCCATGTCATCGCGAACCCGGTGGTGCTCTGGGCGCTCAACCCCTTCGAGGGGCTCCACTTCCTCGCGACCCACACCGCCACCTCCCTGGTGCTGATGGGCGCGGTCTTCCTCGCGGTGACCGGCGCCGAGGCGCTCTATGTCGACATGGGCCATTTCGGTCGCCGCCCGATCGTCATCGCCTGGTTCGCGCTGGTCTTTCCCTGTCTCCTGCTCAACTACTTCGGCCAGGGCGCCTATGTGCTCGCGGCCGGTCCGGCGAACGTCCAGAGCCCGTTCTTCGAGATGCAGCCCGACTGGTTCATCATCCCCTTCGTGGCGCTCGCGACGCTCGCCACCGTGATCGCGAGCCAGGCGGTCATCTCCGGCAGCTACAGCCTCGCCCGCCAGGCGATCGCGCTCAACATGCTGCCGCGCATGACCGAGGTGCATACCTCGGCCACCCAGAGCGGGCAGGTCTACATGCCGCAGGTCAACACCATCCTGATGGTCGGCGTCCTGATCCTCGTCCCGGCCTTCGGCAGCTCCGACGCGCTCTCGCATGCCTACGGGATCGCGGTGGCGATGGTGATGCTCGTCACCCTCGCGCTCCTTCTCGTGGTGATGCGGCGGCAGTGGACATGGTCGCTGCCGGCGGTGCTCGCCTTCGGAGCGGTCTATCTGGTGGTCGACGGCGGCTTTCTCCTCGCCAACGCCACCAAGCTCGGCACCGGCGGCTGGGTGCCGCTCGCCATCGCCGGCGCGCTCTCGGGCCTGATGGCGATCTGGATCACCGGGCGCGCGCTCCTCTCGCAGCGCACGCTGCGCGACGAGATGCCGCTCGGCCAGCTCGTCGACAACCTCGCGAAGGGCGAGCGCCATGTGGTCCCCGGCACGGCGGTGTTCCTGACCAGCAACGCCGAGGGCGCGCCGACCGCGCTCCTGCACAGCCTCAAGCACTACAAGGTGCTGCACGAGAAGAACGTGATCCTGACCGTGCGCACCTCGCCCTCGCCACGGGTGCCGGACGCCGAGAAGATCGAGATGGAGGTGGTGAACGACATGTTCATGCGCGTCACCGTCACCTTTGGCTACATGGAGACCCCGAATCTCTCGAAGGCCCTGATCCTCGCGCGCAAGCTCGGCTGGAAGTTCGACATCATGTCGACCTCGTTCTTCCTGTCGCGGCGCACGCTGGTCCAGGACCAGAAGGACGGCGCCCTGATCCGCTGGCGCAACCGGGTGTTCATGGTGCTCGCCCGCAACGCCGAGGATGCCACCGTCTATTTCCACATCCCCACGGGCCGGGTGGTCGAGATCGGGACGCAGGTGCTGA
>CAZESN010000044.1:0-2739 GCA_964514775.1 uncultured Rhodovulum sp.
ATCCGGTGGTGGCCGACCGGATCGAGCTTGGCACCTACATGCTCGCCCCCGCCATCGCCGGCGGCCGGGTCGAGCTTCTGGGCGGCCGGCGCGACCTCGTCGCCGCCTTCGCCGACAAGCTCGAGGCGGCGGGGATCTCGGTGGCCGAGACGCCCGCCGGGCTCGAGGTCTCCCGCGGTAACGGCCGCATCCTGCCCGTGGACGTGACCACCGCCCCCTTCCCCGGGTTCCCGACCGATCTCCAGGCGCAGATGATGGCGCTGCTGACGCTCGCCGACGGGGTGAGCCGGCTCGAGGAGACGATCTTCGAGAACCGGTTCATGCACGCGCCCGAGCTCGCCAGAATGGGGGCGCGGATCGACGTCCAGGGCGGGGTCGCCACTGTCACCGGTGTCGAGAAGCTCCGCGGCGCGCCGGTCATGGCGACGGATCTGCGCGCCTCCGTCAGCCTCATCCTCGCCGGCCTCGCCGCCGAGGGCGAGACCCGGGTCGCACGGGTCTACCATCTCGACCGGGGCTATGAGCGGCTCGAGGAGAAGCTGACGGCATGTGGCGCCGACATCGAGCGCGTGCAGGAGGCAGGATGACCGAGGACGCCCGATTCGAGGACGGCGCAGAGCAGCCGTTGCGGCTGAAGGCCGAGGGGGTCGACGATCTGGCGGTCATCTCGGCGCTTTTGCAGGATGCGGTCGGCCAGAGCGGGGATATCGCCTGGCTGCCCCGTCGTCGCCGGCTCGCGCTTCTCGTCAACCGCTTCCGCTGGGAGGACGCCCCGCGCGCCGCGCGCCAGGGGCGCCCAGTCGAGCGGGTCCGGGCTATGCTGGTGATCGACGCGGCGCTGAGGGTCCGGGCGACGGGGATCGACCCGCTCGACCGGGATCTGGTGCTTTCGCTCCTGTCGCTCGCCTTCGCCGCGGGCGAGGATGGCGCCGGTACGCTGCTCCTGACTTTTGCGGGGGATGGCGAGATCGCGGTGGATGTCGAGGCGCTGGATGTCAGCCTGAAGGACGTGACCCGTCCCTATGTCGCTGCCTCCGGCCGGGAGCCGGGGCATCCTGATGATTAGGTGAATTTGACGGCCTCGCGCCCGTTAACAAGTTTACCAGAATTGTCCGAAAATCTTGTGAATACAGATCGCATCCCGCAAGAAGTATAGCTGAAAAGTTGCGCTTCCGGTCAGGGTGGGATTGATCGATGTTTAAAAGATGCATTGTTGCGGCAACCATGGCTCTGGCCTGCACGATTGGCACGGGAACTTCGGCCCAAGCCGCACCACTCATTGCCGTCCATAACTACGGCGCCCAGCCGGGCCTCGATGCGCCCGTGCGTGGCGGCGGCGGGACGATGGCCCCCAACCACGTGACGGTGATCGCCGCTCCGGACACATCGGGCAATCGTTTCTACGACGAGATCGATTTTGACACCGCAGCATTCGGCGCCATCCAAAGCCTGACCCTGACCCTCAGCATCGCCCGGGCCGGGGATTCCGGCGAGGACTGGCGCGTTTACGGATCTCACAATGGCGGGACCGGCGCAGCGGATCAGGTCCAGCTCGGGACGTCGCTGCGCAACGGAAGCAGCTGGACAGTCACCCTGACCTCAGGGGCGGTGTTCGATCAGGCCGTCGCGGCCGGGCGCTTCGGGTTCTGGTTCGGCGACCTCGCCCGTCCGGGACGCTGGCCGAACGAGTTCTGGCTCTATTCGGCAAGCCTCGCCGTCGACGGCACGCCGCCCTCGCCAGTCCCGCTGCCGGCCGCCGGGCTTCTTCTGATCGGGAGCATGGGGGGATTGTCGCTGGTCCGCCGACGCGGACGCGCGGCTGCCGGCTGATCCAGGGGAGCCGCCGTCGCGGCCACTGAATGTGCTGGGGCGAGAGTCACCGGATCCCGGTGGCGCGGATCTGCACACCGGACGGGCATTTTCATTTCAGGTACCGCCGCTCCGGTGGTGGCCGTGGCGGGGAAACGCCGCGCGGCTTGAGCAGGCCCGCCCAAATGGCTATTGGCTCACGTCGATGGAGGGCCGAGCCGGATGCCGCAATTCCTTTCGACCAGAGATGACGACTTCGAAGCGCGCTTCCGGGCGCTCCTCGACGCGAAGCGCGAGTCGGATGCGGATGTCGATGCCGATGTGGCCGCGATCCTGACGGAGGTCCGCAGCCGGGGCGACTCTGCGGTCATCGAGATGACCAAGCGCTGGGACCGTCTCGCCCTCACGCCCGACAGCCTCGCCTTCACGTCCGCCGAGATCGAGGCCGCGATCGAGCGGGTCGATCCCGAGGACCGGGCAGCGCTGGAGCTCGCGGCCGAGCGCATCCGTGCCTATCACGAGCGCCAGCTCCCGGCGGATGCGCAGTGGGTGGATGACACCGGCGCCCAGCTCGGCTGGCGCTGGACCCCCGTGGCCGCGGCCGGCCTCTACGTCCCCGGTGGCCTCGCCTCCTATCCGTCCTCGGTGCTGATGAACGCCATCCCGGCCCGGGTCGCCGGGGTCGAGCGGCTGGTGATCTGCGCGCCCACGCCCGACGGTGCCGTCAACCCGCTGGTGCTGCTCGCCGCCCGGCTGGCGGGTGTCGAGACCGTCTACAGGATCGGCGGCGCCCAGGCGATCGGCGCGATGGCCTACGGCACCGAGACGATCGCCGCCGTCGACAAGATCGTCGGCCCCGGCAACGCCTGGGTGGCGGCCGCGAAGCGGCGTGTCTACGGCCGCGTCGGCATCGACATGATCGCCGGCCCC
>CAZESN010000044.1:2749-15624 GCA_964514775.1 uncultured Rhodovulum sp.
CGGCCCCTCGGAGGTGCTGGTCATTGCCGATGCAGACAACGATCCCGACTGGGTCGCCCTCGACCTGATGGCCCAGGCCGAGCACGACCCCGCCGCGCAGTCCATCCTCGTCACCGACGACGCGAGCTTCGGCGAGGCGGTCGCCGAAGCCGTCGACCGGCTGCTCGAAACCCTCGAGCGGCGCGAGATCGCGGCCGCGAGCTGGCGCGACTTCGGGGCGGTGATCACCGTCGCCGACTGGGACCAGTCCCTCGACCTCGCCGCCAGGATCGCCCCCGAGCACCTCCAGGTTTGCACCGCCGACGCCGAGGGGCTCGCCGCCCGGGTCCGCCATGCCGGCGCGATCTTCATCGGCGCCTTCACGCCCGAGGCGGTGGGGGACTATGTGGGCGGCCCGAACCACGTCCTGCCGACCGCCCGCTCCGCCCGGTTCTCGTCGGGCCTGTCGGTGATCGACTTCATGAAGCGCACCACGGTCGCGCGCATGACCCCCGCCGCGCTGGCCGCGATCGGCCCCGCCGCCGTTCGCCTCGCCCGCGCCGAGGGGCTGGAAGCGCACAGCCTGTCGGTGCAGCGGCGCCTGGAGCGGCTGAACGCGGAGGCGCGCGATGGCCGACCGTGATCGGCTGATCGAGATCCAGCTCGACGAGACCGGCCTGCCGGCGCCGACGCCGGAGGCCGAGCAGGAGCGGCGCGTGGCGATCTTCGACCTGATCGAGGAGAACCGCTTCGCCCTGCCCGCGCGCGACGGCCGCGAGATGCCCCATGGGCCCTACCGGCTCGAGCTCGCGATCCGCGAGCAGCGGCTCGTCTTCGATCTCGCGACCGAAGCCGGCGCCAGGATCGGCGAGTTCCACCTCTCGCTCCGCCCCCTCGCACAGGTGGTGAAGGACTATTTCCAGATCTGCGAGAGCTACGTGAACGCGGTGCGCACCCTGCCCGCCGCCCAGATCGAGGCGATCGACATGGGCCGCCGCGGCATCCACGACGAGGGTGCGCGACTGGTAATAGAGCGGCTCGAGGGCAAGATCGAAACCGACATGGCCACGGCACGGCGCCTGTTCACGCTGATCTGCGTTCTCCATCCGAAGGGGTGAGGGTGTCGCGCCCCCCGCAGTCGGTCCTTTTCTGCTGCGACTACAACGCCGTGCGCTCGCCGATGGCCGAGGGCATGATGAAGAGGTTCTATGGCACCCGCATCTTCGTCCAGTCGGCGGGCGTGAAGAGCGAGATGGAAATCGACCAGTTCTCGGTGACCGTCTGCGCCGAGATCGGCGTCGAGCTGAAACAGCATCGGGTGCGCAGCCTCAGCGAGATGGAGGCCTGGGGCGACCGGATCGGCAGCTACGACCTGATCATCGCCCTGTCGCCCGCAGCACAGCGCCAGGCGCTGGAATATACCCGCTGGCACGCGATCGAGGTCGAATACTGGCCGATCTTCGACCCGACTGGCATCGGCGAGACCCGGGAAGTGAAGCTCGATTCCTACCGGCAGACCCGTGACCAGATCGCCGTGCGCATCCGCCAGCGGTTCGGCCCGCCGGACCTGGAGCTGACGGCCGAGACGTGACCGAGCGTCCGCCGGGCCTTGCTGCCGTTGCGGAGAGGCCCGTCCGGGCGTGCGGTGGAGGATCGCGGCTTTGCCCGGATCGCGATCGATGGTAGATAACGCCCCCGGATGACGTGGTGGCCCTCGCAAGGGCACACAGCGTCCCGGTGCAAACATGGTGCGAGCAGGCTCTTGTCGCGCTGGCACCGCATCCAAATTCCAGACCGGCCGACAGCCTGCCCGCCCAACTGGCGGGAGATCGTACATGACCGGACCCTTGGCGGTTTCTCAGCCTGCCCCGCTTTGCCGCGCGACCACGGGCCCTGCCCCGTGCCGCGCAAAAGCGTCCGCGTGACGGTCAGGAAAGGCTGAAATGTCGCTAGAACTTCCCCCAGTCATAACGAATGTCGCGATATCGCCGGTCTCGGGCCCCGGCGGCACGAGATTCGCCGCCGAGGTCACGCTCACCGAGGTTCCCGCCAGCCGGATTGCCTATCAGTGGCGGCTCGACTGGGCCGACATCCCCGGAGCGACCGGAGCGAGCCATATCGGCACGCAGGCCGGGCGCCTCACCGTTCTCGCGAGCGTCACCAATGCGCATGGGACAGACAGCCGCGAGAGCGCTCCCGCCAGCGTGTCGCCCGGGCTCGAGCTGCCGGCGGTGGTGGAGATAGGGGTCGTGCCGGAGGCGGGGACCGTCGGGAACCGCTTCACGGTGACTACGGTCGCGACCGGCGTGCCCCTCCCTTCCCTCTCGTACCAGTGGCTTCTCGACGGCCGGGCGATCTGCGGCGCCACCGGCCCCAGCCATGTCGCCCGCTGCACCGGACAGCTTGCCGTGCGCATCATCGCGCGCAACAGCGAGGGCACCGACAGCCGGATCAGCACGGCGGTTGCGGTGGGAACGAATGGCACCGCCCCGCAGATTGCGAACATCCGCATCAACCCCGAGACCGGGCGCGCCGGCGAGACGTTCAGCGTGAGCGCCGAGGTCACGGGATCGCCCGAGCCGCGGCTCATGTACCAGTGGTACCTCGACGGTGCCGCCATCGCCGATGCGACGGCGCAAAGCTACGTGCCCACCGGCACCGGACTGCTGTCCGTGCGCGTCCGCGCGAGGAACGAGGCCGGCCATGCCTGCCTCGACAGCGAGGCGATCCAGGTCGAGCCGGAATTTTCCCTGCCCCAGGTCCGCGCCGCCGACATTCTCCCCAATTCCGGGCGGGTCGGCGACACGTTCTCCGTGAAGACGACGGTCTTCGGGTATCCCGAGCCGGACCTGCGCTACGAGTGGTTTCTCAACGACGTCTCAATCCCGGAGGTCACGGGCGAGGTCTATACCTCCAACAGGCAGGGCACGCTCTATGTACGGATAACGGCGACGAGCTCGCTCGGCGGCGACATGCGCGAAAGCGGCGCGGTCCTGATCGAGCCGCCGCTTTCCCCGCCCGCGCTGATCGACGCGACCGTGACCCCCGAAACCGGCCATATCGGCGATACGTTCGACGTCGTCGCACTGGCAGCCGGGAACCCGGTGCCCGAGATCGCCTATCAGTGGGTCCTCGACGGCGTCGACATCGAAGGCGCGACCGAGCCGCGGTATCTGGCCGATCGTTCCGGCCTGCTCCACGTGCGGGTTTCGGCGCGCAACAGCCTGGGCGAGGCGACGATCGAAAGCCGCCAGGTGACGGTCGGAAGCGGCCTTGCCGCACCCGCAATCACCGCCATCGCCATCGCCCCGCAGTCGGGATACGTCGGCGAAGCCTTTCGCCTTGCAATCGAGGCGACCGGTGAACCAGTCCCGGCTCTTGCCTGCGAATGGCTCCTCGACGGGGCCCTGATCGACGGGGCGACCGAGACGACCTATGTCGCGGCGCAGGCAGGCCTGCTGAGCGCCCGCGTGACCGCCACGAACACACAGGGCGCCGACCTGAGGGAGGCGGCGAGCGTCCGGGTTCTGCCGGCCCTGGCCGCGCCCGAGATCATCGCCGCCGAGATCCGTCCCGGCGAGGGGCGTGTCGGCGACACGTTCTCGCTTGCGGCGACGGTCACCGGCAATCCCGCCCCGGAACTGCGCTGCCAGTGGCTGCTGGACGGCGAGGAGATCGGGGGGGCGAATGGCGACAGCCTCGTCGCCTCCGTGGCAGGCCGTCTGACGGCTATGGTGACGGCGACGAGCAGTGAGGGTACTGCGCATCTTGCCACCGAAGCGGCCACCGTCCTGGCCAGCGAAACTCTCCAGGTCTTCGAGCCGGGAGTTTTTGAGGAAGGAGTTTTCCTATGAGCCTCATCCGTCGTTCCGACAAGGGCGCGCCGCTCTCGGCGTCCGACCACGACGCGAACCTCAAGCGACTGGAGGGGTTTGCGGATCTGCGCTCCCTGCTCGCGGATCGCACGGAGCGTGAATTCTATGCGCCGGGGGATATCATCCAGACGCGCGCGGAGGGGTTCCGCTATCGCGTGGCAGGCAATGATGTCAGGGAAGCGCATCTGGAAACGGCGGGGGGGGTGAGGTTATTTGTACTTCCAACCGATGACGGGCTACTGAACTTCAGAGCCTTCGCGCCGGCGGCGGACGGGCGCACGGACGATTATTCGCGGCTGATCCGGGCGATCAACGCCCTACCGGCGGGGGGTACGCTCTTCTTTCCGGACGGGACCTATTTCATCGGCCGGACAGTGTTCTTCAAGAAGGCAGTGTATCTCAAGGGCACGCGGAGCGGGCTCAATGGCAGCGGCTCCGCGGTCCTGAAGTTTCCCCTGGACACGAAAGGGCTTAAGTTCGAGCGGCCCAACACCTTCGATGGGGTAGTTGTCGAAGCGACGACGGGAGCAGATGGCTCGATCGTCGAGGGGCTTCATGTGCTCGGCACCCGGGGAGCGGACAAGGGCGCACATGGGATTCACGCGAACTGCCGTATCCATGTCGAGCGCTGCCGGATAACGCACTTCTCGGGAGATGGAATACGCATATCCACCCACGAGCTTGATGAGAACTACGTTGCCAATGCAAACTGCAGCCGGGTAACTTTTTCGCAAATGCAGCAAAATGGTGGGTGCGGTCTTTATGTCCGCGGAAAGAACGCCAACGCGTGCTATTTTGAAGCGCTTGATTTCGGTTCAAATGGGCGCTGGGGACTGTCGGACAGATCATTTCTTGGAAACACACATGTAGGTCACCACACCGCATTGAATGGGGTAGCAGGCGCAGGCGGGAATGCTTCAGCCCAGCAAAGTTCTTTTGTATCCTTCGGCAGCAAGCTTTACTCCGCACATCCTGACTCAACTGATCAGCAGCTCGTGGATACCGAACCAGGGGCAAATGCCGATGTCTGGGTGTATACTCGCGAGGGGGGCCCCTCGAATTATTGGCCACTTTGGGAGCACGGCAAAGCTGCTGGCACATACTTCTCAGGCGGCGCCTATCTGCTCTATGAGCCGAATGCGCGCAACGTTCTCCTCGGCTGCTACTCCGAAGATAATCAGGCGAGCTCGTTCATTCTGGGACCGAGCTTGGTGCTAGGCGGACTCCATGGGGCCGGCTTCAGCCGAGGTGGCGTCCTGGGTGGAAATTCCGTCTCGGGTGGAAACAATCTGGCCGGACAGGATTTCCAAGCGGTCAGCCGCTCTGACTGGCGGAAACTGAATGCTACATTGGGCTCGAGACGAAGCGGTTCTGCCCTCTCGTGGCAGGATATGACCGACGACGATCGTTCCTGGGATATGTTCTACAGACACCAGCAGGGCACATGGTACATCCAGAACGGAGGTCTATGGGACCGTGGTGCGGCCTATATCACAAGCACCGCTACCAACAAGCAATTCGGCACAGGCGCGCCCATTCCTTATCTGATGGGCTTTCCGATCCTCGGTATCGGCGACGGCAACAACGCACGCCGCCAGACCAATGGGACCTCAGCCCCCACGTCTGGTGCATGGGGAAAAGGTGACATCGTCTGGAATGTCGATCCAACGGCAGGTGGATATGCAGGTTGGATATGTGTGGCTGCCGGCACGCCTGGGACGTGGAAGGTCTTTGGAAGCATCGCTCTTTGAGTCTGGCCGAAGCTTCATTTCCACTCAGTAGACCAACCCGGAAAAGTCCGGAAGGCCAAAAATCCAACTTCTGTATGGAACATAACATTCTTGAAAAAGGGATGAACCGACCGTCCATCCAATAAAAAATACGATCAATCCTATATACGGTACTAAAGAAATAAAGTCCCTTCCAAAATCAAGCGAAAGAAACGGTATCCTTGATAAAATCATCACCTGAACTGGTATAATGTAGTATGCAATTCTGTCACTCATAACGGTTGATATGGGCAGAAGCACGAACAACCCCAGCATCGCCCAGGAACCTATGATCACCAACCCATAGTCTCCAGGGTACTGATGCGCCCAGGCGCGACGTAAAAACAGCAGAAAGCCGGCGCCCGACAAAGCCAGTAGTGTGATACGGAAGACGGCACCAAATGCTTCCAGTCCGGAATCGACATATATGTCTACTGCATGCTGCGCACTGCTCCCCTGAAGCATCACGATCAGTCCGGGCACGGCTGGAGCTGCGGCGAACAATAGTCTCTTCCATCCAAATGCCCCGGTGGCCAGCGGCGCGAGCAACACAAAGATGATGGCACTGGTATGGAAGAGACTGGCCACCACGACCCACGCCACATACCGTATCGGTCGGCGATCCAGAAAGGCGACCAGAGCGATACAAAGGAGACCGATGGCGGTGCCCTGCCGAACCGCGGACATTGGCATGTTCACGATCAGTACAGGAAAGAGCAGGACGAGAAAGCCAAGGGGATCGGGCTGCCGTCTTGCAAGAACATGGACTCCCGCAAAAAAAATCGCTGACGATACAACGTTTACTGCCGGATACGGAAGTCCCAGCCGGCTGACTGCGATCTGCAGACCCCACCAAAGAGGCTCCCGTCCGGTCAGAACCTCATTGTACTGAAGCCAGGAGCCCCTCTGGTAATGCCGGGCATAGGAGTACCAATCACAACCGACCTCGTAGCGGAAGGCAGAGAAAAGAAACAACCCAATCAGCACCATCCAGTAGACCGGAACGTACCATTCCGTGCGCGGGCGGATGCTAAGCCGCAGGAGAAAAAGGCCGCTTAGGAGCGATACATACATTCGAGCCCCTAGCTCCCTGCGGTTCCTGAAGGAGCTCCGACCTCGGCCAGCCAAGCCTGAAACATGAGGATGCTCCAGAGCTGGCGATGCCTAGGCCTCCGGCCCGACTGGTGTTCAGTCCAGAGTTCCTGCACCGCGGCAACATCGAAGATCCCGTCCCGAGCCAGCCGATCACTCGCCAGGAAGGTCTCAGCCCAATCGCGCAACGGGCCTGCAAGCCATTGCTCTAGCGGAATGCCAAACCCCATCTTGGGCCGGTCCGTCAGTGAGCGCGGCACGTGCCGCTCCAGAATCTGGCGCAGCGCCCACTTCCCAGTGCCATCCCGCAGCTTCGCCTCGAAGGGCAGCGACCATGCAAATTCGATCAGCTCGTGATCAAGCATCGGCACCCGCGTCTCGAGGCTTGTCGCCATCGAGGCCCGATCGACCTTCACGAGGATGTCGCCGGGCAGATAGGTCGCCGAGTCGAGATACATCATGGTCTCTCGGAAGTCATCGAGAGCCGGCCAGTACTGCGGACGCGACAGCAGGGTCTCCGCTTCCCCTGTCGTTTTCAGGAGCCGCTGCGGCTCCTGGACCAGCGACGTAAGCGCGCGGTAGAAGGCCTCACCTTCGGATTGCGACAGCAGTGTGCCGAGTTTCTGGAGCCGATCGCCGAGTGCAGGATAGCGCAGTCTTGGCGGCAGATAGTTCAGAATCCGATCTATCGTCGCGGCGGGCGCGGCCTGCAACAGTGCCGCCGTCGCCCGGCGTGCGGGAGCCGGCAGGCGACGCAGAATCTGGTGGATCCGGTGCCCCTGAACATAACGGTTGTACCCACAGAAGACCTCGTCCCCTCCGTCCCCCGAGAGCGCAACGGTAACGTGTTCGCGCGTCAGCCGGCTTAGCAGGAGGGTCGGTATCTGTGAGGAGTCGGCGAAGGGCTCATCCCAGATCCGCGGGAGATCCGGCACGGTGGCGAGGGCATCGTCGGCGGTCAGATAGAGTTCTGTATGATCAGTGCCAAGATGGCGGGCCACGGCCTTGGCGGTCTCGGCCTCGTTATAGCCGGCAACCTCGAAGCCAATGGTGAAGCTCTTTACCGGCCGGGTGGATTGCGCCTGCATCAGCGCCACCACGGTCGACGAATCGATCCCGCCAGAGAGAAAGGCGCCGAGCGGCACGTCGGCCTCCATCCGCAGGGCCACCGCCTTCTTCAGCCGAGTCTCCAGCAAATCGATCAACTCGGCATCAGGGATATCGCGGCGATCAGCGCTGACAACGCGGCCCAAGTCCCAGTACGGATGGGGGTCGGTTACTCCTTGCGGGCTGGCTTCAATCCAATGCCCTGGAGGCAGCTTGGACATGCCCTCCCATATACAGTGAGGGTCGGGCACATACCCATGGCGCAGATAAAGGCCGAGCACATCGCGGTCGATCCGACCTTGCCAGTCGGGATGAGCAGTCAGAGCCTTTAATTCCGAGCCGAAGAGAAAGCTGCCGCCCGACCGACCATAATATAACGGTTTTTCACCGAGCCGGTCTCGGGCCAGCGTCAGGACCCGCCGTTCCCGATCCCAGAGGGCGAAGGCAAACATGCCGTTCAGCCTCGGCAGAGTAGCGGCTACACCCCAGACCTGCAGCGCGGCCAGCAGCACCTCGGTATCGGAATGGCCCCGCCAGGGCTCAGGCCATCCTGCAGCGAGGAGCTCTGCCCTCAGATCACGGTGATTATAGATCTCGCCGTTGAACACCAGGATCAGCCGCCCATCGGCCGAGACCATCGGTTGGCGCCCGGCGTCGGAAAGATCGATGACCGCCAGACGACGATGGGCGAGGGCAACCCCCGCAGCCTCATCTACCCAGCTCTCCGCGCCATCCGGGCCACGATGGGCGATCCGCGCAGCCATGTCTGCGACGAGATCCGCCCCGGCTGGAGTGGCGCTCGAGAGATATCCGGCGATGCCGCACATCAGCGGTTCTCCAGTAATTGGGTGTAGAGCGCATCATAGGCCGCCACTGCCGCCGTCAGCGAATAATCGCTGACAATCCGGTCGCGCGCCGCGGCACCCCGACTTATCAACTCGTCATCGGCACACGCCAGCGCCCGCAAGAGCGCATCGGCCAGAGCGGTGCTGTCACCCGGGGGCACAATCCATCCGGTGTCACCTACGATCCGGGCCGCATCGCCGACGTCGGTTGAGACGCAGGGCACGGCACAGGCCATCGCCTCGCCAATCACATTAGGGAAACCTTCGACCGCGGAACTGAGGCAAAGCACATCAAAGGCGGGCATGATCCGATGAATATCGGAGATCTCGCCTAAAAAACTGACCCGACTGCGGTCGAGATCCGCAGGAGCGGCTTCGGCCAATCCGCTTCCGACGCATACGAGATGACTCGCAGGATCTCGAGCCGCGCCCCGGACAAAAGCGGCGAAGAGATTGGCCGGGTCCTTGTGGGGATGAGCTCGGGCAACATATCCCACCAGTCGTTTTCCTGGTGGCACACCGATGCGCTGCCTCAGCCGCGGAGCGGCATCCGAATCCGGGCACCACTTTCCAGTATCGAAGCCGTTGACCATCACCCGGCCCCGGTCTCGCGCATAGCCCTCGGCTTCGTGTTGAGTACGCGAACGGATCGAATTGTAGAGGATTGCATCGGGCTGCGTCGAAACCCGCGCGCCGAGACGTATGAGGGCATTGGTGGAGCCCTTGGTCGCCGCACCGCCTTCTCGCGACATGCGGATGTTCCAGGCGAGCCTCGTGCCGCGCCCTCCAAAGTACCGCGCGAGACTGGCAGCAAGATTGCCGTGATACATCCAGCCCTGAATGAGATCGGGAGATGTCGCTCGCACCAGCCGGCGCAGATTCCAGAGCGCGGATGGACCGGGACGGCCCGGCACCATCCCGAGGGCGCTGACGGAGATTCCGGCATCGCGTAGTAACGGGCCGTAGTGGCTTTCTCCTGTGAGAGAAATCACATGATTGTGAAAACGATCCTGCAAGCCGCCAGAGAGCAGGCTGTGCAACGCTCGCTCAGCGCCACCGGCACCAAGCCCAGTTATTATATGGACTATATTTACCATTACATATTCATATATTCTTGCTTAAATACTTTCGATGCCCGTTCGGATTATCCAAGTAGCACCTGCCCATATTCATCGGCTATGCGATCGATATGAAAATCTTCCGCGCGCCGACCGGCTTCCGGTAACAACTTGTCATTCAGCGCGACGTCCATCGCCGCGGCCAGTGCGGCGGCATCACCAACCGGGACCAGACGTCCCCACCGACCGTCCTCGAGAACCTCACTCGGACCAGACGGGCAATCCGTGCTCACGATCCGGGCACCACATGCCAAAGCCTCCTGCATCGTGCACGAGAGCCCTTCCCAGCGGGAGGAGAGCACGTAGAGATCACAAGCCGCCATCCATGCGTAAGGATTGGACTGAAACCCCATGAAAGCCACATCGTCATTGATACCCAGCGTGTCTACCAGCGCCTTGAGCGCGACCTCTTCTTCCCCCTGCCCAAGAACGACCAACCGAACAGCCCGCCGCGCTCGGAGAAGGGCAAAAGCATTTAGCAGGGTCGGGTAGTCCTTTTGGGCAGTGAGGCGCCCGACAGCCAATATGACCGGACTGCCGCCTCCCGATAGCCATTCGTGCTGGACAGGTACATCCTTCATTTTCCGAATTCGCTCTAAATCCAGCGGATTGTAGATGATGCGCAGTTTTTCGGAAGGAACGTTAAGTAGTTTTTCCACTTCCTCCCGAACGCCTCGCGAAACGCACACCACAGAATCGGTGGATTGGTAGAGCCGGCGGATCAAGGCGTGCAGAACATTGTCCACCACCCTTCTGGAAAAGCCCCCAGAGGGAGAATTGTGCTCGCTGACGGCCAAGCGCATCGATACACGTGCTAGATACCTTGCAATAATGGCCACTACATTAGCGTGACTCATTGCCGACAGCATCGCATTCGGCCGCTCCCGCCGCAGGTACCGAATGAGCGGCAGCAAACTGGCCAGAACGCGATTTTTGCCGAGATCGAGAATCCGAACACCTTCGGCAACTTCCGACAGATACGGCCCTTCCGCCTTCGCCAGCACGAGATCGACCCTATGCCCGCGTGCGGAAAATTCATTGGCCAACATGACCATTACCCGCTCGGCTCCACCACCGTGAAGCGAGGGAAGATAGATTGCGATGCGGCCTGATGCCGCCCCTGAAGCTGTATTACTGGTCACAGCACAAGCCTTTGATCGAATTTTCGCGCGAAATATAGGTACACCCATATCTGAAGCACATATATGATCATCAATGCTACAGAGTAGCCAGCTACAGCCCCTAATTCTGTTCGGAACATCATACTACCTATAAATAATCCAAATACTCCTCCAGCAAAAACAATTATATTAAATACAAGATGCAGGTCTTGCTTTCCTATAACAGGTAAAATCCGGACGGACGCCACATTGGCTATCAGCAAAACTATCCATATAGCCATCCATCTGGCGTAGATCCCGGAAACGGTCCACTCCTCTCCGAAAACAAACCCGAAAACCTCAGGAGCGAACTGCGCGCCCAATAAAATGACAGGGCTTGGCAGAAGCAGAAAAAGTGTGGCTTTTGTCGCAAGCGGTGCGACCGGCTTGTTATCTCGGGCCATTTCGGCGAACCGGGCGTAGAGCACGTTGCCAATAGCGCTTCCGAGAATGTTTGCTGGCAAGTTGAGCACACTTCGGGCCAGCACGTATGCTCCAGCAGCCGCCGGAGAGAAAAGGGCCGCCAGAATAATGACCGGTATAGACTGGGAGGCAGCATTCAACATATCCGTGGGGGCCCTATAGACCGGGAAGTCCCGGTGGGCGGAAGCCAAAGCGCGGAGCCTGTGAAAATCTACCGCCGGAAAAGGCCCGAACCTTCCGCAGTTCTTCCATGCCAGCAAAAAAGCCTGAATACCGGGTGCAATCGAGGTTACGATCACCAGAGTTACCGAAACCGGCGCAATGATCCCGCCCAATACTCTGGAAAGATTGGTCAAAAATGCCTGCACTACGGTTACCACAGCGATAACCTGAAAAGCCCCAAGGCGAGCGGCCCGATAGTCCATCACGTCCTGAATCGTTACGAATATAAGTGCGACGGGAAGTATAAATATGGACCCCCCAAGAGATTCAATAGAAAATACTGAAATGATATCATCGTAAAAAATAAAAATCGCAAATAATAATACAGATGACATCACAACAGATGTTGCTATTGAGAGCTGAGTCAATAGCTGAACCTCATCATCACTCTTGGCAATGACGATTGCCATCGGGAATCGCAGCGCAACCAATGGCCATAGAATGCTGATCAGCGAGAGGAATACCCCCTGCACTCCAAAGGCCTCGGGGCCGTATATGCGCGTGATAAGTGGCGAGAAGACCAGAACGACGACCTGCGCCAACGTCGTCCCACTTGCCACCGCGAGGACATTGCCGACCAGCTGCGATGACATCAGGGTACGGACACGATGCTTCATCGCCGATCTCCACCCCGAAACAGGCAAGAAGGGGAAAAGCATCGATTCCAGGTAGCGATGGCACTCCGGGACTGGCGCCGCGTCATCGGTCTTGCATATCTGTCGTTGAGCCAAAAAACCTGGGCACTCTACTGGACCGCATCGGTACTCTCACTACAGCGCTGAACTAGTGGTAACTAGGCCACGAGATTGCCAGATTTTTTGATCGTATCCAGTGCTCTATCGGGCGCTATCCCTACCAGATCGCCTCACGCCCCATAATACCCCCGATACCACTCCACGAACCGCGCAACCCCCTCCTTCACCGAAGTCGCCGGCCGGTATCCCACGCTCTGCTCCAGCTCCGACACATCCGCATAGGTATCCGGCACATCCCCGGGCTGCAGCGGCAGCAGCTCCCGGATCGCCTTGCGCCCGAGGGCCTCCTCGATCGCCTCGATATACTCCGAGAGTTTGACAGGTGCGTTATTGCCGATGTTGAAGATCCGGAACGGCGCGTTCGACGTTGCCGGATCCGGCGCATCGCTCGACCATTCGGGGTTGGGCGCCGCGATCTGGTCGCTCGCCCGGATCACCCCCTCCACGATGTCCTCCACATAGGTGAAGTCGCGGGTGTGGTTGCCGTGGTTGAAGACGCGGATCGGCTCGCCGGCCAGGATCGCCTTGGT
>CAZESN010000045.1:0-8204 GCA_964514775.1 uncultured Rhodovulum sp.
CTGGATGGTCACGTCGAGCGCGGTGGTGGGCTCGTCCGCGATCAGAAGCTTCGGCCGGCAGGCCACGGCCATGGCGATCATCACCCGCTGGCGCATCCCGCCCGAGAGCTGATGGGCGAATTCGTCGACCCGTTGGCGGGCATCCGGGATACGCACCAGATCGAGGAGCTCGATCGCCCGTGCCCGCGCCGCCCGCGCGCTCAGCCCCTCGTGCAGCCGCAGCACCTCGGCGATCTGGCGGCCGATCGGCACCACCGGATTGAGCGAGGTCATCGGCTCCTGGAAGATCATCGCGAGATCGCGTCCCCGGATGCGCCGCAGGCTTCGCTCCGGCAACGCCAGCAGGTTCTGTCCGTCGAACCGGATGCTGCCCGAGGCCCGGCCGTTCTGCGGCAGCAGGCCCATGAGCGCGAGCGCGGTCATCGACTTGCCCGAGCCGGACTCGCCCACGATCGCCAGCGTCTCGCCCGCCTGCACCGTGAGGCCGAGGCCGATCACCGGACGCGCGCCGGGAAAGTCGACCGAAAGGTTCTCGATCCGGAGCAGCGCGCTCATGACCGGTCCCCGGCCAGTCGCGGGTTCAGCGCATCGTTCAGCCCGTCGCCGATCAGATTGAGCGCCAGCACGGTCAGCACGATGGCCAGACCCGGCAGGGCGGTCAGGTACCAGGCGGTTCGGATCACCTCGCGCCCGCCGCCGATCATCGAGCCCCAGGAGACGACGTTGGGATCGCCGAGGCCCATGAACGAGAGCGCCGATTCCATCAGGATCGCCGAGGCCACCATGATCGACGCGGTGACGATGATCGGCGGCAGGGCGTTGGGCAGGATCTCGCGCAGGATGATGCGACCGTGCCCGTAGCCGAGGCTGCGCACGGCAAGGATATAGTCCTTTTCCCGGATCGCGCGGAATTCGGCCCGGGCGAGGCGCGCCACGGTCGGCCAGTTGACGATGGCGATCGCGACCGTCACCGTCTGGGCCGAGGGCTGCGCGATCGCCACCAGCACCACCAGCAGCACGAAGTTCGGCAGCGTCTGGAAGATCTCGATCAGCCGGACCAGCAGGTCGTCGACGGTCCCGCCGAAGTAGCCGGCCAGCGCCCCGACCGCCACCCCGGCCAGAAGCCCCAGCGCGGTCGCCACCAGCCCGACGGTAAGCGACACCCTCGTCCCGTGGACGATCCCGGCGAGCACGTCACGCCCCATCGAGTCGGTGCCGAGGGGATGGGCGGCATCCGCGCCCGGCCAGAGGAACGGGGCACCTACCATCGCCATCGGATCGGCCGGAAAGAGCACCGGGGCCAGCAGCGCGGCCAGCGTCATCAGGATCAGGATCACCAGGCCGAAGATGGCATTCGGGTTGCGCAGGAAGACCTTCAGGTTCCGCCGCCCGCCCGGCGGGGCGACGATCGCCGTCGCGGCCAGCCTCGCATCCGGCGCACGCACGTTGCTCCAGCCGGATCCGGCGGGCCCGTCGGGGTCCTTGCCGGCCGCGGCCGGTGGCTCCGGCGCGAGGCGGAGCTTCGTCGCGGCGGAATCGATCGCGGCCATCAGCTCTCTCCGATCCGCGGATCCAGCCAGGCATGCAGCACGTCGACCGCCGCATTGGCCGCGATGACCAGCAGCGACGACAGCAGCAGAATGCCCAGCAGCACGTTGAAGTCGCGCCCCATCACCGCCTCGAAGGCGAGACGGCCGAGGCCCGGCCATGAGTAGACCGTCTCGACCACCACGGCGCCGCCGAGCATGCCGCCGACATGGACGCCGGCGATGGTGGTGATGGGGAGAAGCGCGTTGCGCAGCACATGGCGCGTGGTCACGCCGAAAGGCGACACGCCCTTGGCCCGGGCGCTGCGCACGAAATCCTGCGACCGGACCTCCAGCATGGATGCCCGGGTAAGCCGGGCATAGATCGCGACGTAGAACAGCGCCAGCGACGTCGCCGGCAGCACCATGTAGCGGGCCTGATCCAGGATCGCCGCGAAACCGGTCAGGTCCGACCCGATGGTCCCGGCCCCGCCCGAGGGCAGCCACCCGAGCTTGACCGAGAAGAGCACGATCAGCATCAGCCCGATCCAGAAGCTCGGGATCGAGTAGAAGAGCAGCGACACCACCGACAGCAGCCGGTCCGGCAGCCGCCCGGCGAACATCGCCATGACCGCACCAAGCGCCAGCCCGATCAGCAGTGCGATCCCGAGCGCGACGGAGGTCAGGATCAGGGTGCCGGGCAGGCGCTCCATGATGATATCGAGCACCGGCACGCCGTAGCGCGGCGAGAAGCCGAGGCTGAAGCGGCTCAGGTGCTCGAGATAGACGAGGAGCTGGATCAGCATCGGCTGATCGAGGCCGAAGCGCTCCCTGAGCTGGCGCATCGTCTCCTCGGTCGCCGCGCCGGATTCCGCCGCGAGCACGTCGGCGGCATCACCGGGCGCCAGCTGCAGGAGGAAGAAGTTCAGGATCACGATGCTGAGCACCGTCGGCACTGCCTGGATCGCGGTGCGCCGCAGGCTCCGGCCCATTCTGGCAAAGGAAGACATTGTTCCGCCTCTCGCTGTCTGTACGCCCGGCGCCTAGAACTGCGGCTCGGACTGCAGGACAGGCGCCGGAGCGCGCCCCACCACGGGACGGGGAAGGCCGTAGTGCTCGCGCAGGGTCGTCCCCGTGTAGTCCTCGCGGAAGATCCGCCGCCGGCGCAGCTCCGGCACGACGTGATCGACGAAGAGCTCGAGGCCCGACGTGTAGGCATCCATGTTCAGGTTGTAGCCGTCGGCGGCGCCGGCCCGGAACCAGTGCTCCATCTCGTCGGCGATGCGTTCCGGCGTACCGACGACGATGCGGTGCCCGCCATGCGGATTGCGGCCCAGGATCTGGCGCACGGTCAGGTTCTCGAGCCGCGCCTCCCGGACCAGGTTCTCGACGAACCCCCGGGTGATGTGGGGGCTGATGTGATCGAGGATGTCGTCAGGGAGCGGCCTGTCCAGCGGCAGCCGGTCCGGGTCGAGGCCGAAGCGGTCGGCCAGTCGCTCCCGCTCCGCCTCGATGTCGAGCAGGTCGTCCATCTCGCGCTTGCGGGCATTGGCCTCGGCCTCCGTGCTGCCCACGACCGGGTAAAGGCCCGGCAGCACCAGCAGGTGAGCCGGATCGCGTCCGGCAGCCGCGGTCAGCGCCTTGACCTGGTCGTAGAAGATACGCGCCTCGTCGAAGGTGCGCTGCACGGTAAAGAGCGCATCGGCCCAGCGAGCGGCGAAGCGCCTTGTCTGCTCGGACACGCCGGCGGTGATGATGACCGGATTGCCCTGGGGCGTGCGCGGCACGTTCAACGGCCCGCGCACCGAGAACAGATCGCCCGCGTGATTGATCGGCCGGACCCGGCTCAGGTCGGCATAGCGCCCGCTGCGCGGATCGGCGACGATCGCATCGTCGTCCCAGCTCTCCCAGAGCTTGCGAACGACCGACATGAACTCGTCGGCCCGTTTGTGGCGGTCGACCCGGTCCGGCAGGTTCTCCAGCCCGAAGTTCGGCGCGGAGCTGTTGTGCTGGGTGGTGACGACGTTCCAGGCCGCGCGCCCGCCGCTGACATGGTCAAGCGAGGCATAGCGGCGCGCGACGTGATAGGGATGGTCGAAGGTGGTCGAGGCGGTCGCGACGAGACCGATCCTCTCGGTCACTGCGGCCATCGCGGTCAGGAGGACGACGGGATCGAGCGCGGTCCACGGCCGCTCGGCGGCATTGTCGTCGAGGCTGGGATGATCGGCGAAGAAGACCGCGTCCAGCGTGCCCCGTTCCGCGATACGCGCGATCTGGCGGAAATGCCCGACGTCGACCACCGTGTCTGCGGGCGTCTGCAGCCTCCAGGCGGCGGCATGACGACCCGACGGGACGACGTTGATGTTCAGGCGCAGCTGGCGTTCCGGCCGGTTCGGCGTCGCAGAGGGGGAACCCATTCTTGTCTCCTGATCCTGGCTGATCCGTTGCCCCGCCGGTCTCGGCAGGGGCGTCGGGCGGCTTCGGGGCTGCCAGCCCCTAGAAGAAGGCTGCCGCGGGAAGGGGGGTCCCGAAGAGCGCCTGCTCGCCAAGCGCCCGGGCCTTGTAGGACAGCGGGTTGTGCGACGAGATCGTGCGGATGTTGCGCCAGTGGCGGTCGAGCCCGACCGACTGCCGGACGGCCGAGGCTCCGCCGACGTTGAAGACCTCGCCGGCCGCCTGCAGTGCCAGCTCGTCGATGACGACCTTGCATTTCGCGGCCTGGGCCGAGGCCTCGGCGAAGAGCTCGGCCGCCGGCTCGCCCGCATCCCAGCGCTCGTGTGCCCTGCCAAGCGTAGCGGCGGTGGCAAGCACGCTGGCCTCGGCGACATAGGCGATGCTGGCCAGCCGTCCGATCACCTGTTGCAGCAACGGATCCCGCGCCGGCTGCTCGACCAGCGCGTGGTAGTAGTTGCGATTGCGGCCGGTCACGACCTTGATCGCGTCACGGACGATCGCCCGCAGGATCCCGGTCACGATCGATGTCAGCCAGAGCTGGGGATAGCTGGCCGACGCGGGGGAGCGATTCTTCTCCGCTTCGGGCAGAAAGGTCTCTTCCCTGTGCACCCGAACGTCCGTGAAGACGGTCGATCCGCTCGCCGTCAGCCGCTGGCCGATGCCGTCCCAGTCGTCGTCGACATCGACCCCCTCCCGGTCGGTCGGAATCACGGCCCAGATCGGCTTGCCATCGGGCAGGGCCGCGCGCACCAGCAGCATGTCCATGTAGTGATTGCCGGTGCTGTAGTATTTCCTGCCGGTCAGGCGGAAGCCGTCGCCCTGCGGCTCGAGGACCGTATCGACGACGCCGGCCCCGATATTGGCGATGTCGAGCTCGCCCGAGGCGCTCCCGAAGAGGCGCCCCTCGCCGACCAGCTTCAGCCAGTGGCGGAACCTTTCGTCGTGCTGGTTGCGCGACATCCGTTCGACGAAGGTGAAATGGTTGCGCAGGATATGGGGAATGTTCGAATCCGCCTCGGCCAGGGCAATGACGGTGCGGTAGAGATCGGGCAGCGCGATTCCAGCCCCGCCCAGGGCTCGCGGCAGGCGCAGCACCCCCAGCCGGGCCTCGCGCACGAGATCGATGGCAGGCCGGGCCGACAGCTCTCCGCTGTCGCGGGCGACGGCTCCCGCGGCAAGCGTCGCGAGCAGCGCCTCGAATTCGGGCGTGCCGAGAAGCGGGAACGGACGCGCGGTCTCGACGAGGGTGGTCTGGGCGTAGTCGCTCACGTCAGGTCCTGCATTGCGCGCGACCGGGCCGCCGGCCGGACCTCCTGTTCGGGGTCCTGGCGGCGGCCCGGGGGCTGTTGTCGATCTCAGAGATCGAAGGCACGGAACGACACCAGGCCGTCCTTCTCGAGGTCGCTGGTGATGTCGTCGCCCCAGCGGACGTAGGCATCGAGCCGGGTGCGGCGCTGCTCGAGGCTGGGCAGCTGGGGCAGCGCGTCCGCCGGATCGAGCGCCGGCTGGTTGGCCCCGACAGCGGGTGCGTCGAACCCCGCGGCGATCCAGGCCGCGGTGCCGCCGTCGAGCGCGACGATCCGGCGATCGTCCTGGCCTGCCAGCTCCGCGGCGGCGAGGCGGGCGATGGAGCCGTCGGCCGAGGTGAGGACCACGGTGCCGCCCGGAGCGAGCTTGCCGATCCTCTGCGCCAGCGCCGACCGCCGCGCGACCAGCGCGCCTGGGATTGCGCGGCGCTCCTGCCAGTACGGGCGCGCGGGCTCCAGGTCGATCACCGGCACCGCGCCCGCCTCCAGCAGGCTCTTGAGCTCCTGCGGCGACAGGGTGTCGACCTCGGCCGGCAGGTTCAGGACCTCGGTTGCGGCCGCGCCCTGTTCGGTCCGCTCCTGCGGGGCTGCGGCATGGACATACACGTTCTCGAGCCCGAGCTGGATCAGCCAGGACGCGGTGATGCGCGCGCGAACCAGGTCGGCATCGTCGGTCAGCACGATGCGGGCTTTCAGCGATGCCACGAAACGGTCGAGGTTCTGGACCAGCTGGCCGCCGGCCGCCCAGCGGGCACCGGGCAGATGCCCGGCCTCGAACTCCTGCGCGGTCCGGACGTCGAAGAGATGCAGCGTATGCGCATCGGCCTCGTCGCGGAAGCGCTGCAACCCGGCCGCGTCCAGCGTGCGGATGCCGAACGTCTCGGCGACCCGCCCGGCCGCCTCGGTGGCCCGCGCCAGCCCCTCGGCGCTGGGCCCGCCCGCGAGGTTCGCCGCCCCATGGGAGGGCTCATAGCCCGCCAGGATCCAGGCACTGGTGCCGTTCTCCAGCGAATAGACCGGGTTCGGAAAGCCCGCGTTCTTCAGCGCCTGCGCCCCGATGATCGCGCGGGTGCGGCCGGCGCAGTTGATCACCACCGGGGTGTCCGGCGACTGCACCTGATCGTAGATTCGGTAGAGAAGCTCCGCGCCCGGCGCGGCGATGCCGCCGGGGATGGCATGATACTCGTACTCGGGAACCGGCCGGGTATCGAGGATGACCAGATCCTCGCGTGTCGCGATCCAGTCCTTCAGCTCCTCGGCAGTGATCCGGGGGGTGTGGTACTGGCGCTCGACGAATTCGCCCAGCGCCTTGCTCAGCGCATGCTCCCCGGTGATGAGCTCGAAGCCCGCCGCCCGCCAGGCGGCCAGCCCGCCCTCCAGCACGCGGACATCGCCATAGCCCGCCGCCGTCAGCCGCACGGCGGCAAGCCGCGCCGCCTCGCCCCCGTCGTCGTCGGTCACGACGATGCGCAGGCTCTTGCGGGGCAGCAGTTTCGGCGCGACCAGCTCCAGCTCGCTCAACGGAAGCTCCACCGCGATCGAGATATGGCCGGCCGGGTAGGCCGCGCCCTCACGGACGTCGACGACGGCGATCTCGGCACCGTCCAACGCCTGCGCGCGCAGATCAGCAGGGCTGATGACCGGCACGCGGTCAAGCGACGGACTCTGCCCGGACGGGGCGGGATTGATTGCTTCCAACAGGCTCATCTCGTCTCTCTTTCCAATCTGCTTCGGGTGATCAGCGCGACCGCGACTCGCGGGCGCCGCGCTCATCCTCGCGGGTAGCCGGGACTGCTCTAGTTCTTGCATGGCCCTTCGCGGCCGGGTCTCCCCTCATGCCGCGAAGGATGGCAGGCGTTTGCGGTCCGGCCGGCCGGCTGCCGGCGGACGCGTAGGGCTCAATCCTCGAAATAGGCGTCGGCGAGGTTCCCGTTCAGGCCGGCGCCGCCGACGGCGAAGTCCCGAAGGCCCTCGCGGTAGGCGACGAAATCCGGCGGGTTGAACCCGTTGATGACCGGCACCTCGTCGTGGATGATTTCCTGGAACCGGAAGAACAGCTCGCGCCGCTTTTCCTCGTCCACCTCGATCGAGGCGGCCTCCAGCAAGCGGTCGACCTCGGGGTTGCTGTAGTTGCTGGCGTTGCTGAACGGGACGCCGATGCGGAAGTTCTTCGACCAGTAGACCCGCTGCACCCCGACCGACGGATCGAAGGTATTCCCCATCGCATCGATGCCGAGACCGAAGTCGCGGTCGGTATACACCCGCTTGATATAGGCCGCCTGATCGGAAAGCCCGACCACCGCGTTGATCCCCACCGCTTTCAGCGACTGGGCGACAAAGGCGGGAAACCGCGAGTCGTTGGCCGGGTTGTTGGCGATGTCCAGCGTGAAGCGGTATCCATCCGCGCCCACCGGATAGCCGGCCTCGTCGAGAAGCCTGTTGGCGAGTTCGACATCGAACGGATAGGGCCGGATGTCCGGATTGACCCATTTGGTCAGCAGCGGGCTGATCGGCGACGGTGCAACCTGACTGTAGCCATAGAAAACGATCTGGTGGATCTGCTCCAGATCGATCGCATGGGCGATCGCCTTGCGCACCCGGACGTCCTGCAGCGGCTCGAGATCCAGGTTCAGCACGATCTGATGATGGCGCGCGCCATAGGCCGCAGGCCTGTTCTCGACCTCGAGGCCGGGATGCTCCTTCAGCCGGTCGATATCGGTCAGGCTGATATGCGTCAGGTCGATCTCGCCGGCCTCAAGCCCTGCCGCACGCGCGGCGGCATCCGGGATGACGCGGAAGATCACGCGGTCGAGATAGGGCTTGCCCTCGTCCCAGTAGTCGGGATTGCGCTCCAGAACGAGATGGCTGCCGCGCGCCCATTCCTTGAACACGAACGGGCCGGTGCCGATGATCGCGC
>CAZESN010000045.1:8214-15618 GCA_964514775.1 uncultured Rhodovulum sp.
CTGTCGGGCGGGATCTCCCTCGCCGGGAGGTCCTCATAGATGTGCTTCGGGACGATGATGGCTTCGGAGGCGGCGAAGATGGTCAGGAAGTAGGGCACCGGGCTCGACAGCCGGAAGATGACGGTATGATCGTCCGGGGTATCGATCCGCTCCACCTTGCTGAAGGTGCCGCTGCCGCGAGGATGCACCTCGGCCAGGAGCCCGATCGTGAAAGCCACGTCGGCAGAGGTGAAGGGCTGGCCATCGTGCCATTTGACGCCGGGTCGCAGCTTGAACGTATAGCTCAACCCGTCCGGCGCCACCTCCCATTCCGTTGCGAGCTGGGGATGGGGATTGAGATCCTCGTCGTACCGCAAAAGCCCGTCGAAGATCTTCGTGCCGACCAGACCGACGATATAGGCGCTGGCATTGGTTCCGACGATTGTGGACGACTCGCGGTCGAAGGCCCAGGTCAGGGTGCCGCCACGCTGCGGTGCCGCGAACGCGGGTCGGCCGGAGTCGACCCCCGTCAGCACGAAGGTCGCCAGTCCGGCCAGCAGGGCGGCGCGGCGCGTGATTGCGGGCAGATACGTCATCAGGGCCTCATTGAGATGCTGCCACGGGCTGGGTTCCGGCCCGCGGCCATAAGTCGCTATTGACGATAAAGTTAACCGATATTTGGGGTATTAGACAGGCAGGCGCAGACTGAATTCAGGCCCTCGCGGGGAAGGCTCCGACCGTTTTTTCACGCTCCGACAGAAAGGCCTTCCGATGCGCGAAATGCGCCCGCCGCCATGACGCTTGCCAGGACACCGGGCCATTGCTCCACGACCCCGAGGGCAGGTCACGGACCGACGCGCCAGTCGGCGACAGAATGCCATCGAGCGCGTCTGGCCGCCGCCTCCGCGTGCGGGACTGTCAGCGAAGCCGCGAACGCCAGGCTATGGATCGGGCGAGGGGGACCGGCCTGCCACGCCCCCCCCGGGAGGGCGGAGCGACGCGGCGCCCTCCCGGTCAGTCGAACCCCACCGTCCGGCGCACCGTCTCGACGTCCTCGAGCTCCATGAAGGACACGCCGTCCGCGCCCCGCCTGAAATGGACCCGGACGTTCAGCAGCAGACCCGAGGTGATCACATGGGACCCGTCCGGCAGCGCGCGCAGCGGCAGGACACGCGAGCCGACCCGGATCGTTGCCGAGTTCCCGGTGACGATGAGACGGTATCCGCCCTGATAATAGCCGGCATGGGGCGCGAGGTCGGCGATGTCTGCGGGGGTGGACTGCTCCCATACCTCTCTGAGCGACGCCACCGTCTGGTCGTAAGCCGCGTCAACCTTCTCGGCCACACCGGCATTGATGCCGAAACGATTGAGAAGGTGCGTCTGCACCGCGAGATAGAAGAAGCTTCCGATCGTGGAGGGGTTCATGTTGTTGAGGACGACGAGCCCGATGTCGCGCTCGGGCAGGAAGCCGATCAGCGTGGTGAAGCCGTCGATGCGGCCCGTCCCCGCGGAGCCGCCGATCCCGACGCTGATGTTCTTGAAGGCACCGCTGGTGGCGAAGCCCATGCTGCCGTCCCCGCCGCCACCCACGGATTGCGCGACGAGGAGGAGATTCTTAAGGCCGGGATCGGCGCCCTAGTGCGGGGCTGATCAGCCTCATCCGGCATGCGATTGGCAACGGCTTCCCGCGACCACCGGCCCCCTGCACACTTTGACGTCCTTCGAGCCGGGAAGTGGTGCCGCTTGTCAGACTCGAACTGACGACCCCATCATTACGAATGATGTGCTCTACCAACTGAGCTAAAGCGGCACGGCGCTCCCAATAGCAATCGCCGCGCGCCGCGTCCAGTATGCGCGTGCGGCGTCTCCCAACCGGATGATCTGATGCTCTCCTACCAGCATGCCTACCACGCCGGCGGTCCGGCCGACCTGCACAAGCACATCGCGCTCGCCGAGCTCCTCGCCCGCCTGACCGTCAAGCCACGCGGCATCTCCTATGCCGAGACCCATGCCGGACGCGGCATCTACGACATCGCGGCCCCCGAGGCGCTGAAGACCGGTGAGGCCGCCGCCGGCATCGCCGCGCTCGCGCCCGACGCCTCCACTCCCTTCGGCCGGGCTCTCGGCGCCATCCGCGCGCGGCACGGTGCCACCGCCTATCCCGGCTCGCCGATGATCGCCCGCGCCCTGCTGCGCCCGCAGGACGGCCTGACCCTGATGGAGCTGCACCCGGCCGAGAACGCGGCACTGCGCGCCGCCTTCGAGGGGGGCGCCGACATCCACCGCCGCGACGGCCTCGAAGGCCTGCTCGCCCTCGCGCCGCTGCGTCCCCGCAAGGGCCTCGTGCTGGTCGACCCCTCCTACGAGGTGAAGACCGAATATGCGGGCATCGCGGATTTCGTGCTCCGGCTGGTCCGGAAATGGCCCGAGGCGACGGTTCTGGTCTGGTACCCGCTGCTGCCGGCGGGCCGCCACCGCGACCTTGTCGCCGGCCTCGCACCCCTCGCGCCGCTCATCGACGAGGTCGCCTTCCGCCGGCCTCCGGCACGCGGCATGACCGGCTCCGGGCTCGCACTCGTCAACGCGCCCTTCGGCGCCGAGGCCGCGCTCCGCGCCCCGCGCGAGCAGGCCCCGGCGATCCTCGCACCCGCTGGCGGCCGCACAGGATCCTGATCCCGCTTCCGGTGACCAGCCGGGCCTCAAACGCCCGCCGGAGCATGACATCCTACCCCACAAGGATATCTCTCGCCCTCCGACCTTGTCCGTTTTCGGTGTGCACTCGCGTGACTGGCCGCCCTGGCGCTCCATACCTGCGACCGATGGCTCTCCCGCGGCAGGCGCCACACGTTCGGGGCGACAGCACCGAGGTCCGCCAAGCGCTCTACCTCGCCGCCTGCGCCAGGAAGCTCCCCTCCATCCTCGACGCAATCCTCCGCGTCGGACAGGACTACCACGGACCCGCCAAGTGAAAGGCTGCTGCTCCGCGCTCACGCCCTTCCAGCCGATAACGAAGCTTTCCTAATGGTAAACCGGTCAGGATATCTTCGTAATATCAAACAGATAAAAAATGGGCACGCGTGCCCACCCTGACCCGGGCACACCCCGGACCGACATTCCGGGCGCGCGCACCCGTCTCCAAGAGCCGTCGCTTTCTCTCAGGATAGCCCCAAGGCAACGCGCGACACCCTCTTGACCGACTCCACCCAAACGCCTAGGCATCCGCCGAGATGCGGGTGTAGCTCAGTTGGTAGAGCATCAGCTTCCCAAGCTGAGGGTCGCGGGTTCGAATCCCGTCGCCCGCTCCAGAAATCAATCACTTATCAGGGCTTTGCCCCGACCGTTCGATCGTCAGATTGGACAAGATGGGAACATCACACCCACCGATTCCCGCACTCCACCCACTCTCGACCCACGCTCGACCCACGCTCGACGACGCGTGATGTTGGCGTACGGGCATGTCCTCTACCTAAGGGCCGTCAGGACGAGTTGCATCAGACACAGATTGCTCGGAACTGCATCCGGGCAGTACCGGCAGCGACCTCCTCGCCACCGGCCTGAAGAGGAGGATCACAGGTGGGCACACAGATCCTGTCCCACCGTGTTCGCGACAGTGGAAGATTATGAGTCTCATCGCAGCATGTGGCCACCCGCTGCGTTAGCTGGGGTAACTGTTTCTGTTCTCGTCGCGTGTGCGCGCCGGATGGCCATTCTGATGCACCGTATTTGGGTCGAGGGGACCGTCTTCATCTGTAAGACGGGTGACGGTCACTCCATCGCGCCGAAGCCCATTCCCGCCGCTTAAAGCCGTCTTCCTGTCATCCGCATGGATGCCGGCTGACACGGGCTGAGAGTTCCGCGGCGGCGGAAAGATGTCCCCCGAGGCGGCGAGGGTTCGGGTGAGTACGTTCAGAATCCTGTCAGCATCGCATTTTGCGACAGCGAAGACGCGAGTTAGCTTGGCCGCCCGACCTTCCGATCCCTGCTTGTGGCGATTCTGATATCGACCACGGAAAGAAGCGTGAGCCGCTCGGAGTGATGTCGATGATCCGCTCATGGTGTGTCCTCCGGCTCGACGGCTGGAACCCACGGAATACGGACAGATCGGGACGGCTCATACGCAGCTTATTGCGAACGTCCAGGGCAATTGGCAAGATGATCGCGGGTGGCACTGGCCGCGCGCTTCACACCCACAGAAACAGTTAAAGAAGATTCCTTCTTTCACCTCGTGAATACCAGGCTGCACTGCTCTCCTTGTGTTTGACCAAGCGAGTATCGCGTTCGAGGTGAGTTCGGCGCCGCTGCTTGAACCACGATGATGTGCTCTCCCGTGAACCGCTTCCGCTTCATCGATGTGTCCTTCAATTGTGACCGGACGCAAACTCCACGTGGAGGAAAAACTCTGTGGCAGGTCAGCTGTTGCAGCTGCTGCTTCCCGATAGCAGTCGCTGGGTATCTGGAAAATTCTGACCTGCGAACTGAAGAAAATCAATGCGCACTATCCTGAACGTCTAGGTACTGCATATTATAGATACGCGGCTTCACGAGGAGGCGATTCGTCGATGATTTCAGGAAACAGACGTGGCTGAGCCGGTGACTTTAGGCACAATCTGGGCTGCTTTCTCTGCCGTTTCAAGTCTCGTGCCCGTTGGCGTTTCCGCATTTAATCCAGCGCAGAAGCGAAGGATCGGGCGGAGCCTAGTCAGAAAACTGAATCTGGACCCTCCGAGCGCCGACGCAAACCATTATCTTCTGCGCGCGCTTGCTCTCGCGCTCGTGGATGCAGGTCGCCTCTGGTGTAAGGAATGGCGCGGGAAGATCGATGATCTCGCGAGGATCGACCATAGAGCACGACGGTTTCTCGCGTTCGTCGATGACGAACTCCTCGCCCTCGAAGCGAGCGCGCAGCAGAACGCGGAAGATTTCGGCCCCTTCTGCCTGACGGAGCTCATGAACCGGGCTGGCTGCCTGATTCTCGAGATCGAGACCGACGCTGGCGACAGGACCAACGGCGAGGCCTCGCTGCTCGATGACCTGGACACGCAGATCGTGAGCGCATTTGCCGATCACCTCAAGCTTCGCTTTGGAGAGACGCCACCGGATGACCCGATGGAGCGCTGGCGCAAGGTCACACCTACCGCCTCCGGGCGCGATCGATTCGTCTACGGCGTCGCGACGCTCAACTTCTTCGCCGCTACGATCAAGAGCCGGAAGATTCCGGAAGCGACCGAAGCGTTTCACATCTTCGCCTGCAGCGTCATTCGGAACGACATTGCAGACCTTGACAGCCGCCTCCAGCGCGCACTCAATGAACAGTTCGACTGGATAGCGCTCGCCGACGCAGAAATTCGCGGGGAGTTCTCAAAGGTCCGAGCGCTGCTGCAGGCAATCACTGGGCACATGGCGGCGCGAGCGAAGCCGCTGGCGCTGTCTCTTGAACGCCTCGACGTCACGCAGGAAGGTTTCGGCAGACTGACCTTCCGCAATCCTGCAATCGCGTTCCAAGGGCGCGCGGATGAGCTGGGACAGCTCCAGGAGTTTCTCGACCATCCTGACGGGTTCCGCTGGTGGATCATCACTGGTCCGGGGGGCGCAGGAAAGTCGCGCCTTGCGCTTGAGCTCGCCCTGCGCGCCGCCCGTGATTCCGGCTGGGACGCCGGCTTCGTGGCCAGGGATTCTCTCGATGCGCTCGATGGCGATGCGTTGGCGATATGGAGCGCAGAGCGGCCGACGCTCCTGATCGTGGACTATCCGCTGGAGACAGCTGCAGGCGTCAAGACGCTCCTGCGCCGCCTGCCGGATCGCCCCGGCGGCGCTCGAGTGCGCTTGCTACTCCTTGAACGTTCGATCGACGTCCTTTTTGCTCAACAGGTTCTGGAAAGCGGCGCGGACGAAGTCCGCGCGTTAGAGCGATTCCACCGGCCGGAGACAGTCGTTGCGCCGCGCAGGGAAGCCCTTGCCAGGCTTGCGCTCCCGCTGGGCCCTCTGGACTCGGACGAAGACCGCTACGCGTTGGCGCAAACCGGTTGGGAGCTCGGCAGCCATCCTGGCCGGCTGTCGGACGCCATGGATTCCGTCGCCTTCGCGCAACGTCACGAAGAAGTAGATGGGAAGCGTCGTGCGCTGACGGCGCTCCTGCTCGGAATGGCCAGAGTTCACGGCGACTCGATCGAAGACCTTCTTGAGGACGCCCTCCGTCGTGACATCGATCGGCACTGGGATCGTCAGCTCTCCGAAGTTGGAACCGAGCGGACGGTCGCGCGGCTCACGCCATGGGCGCGGCGTCGAACCGCGCTGGCGACGATGATCGGCGGGCTCAGTGAGGCAGCCTGGCAGAAGATGCCCGATGAGCGCCGGCGGGCGTGCACGCCGGCCGCGGCCCCGCCCCTCCAAGCGCTGCGTCGTGCGCTCGGAGGGGCGAACGACGGCCTGCTACCCCCGTTGCTGCCCGACCTGATCGGCGAGTATTTCGTTCTCGAAAGCCTCTGTGCGATGGACACACTCGACGGGCGCGTCAGAGACGACTGGCTCCCGGAGCTTGCTTGGCACCTAAACCCCTACGCAATGGAGGAATTCGTCGTCCGCGCTTGGCAAAACTTCCCAAGGCACGCCGCGCAATCCCTGCTATCCCAAGAGATACGGGGAGTTGCAGGCTCTTATCGGCAGGCACTTCGGGCAGCCTTCTCCACCGCTGAAGATGCCGATTCCTTTGATCGGACTGTGACAGAGGGGGTCTCTAGGCTTTCGGAGCGCGCTGCAGATGACGCCGGGGCCGCCACCGCACTCGGAAGCCTCGTCTTGGCGCTTACTGCCGTGGAGCAGTTTCCGTACCCTGCTGATGTATCATCACCATTGCGCTTACTGCACACTGCCGCCGAGATCCGCGGCGAAGCAGCTCTCTGGGAGCAATGGGCGAAGGCGGCGACAAACTACATGGTCCACCTCGCTGTTGAGGAGCCCTCAGCCTGCCGGGCGCTCCTCGACGACATCCGCGCGGCCGCAGAGACCCGCGGCGAGCCAGCCCTCTGGGAGCAATGGGCGAAGGCGGCGTTCAACTACATGTTCTTCCGCGCGGCGGAGGAGCCCTCGGCCTGCCGGGCGCTCCTCGACGACATCCGCGCTGCGGCCAAGACCCGCGGCGAGCCAGCCCTCTGGGAGTCGTGGGCGAAGGCGGCCACGAACTATATGCGCCACTGCGCCGCGGAGGAGCCCTCAGCCTGCCGGGTGCTCCTCGACGACATCCGCGCAGCCGCAGAGACCGGCGGCGAGCCAGCCCTCTGGGAGTCGTGGGCGAAGGCGGCCACGAACTATATGGGCCACCGCGCGGCTGAGGACCCCTCGGCCTGCCGGGCGCTCCTCGACGACATCCGCGCGGCCGCAGAGACCCGCGGCGAGCCAGCCCTCTGGGAGCAATGGGCGAAGGCGGCG
>CAZESN010000046.1:0-15454 GCA_964514775.1 uncultured Rhodovulum sp.
CCTGCGCCAAGATGTTCTGGTGGTACTCGATGTATTCCACCGCCGACTGGTTCGCGACGCCCCGGCCCATGTACCCTGCCGACGGCCGCAAGATCCCCGATCATTATACCCAGCCGGTCACGCTCCACGACGAGCTCGACGCGAAGCTCGGCCAGTTCCCGCTCTTCAAGTTCTGGGGGCCGATGGCCGACATCACCTCGTCGGACTGGATCGCGAAGGCGACGCTCCATGTCATGGAGACCCGCAACCCGACGCTGACGCTGACCTACCTGCCGCATCTCGACTACAACCTGCAGCGCCTCGGCCCCGACCTCGAGCATCCGCGGCTGCAGGCCGACCTGCGCGAGGTCGACGCGCTCTGCGGCACGCTGATCGACGCGGCCGAGGCGAGCGGGCGGCGGGTGATCGTGGTCTCGGAATACGGGATCACGAAGGCGACGGATGCCGTCCACATCAACCGGGCGCTGCGCGAGGCGGGGCTGATCGCCGTCCGCCGCGAGGAGCACGGGCGCGAGACGCTGGACGCGGGCGAGAGCGCCGCCTTCGCCGTGGCCGACCACCAGATCGCCCATGTCCATGTCCGCGATCCCGCCCGCATCCCGGAGGTGGCGGAGCTGGTCGCGGGCCTCGACGGGGTCGAGGCGGTCTGGGACGCGGCGGGCAAGCAGGCGAACGGCCTCGACCATCCCCGCTCGGGCGAGCTCGTCGCGATCGCGAAGGCGGACCGGTGGTTCAGCTACTACTACTGGCTCGAGCCCGGCCGCGCCCCGGATTTCGCCCGCACCGTCGATATCCACCGCAAGCCCGGCTACGATCCGGTCGAGCTCTTCATGGACCCGGCCCTGAAATACCCCAAGCTCGCCGCCGGCTGGAAGCTCGGGCTGCGCAAGCTCGGGTTCCGGCAGCTCCTGGACGTGATCTCGGACAGCGAGACGACGCTGGTGAAGGGCACCCACGGCCGGCTGACCGACGATCCCGCGGACGGGCCGCTGGTTATCTCGTCGGAGGCGGGGATGCTGCCCGAAGGGCCGGTGCGGGCGGTGGATTTCAAGGGCCTGGTGCTCGACCACATCTTCGGCCGCTAGGCCAAGGATATCGTGCAGCCCGTTGGCTGCATTCCATTTTCTCCCCGCCTGTTGGCGGGGCCCCTCGTCCTGCCCGATAGGGTTTCCGCCAGTATGAATACCGGAAGGGTCAGGTGCCCGGCGCCACCCGCTGGAGCAGGAGCGTCAGCGCGAAGGCCGCGACCGCGAGGAATGCGAGGCCGGAGGCGCCCGTCGCGGCGATGAGTGCCGCGTCATAGAGCGAAATCCCCGCGATCATCGTCACCACCGCGCGCGGCACGTCGCCCCGCGCCCGCCGGAACAGGCGGTGGAGGGCGAAGGCGAGGACGGCGAGAAGACCCGCGGCGATCAGCAGGGCGAGGGCCGAGGCCGGGGCCCTTGAGGCGACGAGGAGCGCCGGGACCGCCAGCACCGCGAGCGGCCAGGCGCGCTCGACGCGGTCGTAGGCCTCCTGCTTCGCGGCATAGGTGAGCCCGACGACATAGGCAAAGAGCCCCGCCGCGCCGATGAGGGCGGCGGTGGTCACCTCGCCGGCGCTGAGCGCGCCGAGCAGGAATGCCAGAAACCGCGTCGCGCCCATGATCACCGGGGCAAGCGCGGTGCGTTTGTGGAGCCAGTCGTAGAGCACCACCGTGCCGGCGAGCGCGAGGCCCGCGATGCCGGCTGCCGGGCCGAGGGCGGCGGCGAGGATCACCCCGAGGCCGAGCATGAGATAGCCGACGCGGAACACCGTGCACTGCGCGATCTCGCCCGCCGGGATCGGGCGCGAGGGGCGTTCGCGCCCGTCGATCTCGGCGTCGAACGCGTCGTTGAGCCACATGCCGCCGACATAGAAGAGGCTGAGCGCCAGCATCGCCAGGACCAGCGCCGGCAGCGGAGCGCCGCCCGCGAGCACCGCGCCAGCGAGCGCATTGGTCCAGACCGTCGGCAGGTTCGACACCCGCCCCAGCCGCAGGATCGTATCAAGGGTCATGCCCGGAGCGTCTCCAGCACCCAGCGCAGCTCGCGCACCACGGCCTGGTCGACGGTGCCCGCGTCGAGCGCGGGCGGCAGGACGCCGAAGGTATAGGTCTCGACCTCCAGATGCGCCGAGATCGGCGCGCGCGCATGCAGCGCCAGGATCCCGGCGAGGAAGTCCTGGGTCGTGGCCAGCACCCCGAGATCGGCGACGAAGACCGGCACGTGGAAATGCACGCGCCATTCCGCCCCGTCCTCGGCCGCGCCCTTCGCCAGCGCCTCGGGCAGGTCCGGATACCGCGCGAGATCGCGGCCCCGCCGGCTCACCACCTGATGGAGATAGGTCGGCTCGTCGAAGGCGGCGAGGGCCGCGCGGGCCTCGGGCGTGACCTGCGGCACCCGCAGCGCGGCGCTGAGCTGGAGCTTGTGGACCGGGATCCCGGCCGCGCGCAGCGCCGCGATGCTGCCGGCCGGATCCTCGTATTCGACCGCCGCGTGGCAGACGTCGTAGCAGAGCCCGAGATGGCGGGGCAGGGCGTCGCGCGCCGCCTCGCGGTCGAGCCCGGTCAGCTCGGCCATGCGGGTGACGGCGGCGTCCGAGAAGAGATGCTCCTCGAAGAAATCGACCGTCTCGGCGATGGTTTCGAGAAAGCAGAAGGGCTCGGGCTCGATCGCGATGGCGACCGTCACGCCGCTGCGGCTGCGCAGGGCGTGGCAATGCGCGGCTACCCGGATATAGCGCTCGGCCATCTCGGCATCGGCCCCGACGCTCAGCGGCTTGAAGCTGCCGGGCACGGTGCTGAGGCTGACCGTCTCGCCCTCGGGCGCGATCTCCGCCATCAGGTCGGCGAGCGCGCAGGTGTATTCAAACCGCGCCTCCTGCCGCCAGTCGGGCTGGTAGACCTCGGCCTTGACCGGCACGCCGTGGAAATGGCCGTAGGGAAAGCCGTTCACCGTGACCGCGCGAAATCCCTCGGCGGCCAGGATCGCCTTGAGCTCGGCGCGCGCCTGCGGGTCGCGCAGGTCCTCGACCACCTGCGCCGAGAAGCGCAGGCCGATGGCGAAGGGCGCGTCGGGCGAAAGCGCCGCCTTGACCGCGCGGGCGGGGTCGGTCAGCGCCGCGCGCACCTCGGGCCAGGTCACGCCCGGGTGGATGTTCATGCAGTAGGTGAGCTCGCCGAGCCCCGCGGGCAGACGCATTCAGCCGGCCTCCCGGCCCGCGAGCCAGTCCATCGCCCCGGCGACGAGGTCGGGGTCGATATGGTTGACCTCGATGCCCCGGCCGAGATCGGCGAGCAGCGTCACCGTGAGCTCGCCCCCCAGATGCTCGCGGAATTCCTCGAGCCCGGTCAGGATCTCCGGCCGGCCGTCGGCGCCGGGCCGGGCCAGCGCCGGATGCCAGATCCGGAAGCCCAGCCCCTCGAGCAGCACCGCCACGCGCTCGTCGTGTCCGGGCGCGAGCAGGCCCGTGAGCACCGAGTAGCGGGTGTCGAGCGCGATGCCGATCGCGACCGCCTCGCCGTGGCGGACGTGGTGGCGGGTGATCGCCTCGAGCTTGTGGGCCGACCAGTGGCCGAAGTCGAGCGGCCGCGCCGAGCCGGTCTCGAACGGATCGCCACCCTGGGCGATCTGGTGCATGTGCAGCTCGGCGCAGCGCCGGATCATGTATTCCTCGGCGGCCCGGTCGAAGGTGGCGAGCGCGTTGACGTTGGTCTCGAGCCATTCGAAGAAGCCGCGGTCGCGGATGAGCGCCACCTTGACCGCCTCGGCGATGCCCGCGAGCCGCTCGCGCCGGGGCAGGGCGTCGAGGAAGTCGAAGTCGTTGAGCACCGCCCAGGGCGGGGCGAAGGTGCCGATATAGTTCTTGATGCCGCGCAGGTTGACCGCGTTCTTCACGCCGACGCCGCTGTCGTTCTGGCTGAGGACGGTGGTGGGGATGCGGATATGGCGCACCCCTCGATGGGCGGTCGCGGCGGCGAGGCCGACCGCGTCGAGCACCGCGCCGCCGCCGATGGCGACGACATAGGAATGCCGGTCGATCCGGTAGCGGTGGATCGCGTCCTGGACCGCCTCGATATGGGTGAGATCGCCCTTGATCGCCTCGCCGCCGGTGACCGGCATCGGCGCGGCCACGAGCTCCATCCGGCCGGCATGGGCCTCCGCATAGGCCTCGATCGCGGCGGCGAGCCCGGGCCTTGCCGCGAGTATGCCGCCGTCGACCAGCACCAGCACCCGGTGCCGCTTGCCCGGCTCGCGCAGCGCCAGCATCTCGGCAAGGAGCGGGTTGGCGGGATCGAAGAGCCCGCGCGTGAACGCGACCGGATATTCGTAGGGAACGGCGAAGCGCTGCCAGTGGACCTCTGCAGATGCACGCACAGGCTCCGCGTCGATCTGACGCGCCATGACCATGTCCTCCCCTGGGTCACGCGGCCCTCATGGTGCCCGCGACCTCTTCTGTCTTGCTCCGAGCCTACAGGGGCGCTACCGCTTCGACAACACCTGCTTGTGGGAGGGCGGATGCGCATCCTCTGCGGAATTGTTGCCGTCATCCTCGCGCTCTTCACCGCGGCGCAGGTGAACGATCCCGATCCGCTGCTCTGGGTGGGGATCTACGGGGTTGCGACGATCTGGGCAGGTCTCGGCGCGCTCCGCCCGGATCTTCTCGGGCGCCCGGTCTGGCGGCCTCTCTTCCTCGCCTCACTGGTGCTCGCGGCCGTCGGCCTCGCCTGGTTCTGGCCGCGCACGCCGGGCTGGTGGCAGGTGGGGACATGGTGGGAAAACGAGGAATCGCGCGAGGGCATAGGCATGATGATCGTGCTCGCGGCGATGCTGCTCGTCGCCGCTATCCCGCGCCGCCGGGCCTGAAATACCGGGCTTCCGCGCGTATACTCCCGCATACCGCAAATACCCTTGAATTCACCTGAGGGCTTGGCGAGACTGCTCCCGCCATAAGGCAAGAAGCAGAACTGCTTCTCAGGGAGGACTCAATGAGAAAACTTCTAGGCGCAACTTGCGCCGCGGCTCTGTGTGCGTTCGGTGCCGGCGCGCAGGAGGCACCCCGCACGATCGATGCCGTGGCCACTCCGGGCGGAACGCTGCCCGGCAACCCGCAGATTGCGCTGGTCCAGATCGCCGACGGGTTCCTCGACCCGGTCAACGTCGCCAATGCCGGCGACGGCTCTGGCCGTATCTTCGTCGTCGAGCGCGCCGGGCGCATCAAGATCGTGAATGCTGATGGCTCGGTGAACGACGACTACTTCCTCGACCTCACCACCATCAACCCGCTCGGCACCGACGTGCAGACCGGCTTCGTGGAGCAGGGGCTCTACTCGGTCGCCTTCCATCCGGATTTCGCCGAGAACGGCTATTTCTACGTCCACTACGCCTCGCTGCCGTTCAACGGCGACGGCGTGATCGTGCGCTTCACCGTCGATCCGGAGAGCCCGGACGTGATGACGCCCGAGCGCACCAACGAGACGGCGCGGGTCATCCTGCGCATCGAGCAGCCGTGGTACAACCACAACGGCGGCCAGATCGAATTCGGCCCCGACGGCTTTCTCTACATCGGCTCGGGTGACGGCGGCTGGGAGGGCGACCCGCTCCAGACCGGCCAGGATCTCTCGACCCTGCTCGGCAAGATCCTCCGCATCGACGTCGACGTGCCCGACGACGTGCTGCCGCCCTACCGCATCCCGGCCGACAACCCCTATGCGACGGCGGCGAAGGAGCAGCTGATGTCGCTCTTCGGCATCACCGAGGAGCAGTTCGCCACCATCCGCACCGCCGCGCGGCCCGAGATCTGGGCGTTCGGCGTGCGCAACCCCTACGAGTTCGCCTTCGACGGCGAGACCGGCAACCTCTTCATCGCCGACGTCGGCCAGAACCACTGGGAAGAGATCCTGTTCCAGCCGGCCGGCGAGGCCGGCGTGAACTACGGCTGGCCGCATATGCAGGGCACCTTCCCGCATCCGATGGTCGGCAACCCGGCCGATATCGACTATCCGATCATCGGCACGCTGCCGGCGGCGCAGTACCCGCACAACCAGCCCTATCCGGGCGCGGCGGAGCTGTCCGAGGGCACGGGTTGCTCGGTGCAGGGCTTCGGCGTCGCGAACTACGGCGGCATGACGGGTGTCTATCTCGTCGGCGACTGGTGCTCGGGACGCGTCTTCGGCCTCGGCTGGGACGGCGAGCGCTGGCAGCTCCAGGAGATGCTGCGCACCGGCCTGCAGTGGACCGCGGGCGGCAACGACGAGGACGGCAACGTGATCGCCGTCAACGCCAACAACTTCTACCTCGCCGACACCGGCCCGGACAGCAACCCGCCGGGCCAGCTCTGGCGGGTGATGGCCGCCGACGAGGTGCCCGAGGGCGCCATCGTCGCCGACACGATGCAGTAACCCGCGGACCAGCACCGCGGATCACAGCCAGACGAGAGCGACGGCCCGTCGCGGGGAAACCCGCGGCGGGCTGTTCCCCCCACGAGCTTACGGATCCTTCCCATGACCCTGTCCCTTCGAATTGCCCTTGCCGTGGCGGTGGTGGTCGCGCTGCCGGCCCAGGCCGAGCCGCCGGTCTTCCTGAACGCGCTCAACAGCCAGCCCCTCGAGTTCAAGTATCGCCCGAACCAGGAGATCACCCCGCAGGTCGAGGAATTCCACCAGACCGGCGTGAACCCCTATGCGGGCGATGCCGACGCCATCGCCGCCGGCCAGGCCTCCTACCGCAAGCTCTGCGCGGCCTGCCACCTGCCGGACGGGTCGGGCCGCATCGGTCCGAACCTCATCCACGGCGACTGGAAATACGAGCGCACCGACACCGAGGTCGGCCGGTTCGAGATCATCTACGGCGGCGGCGCCGGCTCGATGCAGGCCTTCGGCCAGCGCATCGACCAGGACGAGATCCTGAAGATCATGGCCTTCATCGACTCGATCTACGTCGGGCCCTGAAGGCAGGGAATACGGTGCGGCCCGTTGGCCGCATTCCATTTTCCCCGCGCCTTTGCGCGGGGCCCGTCTGCTCGATAGGGTTTCTGCCTATATGAAATCCGGAGGAGGGCGCCGGGCATGGACCCGGATGTCGCCCGGCCGGTGACAGGAGCAGGGCCATGCCGACCGACGACCGCTTCCGCCCGCCGACCGTCGCTCCCCCGGGCGCGCCGCTCGGGGTGCTCGCGAGCCTGCGCGCGGTGCGGCGGAACGTGCTCAACGTCCTGCCGGCCATCGCCTTCACCCAGCCGGTCGTGACCGGCACCACCGGGCCCGCCCGCTGGCACATGGTGCAGGGAGCGGAGGGCATGCGGCGGGTCTTTCTCGACAATGTCGGGAACTACCCGAAGTCCGAGGTGATGATCCGCATGCTGCGCCCGGCGGTGGGCGCGAGCCTCTTCACCTCAGAGGGCGACGCCTGGCGCTGGCAGCGGCGCGCCATCGCGCCGGTGTTCTCGGCGCGCAACGTGCGGGCGCTGGCGCCGGTGATGACCGCGACCGCCGCGCGCGCCGCCGACCGGATCGCGGGGCGCGACGGCCCGGCCGAGATGGTGGGCGAGATGCTCTTGGCCACCTTCGACGTGATCTGCGAGGTGGCGCTCTCGGGCCGCGAGCACTTCGACGCCGAGGAATACGGCGCGGCGATCACCCGCTATTTCCTGACGGTGGGGCGCGCCTCGCTCCTCGATTTCCTCGAGGTGCCGCCCTGGGTGCCGCGCCCGGGCGAGATCCTCGGGCGCGGCGCCGTGCGCACCATGCACCGGATGGTCGCGGCAGCGATCGAGGCGCGCCGCGCCGGGGGGCAGAGGGGTGCAGACGACCTTCTCGACCACATGCTGCGCGCCGAGGATCCGGCGACGGGGCGGCGCATGGACCCGCGCGACCTGCTGCACAACATGCAGTTCTTCATCGTCGCCGGCCACGAGACCACCGCGCTCGCCGTCGCCTGGGCGCTCTACCTGCTCGCCAACGCGCCGGAGGCCCAGGAGCGGGCCCGGGCCGAGGCGAGGGCCGCGGTCGCGGGCGTGGCCGCCACCGCCGACGACCTCGGCCGCGCGCCCTATGTCGAGCAGGTGCTTCAGGAGGCGATGCGCCTCTACCCGCCGGTGGCGCTGCTCGCGCGCAACGTGCTTGCCCCCGACGAGATCGGGGGCCGCGAGATCCGCCCCCGCGACACGGTCTTTCTCAACATCTATGCGCTGCACCGCCACCGGATGTGGTGGGACGACCCCGATGCGTTCGAGCCCGACAACTTCGCCCCCGACCGCGTCGCCGCGCGCGACCGCTACCTGCACCTGCCGTTCGGCGCCGGGCCGCGGATCTGCGTCGGGGCGAATTTCGCGATGATGCAGGCGCAGATCATCCTCACGACCCTGCTCGCCCGCTTCCGCTTCGTGCCCGCCGGCCCCGATCCCGCCCCGGTGATGCACATGACCGTGCGTCCCGAGCCGGGCGTGATCCTGAGCGCGCAGCCCTCAGGCTAGGCCGCGCTCTTCGATCAGCGCCACGAGCTGGTCGAGCACCACGCCCCAGCCCTCGGTGAAGCCCATCTTCTCGTGCTCGGCCATGTCCTCGGCGGTCCAGTGGCGGGCGCGGGCGGTGTAGCGGGTGCCGCCCTCCTCGTCCGAAAGCTCGATGATGCCGGTGAAGAACGGCTTCGCCCCCGGGACCCAGCCCTCGGTATAGGCGTCGGTGAAGACGATCCGGGTGTCGGGCACCAGCTCGAGATACACCCCCTCGTTGGGGAATTCCTCGCCCTCGGGGCTTCGCATTGTCGTGTTCCAGCGCCCGCCCGGGCGCGGGTCGATGTCGACCGCCGCAATCGACCAGGGTCTGGGGACGAAGAACGCCGCCAGGAGCTCGGGGTCCGTCCAGGCGCGGTAGATCGCCGCGCGCGGCACCGGCACCACGCGCGTCAGCACCAGCTCATGCGCGCTCATTCTCCCGCTCCCGGCTCGTTGATCGCCCATTCGATGCCGAACGGGTCGCGCAGCATTCCGAACCGGTCGCCCCAGAACTGCCGCTCGAGCGGCATGATGACCTCGCAGCCCGCCTCGACCGCGCGCGCCCACCAGGCGTCGCCGTCCCCGACCACCAGCATGAGGTTGAACCCCCGGGGGGTCGCCGTCGCGTCCTCCCAGGGCGCGCGGCAGTCGGTCATCATCAGCGCGCCGCCGTTGATCTCGACCTGGACATGCATCATCAGCTCCGGGTTCTCCGCATCCGGATAGCGGCCCAGATCCTTCGCGTCGAAGGCCCTGGCGTAGAAGTCGGCGGCATCGCTCGCGCGGCCGTCGAGGCTGAGATAGGCGATCGGCCCGCGCATGGTGGCGGGGTCGGGGATCTGGTCCGTCATGGCTCTTCTCTCTTCTCCCGTTGGGTTATCGTGTCAGGCGGCCGGCGTGGCGGGCATGCGGGCGGGATCCATGTGCAGGATGTTCCAGCGGTGCCCGTCGGGGTCGGCGAAGGCCGCGCCGTACATCCAGCCCTCGATCTCGGCCGGCGGGGCATAGACCGTGCCGCCCGCCGCCGTCACGCGGGCGGGCAGGGCGTCGACCTCCGCCCGGCTCTCCGCGTCGAAGGAGATCATCACCTCCGCCCCCCGCACCGCATCCGCCACCGGCGCGCCGGCGAAATGCGCGAACCGCGCCTCGGGGAAGAGCATGACCGCCAGCCGCTTATCGCCGAGGCGCATCGCGACCATCTCCGGCCCGCTCGCGCCCGCGTCCACGTTGAAGCCGATCGCCTCGAAGAAGGCCCGCGCCCGCGCGATGTCCGCCACGGGCAGGTTGATCCAGAAGTCCTTCGCCATGTCCCGGTCCTCCGTTGCTGACGACACCCACCCCCGCGGCTCAGGCGTCGAGGATCGTCTCGAAGCCGCCGTAGATCATCCGCTTGCCGTCGAAGGGCATGGGGCTCGCCTCGTCGTTCATGCGCGGATCGCTCATCATCTTCTGCCAGCCGGCGTCGCGCACCTCCCGCGACGGCCAGACGACCCAGGCGAAGACGACCGTCTCGTCCTCCTTGCGCTTCACCGCCATCGTGAAGGACGTGACCTCGCCCTCGGGCACGTCGTCGCCCCAGCACTCGACGCAGTGCAGCGCCCCGAACTCCCGGAACAGCACCGCCGCCTCGCGCGCGTGCTTGAGATAGGCGTCGCGGTTGGCGGTCGGGACCGCGGCGACGAAACCGTCGACATAGCTCATGTTGCTTGCTCCCTGTGGTGTGCGGCTCCGAACAGGAGGCCGATGTAGCGGCGAAGGTGGTCGACGCTCTCGACGGCCGCCGCAGGCCCGCCGGTTGCCTTGGCCAGGATGAAGGCGCCCTGGAGCACCGCCTGGGTATGGCGGGCGAGGCTCGCGGCACTCCAGCCGTCCCCCCCGATCCCGCGCGCCTCCATCGCCGCAGCGATATCGGCCTCGAGCGTCCCGGCATGGTCGAGGATCGACCGCGCGCAGGCGTCCCGGATCGCGGGGCTGGTGACATAGGCCTCCTGCACCATCGTCCCGACGAGGCAGGTGACCTCGGGCAGCTCGCCCGCGAGGATCTCCCGGCGGAAATCGACATAGGCGAGCACGCGGTCGAGCGGATCCTCCGGCGCGTGATAGGGCGCGCCGGCGAACATCGCCCCCGTGGTCTCGCCCCAGTATTCCGCCGCCGCCACGCCCAGTGCCTCCTTGCTCGGGAAGTGGTGGAAGAAGCTCCCCTTGGTCCGCCCGGCCGCCGCGCAGATGTCGTCGACCGAGGTCGCGGCGAACCCCTTGGTCCGTATCAGCCGCAGCGCCGCCCCGAGCAGCGCCTCCCGCGCGCCGCCACGCCTGGCCGCCCCAACTCCGTCCGCCTCGATCGCCGTCATGTCCCGCCGCTGCCGTCCCCTTGTTGAAGGCAAACATACCGACCAGTCGGTATGATGCGCAAGCCAAGCTTTCATGACGGCACGAATCCGCCACCCCGCGCCGCCGGTGCCGGTTGCGCCGCCCCGCCCGCCTGCTACCAAGGCGCGCGGAATTCCTTGGAAAGGTGCGACATGGCCGGGATCATCACCGTCGAGATCAACTGCCCCGACGACGGCTCCGCCGCCGCCATCGCCGAGGCGCTGCTTGCCCGGCGCCTCGTCGCCAGCGCCAATATCCACGCGCCGATCGACAGCCTCTACCACTGGCGCGGCCGGGTCGAATCGGCCCGCGAGGTGCCGCTGGTGCTCAAGACCCGCGCCGAACTGCTCGCCGCCGTCGCCGAGGCCGCCAGCGAGCTCCACCCCTATGAGCTCCCCGCCATCGTCGCCCAGCCGGTGGTTACCGGCGACGACTACCGCGCCTGGGTCGAGGCCGAGACCGCCGATCCGAGCTGAGGGCGCCGAAACCCTTTGACCCCCGCCGCGACCCGGCCTTCTATGGGGAAAACCGGGGGAGGACGGCATGAAGACGCGGCATTGGGACAGGACAGGCAACGGCGGGCTTACCTTCACCGAGCTCGGCTTCGGCACGGCTCCGCTCGGCAATCTCTACCGCGCGATCTCCGAGCCCGAGGCGCAGGCGACGCTCACCACCGCCTGGGACGGGGGCGTGCGCTACTACGACACCGCGCCCCTCTACGGCCTCGGCCTCGCCGAGACCCGCCTCAACCATTTCCTGCGCGGCCGCGAGCGGGATGCCTATGTCCTTTCCAGCAAGGTCGGCCGGATCCTCGAGCCCTGCGCGCCCGAGAGCCGCACCGGCATCGGCAAGTTCTTCGAGACCCCCGCCCGCCGCGAGCGCTACGACTACAGCTATGACGGGGTGATGCGCTCGGTCGAGGATTCGCTCGAACGCCTCGGCGTCGACCGCATCGACATCCTGCTCGTCCACGACCTCGACGTCTTCACCCATGGCTCCAGGGCCGAATCGGACCGCCGCATCGCCCAGTTCATGAGCTCGGGCTACGACGCGCTGGTCGACCTGCGCGACGAGGGCACCGTGCGCGCGATCGGCGGCGGCATCAACGAATGGCAGGTCTGCCAGACGCTGGCCGAACAGGGCGACTTCGACCTCTTCCTGCTCGCCGGGCGCTACACGCTGCTCGAACAGGAGGCGCTCGAGACCTTCCTGCCGCTCTGCCGCGCGCGCGGCATCGGCATCGTCCTCGGCGGTCCCTACAATTCCGGCATCCTCGCCACGGGTCCGAAGCCCGGCGCCTGGTACAACTACGACCCCGCGCCGCCGGAGATCCTCGACCGCGTCACCCGGATCGAGCGCGTCTGCGCCTCCCACGGCGTGCCCCTGATCGCGGCGGCCCTGCAGTTCCCGCTCCACCACCCTTCGGTGGTCTCCGTCATCCCCGGCGGCCAGGCCGCCGCCGAGATGCGCGGCAACCTCGAGGTCCTCGCCACCCCCATCCCCGACGCCCTCTGGCGCGACCTCAAATCCGAAGGCCTCCTGCGCGAGGATGCGCCGGTTCCCTAGGGCAGGGCCGGCCGCTCCCGTCGCGATCGGGCCCGAGCCCGGTCAGGACGGGCCTGCCCGCCACCCTGCCTAAGGTGCGCCTCCGGCGCGACGGGCGCACCAGGGTCCCCGACGTCCCTGACCCGTCCAGAAGGCCGGGGACCGCCTGCGAACGCGTGCCCTCCGGTCCCGCGACCCGCCCCGCCGTTGAGCTTCCGCCCGCCGCCCGCTATCAGGACCCAACCCGGGAGGACCCGATGATCCACGCAGTCACCTGGCAGCGGCTTGAGGGCGGTATCCTCCTCCTCTGTGGCCTCGCCCTCTACTGGCCGCACCACGACGTCATGCCGTGGTGGGCGGCACTTCTCGTCTTCTTCGCCCCCGATCTCAGCTTCGCGGGCTATGCCCTCGGCCCGAGGGTCGGCGCGCTGGTCTACAATACCGTCCATGTCTATGCCTTCGGCGCTGTCTGGCTCACCCTCGGCCTGATCCTCGCCAATCCCTGGCTCACCGCGATCGGCGCCCTCTGGCTCGGCCATTCGGGCTTCGACCGCATGCTCGGCTACGGCCTGAAATCCCCCGAGGGCTTTGCCGTCACCCATCTCGGCCGGATCGGCAGACCGGAGTGACGGCCGAGGCCGAGGCCGCCACCGCGGCCCTGCGGACCATCCTCGGCGACAGCCTCCTTGCGCTCTATCTGCACGGGTCGGCGGTCGCCGGCGGCCTGCGTCCGCAGAGCGACATCGACCTGCTCGCGGTTGTCGAGGCGCTCATCCCCGAACACCGGCGAGCGGCCCTTCTGGCCGCCCTCCTGCGGATCTCCGGCCGTCATCCCGCGCCGCCGCAGGGCCCGCGTTGCCTCGAGGTGACGATCTTCCGCCGCCAGGACCTCGCCGCCGGCGCCTACCCGGCGCGCGCCGAGTTCACCTATGGCGAATGGTTGCGCGACGCGTTCGAGGCCGGCGGCCGGCCGTTGCCCGCGACCGATCCCGATCACACGCTGGTCCTCGCGCAGGCCCGGCGCGCGGCCGTCGCCCTGATCGGCCCCGAGGCCTCCGCGATTCTGCCCGGGATCCCCGACGCCCGGGTACGGCAGGCGATGCGGGGCGCGCTCCCGGCCCTGAATGCCGGGCTCGACGGCGACACGCGCAACGTCCTGCTCACCCTCGCGCGGATGTGGCACACGGCCGTGACGGGGGATTTCGTTCCCAAGGATGCCGCCGCCGTCTGAGCGGCTTCGCGGATGCCGGCGCCCGAGGCGGCGGTTCTCGACCATGCCCGCCGGGCCTATCTCGGCGAGATCGCCGACGGCTGGCCGGGCCGTCAGGCCGCCGCGCGGCGGGCGGCCGCGTATCTCACCGGGCGGCTGGGCGCGCTCGGCTGAGCGCCGGGGTCGGGCTCAGTCCGCGACCTTCTTCACGAACTGGGACTTCAGCCCCATCTGCCCGATCCCCGGGATCTTGCAGTCGATGTCATGGTCGCCGTCGACGAGGGTGATGTTGCGCACCTTGGTGCCGACCTTCACCACCGCCGACGATCCCTTGACCTTCAGGTCCTTGATGACGGTGACGGTATCGCCGCTCTGGAGGACGTTGCCCACCGCGTCGCGCACGACCGCCTCCGCGTCACCCGCGCTCTCGCCCGGCGCCCATTCATGGGCGCATTCCGGACAGGCAAGGAGGGCTCCGTTCTCATAGGCATAGACGGAGCCGCAGGCGGGGCAGGGGGGCAATGTATCGGTCATGGCGCCGGGTATAGCGGCCGCATTCCGCCCCGGCCAGCCCGATCACTGTCGCGGCAGCCGCACCCCGTAGAGCCGCTCGGCCGTGCGGTGCCCGATCGCCGCCGCCTCCTCCGCCGACAACCCGTCCAGGATCGCCCGCGTCGCCGCCAGCCAGTCCGGCAGGCTGCCGCCCCGCACGTTCACCACCGGCCAGTCGCTGCCCCAGAGGCAGCGCTCCGGCCCGAAGGTCTCGATGACATGCGCGACCCAGGGCCGCACCGCGTCGAGCGTCACCGCACCCGGCGCACAATAGGCGAAGACCCCCGAGATCTTGGCCGTGACATTCGGCTCGCGCGCCAGCGCCGCGATATCCGCGCGCCAGGGATCGAGCCCGCCGCCCGCGATGTCGGGCACCCCGCAATGGTCGAGCACGAAGGCCGTCCCCGGACAGGCCCGCACCAGCTCGAGCGCCACCGGCAACTGCCGCGCCAGGAACACCATGTCGAAGACGCGGCCCCGCGCCCCGATCCGCCGGACATTGGCCCGGAACGTCTCGCTGCGGGACATATCATCCGGCACCTCGTGCAGGATCCGCCGGTAGCCGACTACCCCGAGGTCCGGCCCCTCGTCGAGCCAGGCCGCGAAGCCCTCGTCGCTCTCGGGCCGGCATGACGCGATGATGCCGAGAAGCCCGCTGCCGGGTTCGCGCATCAGCGCCGCGACATGGCGCGCCTCGGCGCGCCAGTCTCCGGCCACGTCGACCTCCATGAAGATCGACCCGGCCACACCCGCCCCCTCGGTCAGGGCGCGGTACTCGGGCAAGCCGAAATCGCGCCCCGCCAGGGCCGGCACCCCGCCCGCCCAAGCGTAGTCGAAACGCTCCGGGAAGACGAGATGCTGGTGGGTGTCGATCAGCGGCACCATGGCCGCGCGCTCACTCCGGATCGGCGATGAACACCTGGCGCTGGCTGCCCAGCCCCTCGATGCCGAGCTCGACCACGTCGCCCGCCTTGAGATACTGCGGGGTCGGCTTCATGCCCATGCCGACGCCCGGCGGGGTGCCGGTCACGATCACGTCGCCCGGCTCGAGGGTGAAGAACTGGCTCAGGTAGCTCACCAGATGCGCGACGCCGTAGACCATGGTCTCGGTCGAGCCGTCCTGCTTGGTCTCGCCGTTGACCTTGAGCCACATCTTCAGCTTCTGCGGGTCCGCGACCTCGTCGCGCGTCACCAGCCACGGCCCGATCGGGCCGAAGGTGTCGCAGGACTTGCCCTTGGTCCACTGGCCCTGGCGCTCGGTCT
>CAZESN010000047.1:0-15090 GCA_964514775.1 uncultured Rhodovulum sp.
GCGCCTTCGAGAGCTTCGTCTTCGCCGACGGCATGTACGGCCAGAGCCTGATCGACGCGATCGGCCCGGAGATCAACGGCAAGGTCATCGGTACCCTGCCCGGCACCGAGGGCGAGGGCGCGACCCGCTTCGTCGATGTGGCGACCGCGGGCGGGCTCGATCCGACCGGCACCTATATCCCCGAGAGCTACGACGCGGCGGCGCTGATCTCGCTCGCCATCGCCGCCGGCGGCTCGGCCGACCGGACCTCGATCCGCGACCACATCCTCGAGGTGGCGAACGCCCCGGGCGAGCCGATCTATCCCGGCGAGATCGCCAAGGGCATCGAGCTCGTCACCGCCGGCACCGACATCGACTATCAGGGCGCATCGGGCGTCGAGCTGATCGGCCCGGGCGAGGCGGCGGGTTCGTACCGCGTCTACGAGGTCCAGGACAACGGCGCCGTCACCCTCGGCTATCGCTGACCCCTTCAATCCCCCGGCCCGCGCAATCCGCGGGCCGGATGTCTATGGGAGCCGGACCGCATGATCCGAGTCGAGGACCTGCACCTTCATTTCGGCGGCATTCGCGCCGTGGACGGGGCCTCGATAGATATCGCCAAGGGATCGATTACAGGATTGATCGGCCCGAACGGCGCTGGAAAATCGACGCTCTTCAACGTCATCGCCGGCCACTACCGCCCCACCTCGGGCCGCGTCTTCCTCGACGGCGAGGACATCACCGGCCTGCCGCCGCATGAACTCTTTCATAAGGGCCTCCTGCGGACCTTCCAGATCGCCCATGAATTCTCGACCCTGACGGTGCGCGAGAACCTGATGATGGTCCCCGCCGACCAGCCGGGCGAGGTGCTCTGGGACGCCTGGTTTCATTCCGGCCGCGTCCGGACCCGCGAGGCCGAGGTCCGCCAGCGTGCCGACGAGGTGATCGAGTTCCTCGAGATCTCCCACGTCGCCGATGAGCGCGCCGGCAACCTCTCGGGCGGCCAGAAGAAGCTTCTGGAGCTGGGCCGCACCATGATGGTCGATGCGAAGATCGTCTTCCTCGACGAGGTCGGCGCCGGCGTGAACCGGACGCTCCTGAACACCATCGGTGACGCGATCCTGCGGCTCAACCGCGAGCGAGGCTATACCTTCTGCATGGTCGAGCACGACATGGATTTCATCGGCCGGCTCTGCGACCCCGTCATCGTCATGGCCGAGGGCCGGGTGCTGACCGAAGGGCACCCGACCGAGGTGATGAAGAACGAGGCGGTGATCGAGGCCTATCTCGGCCGCGGCCTCAAGAACCGCCCGGCGCGGGCACGGGTGCAGGCGTGAGCTATCTCATCGGCGAGAACATGACCGGGGGATACGGCGGCGCCGACATCCTCCATGGCTGCACCATCGCGGTGGACAAGGGCGAGATCGCGGTGATCGTCGGCCCGAACGGCGCCGGCAAGTCGACGGCGATGAAGGCCGTCTTCGGGATGCTCGCCCTGCGCGAGGGGACGGTACGCCTCGACGGGCGCGACATCACGGCCCTCACGCCGCAGGAGCGGGTGCATGCGGGCATGGGGTTCGTGCCCCAGGTCGCGAACGTCTTCACGACGATGTCGGTCGAGGAGAACCTCGAGATGGGCGCCTACATTCGACAGGACGACTTCGCCGACACGATGACGCAGGTCTTCGACCTCTTTCCCATCCTCAAGCAGAAGCGCCGCCAGCCCGCGGGCGAGCTCTCGGGCGGCCAACGCCAGCAGGTGGCCGTGGGCCGCGCCCTGATGACGAAGCCGAAGGTCCTGATGCTGGACGAGCCGACGGCCGGCGTCTCGCCCATCGTCATGGACGAGCTCTTCGACAAGATCATCGAGATCGCCGCCACCGGCCTCGCGATCCTGATGGTCGAGCAGAACGCGCGGCAGGCGCTCAACATCGCCGACCGCGGCTATGTGCTGGTGCAGGGCCGCAACCGCTATACCGACACCGGCGAGGCCCTGATGGCCGACCCGGAGGTCCGCCGCACCTTCCTCGGGGGCTGAGATGGAAAACCTCCTCAACGCCCTGGTCCTGCTCGCGAACTTCGTGTTCATTCCGGCGCTCGCCTACGGGGCCCAGCTCGCGCTCGGCGCGCTCGGCGTCACGCTGATCTACGCGGTGCTGCGCTTCTCGAACTTCGCCCATGGCGACACGATGGCCTTCGGCACGGCGGTGGTCGTGCTCGTGACCATCTGGCTCCAGAGCCAGGGTATCGGCATCGCGCCGCTTCCCACCGCCCTTCTTGCCCTTCCCTTCGGCATCGCCGCCGCCGCCGCGCTGGTGCTCCTGACCGACCGGTTCGTCTATCGCTTCTACCGCCGCCAGCGCAGCGCCGGCGTGGTCTTCGTGATGGCGAGCGTCGGCGTCATGTTCATCTACAACGCGCTCACCCGCTTCATCGTCGGCACCGACGACCGGCGCTTCGAGGACGGCGAGCGTTTCGTGATCCGCGTCGCCGACTTTAGGGCCATGACCGGGCTCGACCAGGGGCTCGCCATTCGCACCAGTCAGGTGCTGACGGTCGTGGTGATGATCGTGACCGTCACCGCCGTCTTCTGGTTTCTCCAGAAGACCCGTACCGGCAAGGCGATGCGCGCCTTTTCCGACAACGAGGACCTGGCACTTCTGTCCGGGATCAGCCCCGAGCGCGTGGTGGCGATCACCTGGATCCTCGCCGCGTGCCTCGCGACGATCGCGGGCACACTCTACGGCCTCGACAAGTCCTTCCGGCCGTTCACCTACTTCCAGCTCCTGCTGCCGATCTTCGCCGCCGCCATCGTTGGGGGTATCGGCCAGCCGTTCGGGGCCATTGCCGGCGGGTTCATCATCGCCTTCTCCGAGGTGATCGTGACCTATGCCTATCGCGGGGTGCTCGCCTACTTCCTGCCCGAGGCATGGATGCCCACCGGCCTCGCGCAGCTTCTCTCCACGGAATACAAGTTCGCGGTCTCCTTCATCATTCTCGTCGTCGTGCTGCTGGTGAGACCGACCGGCATATTCCGGGGGAAGGTGATATGAGCGGCACGATGCGCATTGTCACCCTCTACGCCGTGATGGCGCTCCTCATCGTCGCGGTCGGGCTCTTCCAGAGCTGGATCGTGGCGCTGACCATTCTCAACCTCTGCCTGATCTCGGCGATCATGTCGCTCGGGGTGAATATCCAGTGGGGCTATGCCGGGCTCTTCAACGTCGGCATCATGGGCTTTGCGGCACTAGGCGGCGTCGCCGCGGTGCTCGTCTCCATGCCCCCCACCCCCGGCACGCTCGGGGCTGGCGGCTGGAACCTCGGCCTCGCGGCGCTGGCGATCGTCGGCACCCTGGGTGCCGCACTTTTCGTGCGCGAGCGTGCCCCTGCGAGCCTGCGCGGCATCGCGGGCCTTCTGACGGTGCTTGCGGGCTACATCGTCATGCGGATCTTCCTCGATCCCGCCAGCAAGGCGATCGAGGCCGTGAACCCGGCCGCGACCGGCTATCTCGGCGGGCTCGGCCTGCCGATCATCCTCTCCTGGGGGGTGGGCGGGCTCTTCGCGGCGGGTGCTGCCTATCTCGTCGGCAAGATCACCCTCGGCCTGCGCTCGGACTATCTCGCCATCGCTACGCTCGGTATCTCCGAGATCATCCTCGCGGTGCTGCGCAACGAGAACTGGCTGACACGCGGCGTCAAGAACGTCACCGGTCTGCCCCGCCCGATCCCGGACGAGCGCCTGCTCCAGCAGATGGACTGGGTGCGCGACCTCGCTGCCTCGTTCGGCACCAACCCGGCAACTGCGGCGGCCATCGTCTCGCGCCTCGCTTACGCCGCGCTCTTCACGGTGGTGCTTCTCGCCATCCTGTGGCTGGCCGAACGTGCGCTGAACTCGCCCTGGGGCCGGATGATGCGCGCGATCCGCGACAACCGTGACGCCGCCGAGGCCATGGGCAAGGACGTCACCCGCCGCCATCTCCAGGTTTTCGTGCTCGGCTCGGCGGTCGTGGGCATCGCAGGCGCCATGCTCGTCACCCTCGACGGCCAGTTCACCCCGGGTAGCTACATCCCGCTGCGCTACACCTTCCTCATCTGGGTGATGGTGATCGTCGGCGGCTCGGGCAACAACTGGGGCGCGGTGCTCGGCGGCTTCCTGATCTGGTACCTCTGGGTCATGGCGGAACCCGCCGGCGCCTGGCTCACCGCGACGCTCACCGCCGGCATGGAGCCCGGCTCGTGGTGGCGCGCACAGCTCCTCGCCGCAACTCCCCACTTCCGCCTCTTCCTGATGGGCCTGATCCTGCTTCTGGTCCTGCGCTTCGCGCCCCGGGGCCTGATCCCGGAGGCCACCGCCCGCCGGCACTGAACTCTATCCGCGCCGGAAATGGCGGTGGATCAGCCACAGGTGGAAGGCGTGCGCCAGCACAAAGGACGGCGCCAGGATCCGCACGACCCTGTCCCCGGCGCCGTCGACCTCGCGGTCCATCACCGCAAGTGCCATGAACATGCAGGCCGCCAGCACCGGCGTGAAGGCAAGCGCGACCCGGCGCGGCGCCGTGCGCAGCACACGCCCGGTCATCCCCCAACGCATCGGCAACCGCTCGGCGGCCGGCAGGTGTCGGTCCGCGTAGACCGAGGCCGCGACGAGCACCGCAAGGGTCAGAACGCTCACGATCGGATACATGAATTCGTCCCTGCTTGCCCTTGATCCCACATCGCTAACGGTCCAAGCCTGCGCCGGCAAGAACACTGGAGCGGGACATGCAGATCAAGACCCTCGGCCGCAGCGACCTGAAGGTCAGCGCCTTTTGCCTCGGCAGCATGACATGGGGCAGCCAGAACACGCCCGAGGAGGCATTCGCCCAGATCGACTACGCGCTCGACCACGGCATCAACTTCATCGACACCGCCGAGATGTATCCGACCACGCCGAGCTCGACCGCGACCTCGGGCGAGACCGAGCGGATCATCGGCGACTGGCTGGCCCGCTCGGGCCGCCGCAACGATGTGGTGATCGCGACCAAGGTCGTGGGTGCTGGGAACCGCACCGTCCGCCCCGATGGAGCCCCCATCAGCCCCGAGACCATGCGCATCGCGCTCGAAGGCAGTCTGCGGCGTCTCCGGACCGACTGCATCGACCTCTATCAGCTCCACTGGCCGAATCGCGGCTCCTATCACTTCCGCCAGAGCTGGACCTACGATCCGAGCACGCAGCCCCGCGAGCAGGAGGCCGAGTTCCGCGCCATCCTCGAGGCGCTCGCGGGCTTCGTCGCGGAGGGCAAGATCCGCCACGTGGGCCTCTCCAATGAAACTGCCTGGGGCACGATGACGTGGCTCCGCCTCGCCATGGCCGAGAGCCTGCCCCGCATGGTCTCGATCCAGAACGAGTACAATCTCCTGCACCGGATCTTCGATCTCGACCTTGCCGAGGTCGCCCATCACGAGGATGTCGGCCTGCTCGCCTTCTCGCCACTCGCCGCCGGCCTGCTGACCGGGAAATACGCGGGCGGCCAGTTCCCCAGCGGATCACGGGCGACGATCAACACCGGCCTCGGCGGCCGCATGACCGCCAATGCGGGTCCTGCTGTGGCAGCCTATCTCGCGCTGGCCCGGAGCCACGGCCTCGACCCCGCCCAGATGGCCCTCGCCTTTACTGCCGGGCGGCCGTTCATGGGGTCGGTGATCATCGGCGCCACCAGCATGGAACAGCTCAGGACCGACATCGCGGCGGCCGACCTGACCCTGTCCGACGAGGTCATGGCCGGCATCGCCGAGATCCACCGGCGCAATCCGATCCCGCTCTAGGAGAACAACGGCACCGCCGGGTTCTGGCTCCTACTCGAGCTCGGCGGCGTTCAGTTCGGCGATCACCGCGCCGGCCTCGTCGAGAAGCTCGAGCCGGTCTCCGGCGATTCGCCAGCCGCGTACATCCCCGAGCACCCGGCCGAGCAGTTCCTCGGCATCGGCAAGTTGCTGCGGACAGGCCATCAGCGTCGTGATCACCTGCCCGAAGCGAAGCCGACCGGCCTCGATCCCGAAGCTGCCGGCCATGGTGTTACAGCCGACCGAGGCGGCGAAGCGCGGGCCATCACCGCCCGCCTGGAGCTGGACGAACGGCACGGGCCGGTCGCCTTCGGTCTCGAGAACCGTGTCCCCGATCCGCAGGATCTGCCAGCGGGTCTCGACCAGTGGACGGTCCCCGTGGACCGCCTGGCAGGCCTCGCCCGTCCATACCCCGACGAATCTGTCCACGTGCACGACTTCCTGCGGGCCATTACCACCCGCCGGCGGCTCCTCGACGATCCGACCGTCGAAGCTCGCCAGCACCGGCCGACCGGGCTCCTGTCCGGCGGCGACATAGGCGTGCTCGAGCGCCGCATAGTCGCCGGCCTTGGCGATTCGGAACTGGCGGCCGGTAGCGCAATCTGTGAAATGTGCGGCCTCGGCGCTGAAGGTCACGAAGCCGCGGAGCGGCGGCGGGGTTTCGCCCACGGGGGGTGCCGGAGGCTCTTCGCCGGCCACCGGAATCGCGCCACCCCGGGCCCTTGGCCTGAGCGCACCTTCACCAGCACCACTGCCGGCACTCGCGCGGACCATCATGATCTCAACCTCATCGGACGCGCCCCGGGTCAGCACCGGATAGGTTGTATCCGAGGTGAAGATCAGCTGTCCCTGGTAGTGAAGCGTCGTCCTGACGGCATAAACATGCCGATCGTCGATCACGTTCTTTTCATAAGGTATCGCGAAGCGATAGGGAGGACCACCGGCGTCGGCGATGGTCACACGGCCAAGCTCAGCCGCCGGCGCGTCGGCGCGGCTGACGTCCTGCAGCACCGCCTCGAAGACGGCGCCGGGCGGGGGCATGATGCGCTCGCGATAGCTGGCGATACCGGAGACCTGCCCATCATCTGCCAGCGCCGTACCGGCCGAGATGATCAAACCGGCGGCCACCGCCCGGATCATTCGAATCATTCCCCAACCTGCATCGCTTATTCCGGCCAATCTGGCAGTTCGCCGCCTGTCGGCCAATCCCCGAGGTCTCCGACATTGACCAAAGCCACGCGGATTTCAAGCGAATGCCTCAAAGTTCTCCCATCGTTTCTCCGGTAGGCAGAGCATCTGATCGGCATCAGAGCAGAGCCGGCTCCATCGCACCGGACAAGCGCAGGCAGGACTGGTTTCGGGTGGTCAGAGCTGCGCCATGACCTCGTCGGAGATCTCGAAGTTCGCGGTCACCGACTGCACGTCATCATCGTCCTCGAGCGCCTCGATGAGCTTCATCAGGCTCTGAGCCGCCTCGAGCCCGAGCTCGGTGGTGGTCTGGGGCCGCCAGACGAGCTTGGTCGAATCGGCCTCGCCGACCGCCCCTTCGAGCGCAGTGGAGACGTCGTTGAGGTCCTCGACGGCGCACCAGACGACATGCCCGTCCTCGGAACTCTCGACGTCTTCGGCGCCGGCCTCGATCGCGGCCTCCATGATCGCATCCTCATCGCCGGCCGAGGCGGGATAGACGATCTGCCCCTTGCGGTCGAACATGAAGGCAACCGAGCCGGTTTCGCCGAGGCTGCCGCCGCGCTTGGAAAAGGTCGAGCGAATATTGGACGCCGTACGGTTGCGGTTGTCCGTCATCGCCTCGACGATGATCGCGACCCCGTTCGGCCCGTAGCCCTCGTAGCGGATCTCCTCGTAGTTCTCCGCATCACCACCCAGCGCCTTCTTGATCGCGCGGTCGATGTTGTCCTTAGGCATCGAATTCGCCCTGGCTTCCTTTACGGCGAGGCGCAGGCGCGGATTCTTGTCCGGGTCGGGATCCCCCATCTTCGCGGCGACGGTGATCTCCTTGGAGAACTTGGAGAACAACTTCGAGCGCGCGGCGTCCTGCCGGCCCTTGCGATGCTGGATATTGGCCCATTTCGAGTGCCCGGCCATCGATACTCCGTCCGGTCGTGTTCCTGGATCCGCGCTGTATAGGCGAGGGATGCGCCCTGATTCAAGGCCGGCTCCGACAAGACCCCTGTCAGGCCCCGGGCTGCGACGGGCGGTTCGCGACGGCCGCGGTTGCCACCCAGCTCTCTGCCGGCACCAGTCGTCCGATCGGCCCGAGGCGTGTGGCCAGCTGGTCCGGACCCAGCCGCGCGACCTCGACAAGACCGCCCAAGCCAGCCCGGCGCAGAGCCCGGACCAGCCCCGGCCCCACGCCCGGCAGACGATCAAGATCGCAGCCGGGCGGCGCCTGCGGAATAGGTGGCGCCACCTCCGCAGTTGCAGCGGGGACCTCGTCACCAAGCAACGCCTTCAGGAAGTCGTGCATCGCCTCCTCGGCGTCGCGCCCGTCCTCGGGTCGGGGCAGCGTCAGCACCGCGCTCGCCGAAACCTCCTTCGCTGCAGCTCCACTTGGGCCCTCCCGCAGCCGAGCCAGCCGCTCCGCACGAAGGCGGTCCTGCTCTGCGCGACGCAGCGCCAACACGTGCCCCGGCTCCGGCACCGTACTCACCGCGCGGCCCTGGCCGCCGCCATCTGCGGCTCAATCTGTGCAAGGAATTCCGCCAGCGTCAGGCAGAGCCGTTTCTCGAAATCTGCGGCCTGCTCCGCGACCGCCTCGATCCGCGCCAGCACCTCTGCCTGCCGGGCCTCGATTGCCGAAAGCCGTGCGTCGAGTTCCGACCCGGGCCCGGCCCCGGCCGTCAGCCGTGCGATTTCGGTGGCGTAACGCGCATCGACCACCGCCCGCACGCCCGGCGAGGCTGCCGCCAGCCCGCCAGAGACCGCGGCGTCATGCGCACGCAGGAGCAGGAGTGTCTGATCGAGCATCTCCGGCTCGCCCGCCATCAGGCTCGCCGCGTTCACCCAGACCGTTTCGGTCCCGAGCGCATTCTGGAGCGCCCCCTCAAGTGCTCCGGCCCAGTCACCCGGCGCGAGCGCGCCGAGCTGTCCGTCGAGATCCCCGGCCCCTGCACGGAACGCATAGTGGAACCGGCCCATCCGGTAGACCGTCCCGCCAACCCGTGCGCAGAGCTCTCTCAGCACCGGTGCCTCGGCTGCGAGGCGTGCGGGGTCGCCGATCATCTCGTGGCTGACAAGACCCGCCGCGATCAGGTCGCTCAGAACGGCAGGCACGGCGTCGGCGGAATGCGTATCCATGGCGGATGCCTTTCGGGACAGGAAGAGCAGGGCCGTCGCAACCGGCGGCCGGGTATCGACCGCGTATCAACCGTGGTGGAGCGAAACGACCCGCGGCAGGTCCGTCAGATCCAGCACGCCCGCCGTTCCGTCCGCCGGGGCAGCAGGCGGATCCTCCGGCGGAGGGGCAATCACGGCGGCCGGTGTGCGCGAGGCCGCAGACACCCCTTGCCGCTCCAGCGCCTGGAGCATCAGGGACTGCGCGGCCGACAGCCGCGGCAGGCTCGCCTCGATCAGCGCAAGCCGGTCCGCAAAGAGCTCGGTCTGGGCAGCCGCCGCCCGAAGCGCCATCATCTGCGTGGCGATCTCCTCCGCCTGGGCACGGGCTTCGTCGGCGCTCGCAGGTTCCGGCCGCAGCTCGATATCGCGCAGCCGCGCCTCCAGCGGTGCCAGTCGCCCGGCCACAGCCTCGACCGCCGCATCCTTCTGCGCATAGAGCTGCGCCAGTTGCTCCGAGATCGCCGTAAACGGATGCGCATCGGCCATCGCGTCCTGCAGCGCCGCCAGCCTTTCCCCGGCCGCGCCCTGGGACACCTGCAGCTCGGCTATGCGCGCGCCGAGTTCTGCCAGTTCCGCCCGAGGATCGGCAGCCTCCAGCGCCGCAATGCGCGGGTCCGATCCGGCTGCCTCCGCCTCGACCGCCGCCAGCCGCTCGGCAAACCGCTCGAGCGCTGCCTGCGGGTCCTGTCCGGACATCGATGCCTCTATCGTCCCAAGCCGCGCCTCCAGCGGTGCAAGCCGGGCAAACACCGTCTCCACCGTCGCATCCTTCTGCGCATAGAGGCGCGTCAACTGCTCGGAAATCTCGGCGAATGGGTTCTCGCCCGGCGCCTCCAGATCGGCTACCCGTGCCTGAAGGCCCTCCAGCCGCTCCGCGAACCGGTCGAGCATCGCCTGCGGGTCCTGCCCCGCCACCGACGCCTCGATCACCCCCAGCCGCGCCTCCAACGGTGCAAGTCGCGCAAAAACCGTCTCGACGGTTGCATCCTTCTGGGCATAGAGACGCGTCAGCTGCTCCGAAATCTCGGCGAATGGGTTCTCGCCGGGTGCCTCCAACGCCTCCAGCCGCTCTTCAAACCGCTCCAGCGCTGCCTGCGGGTCCAGTCCAGATACCGCGGCCTCGATCGCTCCCAGCCGCGCTTCCAGCGGCGCGAGCCGGGCAAACACGGTCTCCACCGTTGCATCCTTCTGGGCATAGAGGCGCGTCAGTTGCTCCGAAATCTCCGCGAACGGGCTGTCGCCCGGAGCCTCCAGGTCGGTGACCCGCCCCTGAAGCCCCGCAAGCCGCTCGGCGAAGCGGTCCAGCATCGCTTGTGGGTTCGCCGCCGCCAGGTCACGCTCCATTGCCCCGAGGCGCAGCTCCAGCGGCGCGAGCCGCACGAATACCGCCTCGACGGTCGCGTCCTTCTGCGCGTAAAGCCTAGCCAGCTGCTCCGAGATCTCGGTGAACGGGTTCTCCCCCGGCGTCTCCAGCACGCCCACCCGGGCCTGAAGCGCCTCGAATCGCGCGCCGATCGCGTCGAGCGCCGCCTTCGGGTCGCGCTCTGCCGCCTCCAGCGCCGACAGCCGGGATTCGAGCGGGGCGAGGTGCGCAAGTACCGTCTCCATCGCCGCGTCTTTTTGCGCGTAGAGACGCGTGAGCTGCTCGGAAATCTCTCCGAACGGATTCGAGCCCGCCACCTCGACGGAGGCCACCCGCTCCTGCAGTGCCTCGAGACGCTCTGCGAACCGGTCGAGCGCGCGCCGCGGATCCGCGGCTGCCTGTTCGACCACCGCGAACCTGGCGTCCTGCGACGACTGGACCGCGTCGAGGCGGGCCGCAAAAGCGTCGAGCACCGGCTGCGGATCCCGCTCTCCGAGCGCCGCCTCGAGCGCCGCGATGCGCTCGACCATTGGCTGTGTCATGCGCGCGAAGGCGCCCGGCCCCGCCATCTCGGCTTGGGCGGCGCGCAGCTCGTCGAGCCGCGCCTCGATCGGGGCGATCCGGTCGATCACCGCGGCAAGCGCTGCATCCTTGTGCTCAATCAGCCGCGAGAACTGTCCGGCCAGCGCGGCCCCTGGCTCGGCCGCCTCCAGCGCCGTTAGCCGCGCGGTCAGGGCCGCCTCGCCCGCCGACTGGGCGGCCTGAACCGTGTCGAGGCGCGCCCCGAGCCCCTCGAAGAGCCCCCGCGCCTCGGCCACATCGCCGATCTGCTCGAGCGTCCGCATCCGCGCGCGGAGCTGGTCGAGCCCGGCCATCGCCGTGTCCATCGCAGCGTTCTTGTCGCGCACCAGTGTCAGGAGCGACCCGGCCATCGCCTGGAGCTTCTCGTCCGACGAGCCTGTTGCCTGGCGCGCGGCCATCTCGCCGATCCGGCTCTCCATTGCCTCGATTCGCTGTTCGAGCAACCGCGCCATCGGATCGGCAGGCCGCGTCTCCGCTACCGCTCCGCCCTCCGCGACGGCCCGCCTCCGTCTGCGACGCACCGACCAGGCCCAGGCGAGCAGAAACAGACCCATGCCGCACGCCGCCGACACTACAAGCACCATATATCCCGACAACGCCATCATCCGGCTCCGCGTCACAGCTTCGGTGCATAGGTCGTGCAAAAATGGTTAGGGCGCGGTTAATGGCTGCCTGCGATGCTCGACCATGCGGTAGAGACGGCATCCCTCGGCCTGCCACAGATGCACGGGCGCCACATCTTAACCTTGACTCCAAATGCCCCCTGCCCGCGCGCAAAGCGATCATGTAAAGGAATTGTTAAGCGTAAGCTTTGGGGTGAGGATCATGTATACTAGAGTACGCCTGTATGTTGGCGGGCTGGCCGTCGTTGCCGCGCTCGCCGTTGGCTCGGTTGCCAGCGCTGCATCACTGAACATCTCCAGCTATGCACCCAAGAACGTTGCGGGTGCCCTGGCCGATCTCGATTCACGCAAGACCGCGGGCGAGATTTCGGTCACCGAGAATTTCGAGGGTTTCGCCTCCTGGAACGGGACTTCTGGTACCGCCAACCCGTCGACCGCTGTCGGCGTGTTCACTGCGATCGGCGGGACTGGATACGGCACCTCGGTTGTCGGCAACGCAGACAATCTGCAGGTCCGCAACGACAACGACATGGCTTGGCACCGCCACAACATGACGACGGGCGGCAACAGCTGGCTCGATAGCAACGATACCTACGGCATGAAGTGGGAGGTCGGCGGGATGCCGGCGTTCAACGCGCTCTCCTTCATCCTGACCGACGTCGCTGACCAGAAGGGCACGAAGTTCTCGATCAAGATCGGTGACCAACTCTTCTCGAACGTGCTCGGAGCGAACGGCCGTGAAGCCGATGGCGGCATCTATGTCGTCGACATACTGCTGACCGAGGTCGTGACCTCGCTCACCGTCCTGCTGGAGAACAGCCGTCTCAATGACGGTTTCGGCATCGACAACGTGCGCGTCGCGCTGACCGATCCGTCGCTGGCGCCGATCCCGGTGCCGCCTGCGGCCCTGCTGCTGCTCACCGGCACTGCCGTGATCGCCGCCGTTCGCCGCCGCCGGACCCGCGCGGCCGCCTGAGGGCGACAGCTTTTCCCGGCGTCGCGCACCACACGCGGCCGGGAAAGCTCCCGCCTTCCGGCTCCATCTGGTTACTTCCCGGAACAGCCTGCATAAAACGCGGGCTGTTCTGATTTTGCTCCAAGCTCTTCGAAAAACGGCGCCGTCGGCAATTCGCAGGATTGCAGGCTGGAAACCGTCGGCTCAGGAATCGCACAGGGCCGCAGTCAGGACTGCTCCCCACCCACTCTCATAGAAATCTTCCATATATCAATATGATAGCCAGAAATCTGCAACTACTCGACCGCTACGGCCACACGGCCTAGGCCCGGCGCCACTCCCGTTCCGGGATGCCCTGTAGCGCCAGGACCGCCGTCAGGTCTGAATGATCGAGACGGGCGTCTGCTACGGCTGCCAGCGCAGGCTTCGCGCGATAGGCGATGCCGAGCCCGGCCACCTCGATCATCGCCAGGTCATTCGCCCCGTCCCCGATCGCCAGCGCCTCCGCGAGAGTGATCCCACGAGCCCGCGTCGCTGCATCGAGGGCCAACCGCTTGGCCTCGCGGCCAACGATCGGCCGGGACACGGTGCCGGTCAGCCGGCCGGCCTTCGTCTCCAGGACATTTGCCTGATGCTCTGCGAAGCCGGCTGCTTCGGCCACTCGTGCCGCGAAGAAGGTGAACCCTCCCGACACCAGCAACGTCCCTGCACCCAACGCCGCCATCGTCCGGACCATGGTCCGCGCGCCGGGATTGAGTCGCACCCGCTCGTCGTAGCACTGTTGCAGCACGGTCTCGGGCAGGTCCCTCAGCAGCGCGACCCTGGCGTCGAGCGCCCCTTCGAAATCGAGCTCCCCGCGCATGGCCGCCTCGGTGATTGCCGCCACCTGCGGCTTTACTCCGGCAAAATCGGCGAGCTCGTCGATGCATTCGACATCGATGATCGTCGAATCCATGTCAGCGATCAGAAGCTGCCGACGCCTTCCGCCGGCGGGGACCACATTCGCATCGATCCCCGCAAGCACGGGCGCTTCGGCCACCCCCTCGAACCCGATCTCGACCGCCGTCGCGGCCAGCCGATTCGGTGCTCCGGCAGCGGGAAGGGCGGCCCGTGCTCCATCGGCAGCCGCGTCGGGTACGCCTGCCGCCGCTGTCAGGACCAGTACCGATCGGGTCATAAGCGCGCCTCCTGAAACGAACTGCGGGGCGCACGAACCGATGCGCCCCGCAAGAATCACTGCCGGTCGGCCGAAGCCGCGCGGTGTCAGCCCACCGCGCGCTGCGCCTCGAGCCGCTGGTGCAGCATCTCGGCCACGAGGAAGGCAAGCTCGAGCGACTGGCTTGCGTTCAGCCGCGGATCACAGGCCGTGTGGTAGCGGTCCGACAGATTCTCGTCCGTCACCGCCCGCACGCCGCCGGTGCATTCCGTGACGTCCTGGCCGGTCATCTCGAAATGCACGCCGCCCGGGATCGTGCCCTCCGCCTGGTGGATCGCGAAGAACTCGCGCACCTCGCGCAGCACCCGCTCGAAGGGTCGGGTCTTGTAGCCGCTCGCCGACTTGATGGTGTTGCCGTGCATCGGGTCGCAGGACCAGACGACCTTGCGGTCCTCGCGCTCGACCGCCCGGATCAGCCGCGGCAGGTGCTCGCCGACCTGCCCTGCCCCGAACCGGGCGATCAGCGTCAGCCGACCCGCCTCGTTCTTCGGATTCAGAAGGTCGATGAGCCGAAGCAGATCGCTTTCACTGATCGATGGCCCGCATTTCATCCCGATCGGGTTCTGCACGCCGCGGCAGAAGGCTACATGCGCCCCGTCCGGCTGGCGCGTGCGGTCGCCGATCCACAGCATGTGCCCCGACCCGGCCACCGGGACACCCGTCGTCGAATCGATCCGGCAGAGCGCCTCCTCGTACTCGAGGAGGAGCGCCTCGTGCGAGGTGTAGAAATCGACCCGGTGCAGCGCATCGGTGTTGTCCGAGCCGACACCGGCCGCGGTCATGAAGTCGAGCGCGTCCGAGATCCGGTTCGCCAGCGCATGGTACTTCTCATAGCCCGGCTGGCCGCTGGTGAAATCGAGCGTCCAGGCATGGACCCGCGCGATATCCGCAAAACCGCCCTGGCTGAAGGCGCGCAGCAGGTTCAGCGAAGCCGCCGCCTGAAGGTAGGCCTGAAGCATACGGTCCGGGTCGGGTGCCCGGTCGGCCTCGGTCGCATCGAACCCGTTGATGATGTCGCCGCGGTAGCTCGGCAGTTCCCGCCCGTCGACCGTCTCGAACGGCGCCGAACGCGGCTTGGCGAACTGGCCGGCCATGCGGCCGATCTTCACCACCGGGCACTTGGCGCCGAAGGTCAGCACCACCGCCATCTGCAGCATCACCTTGAAGGTGTCGCGGATGTTGTCGGCGGAGA
>CAZESN010000048.1:0-14975 GCA_964514775.1 uncultured Rhodovulum sp.
GGCGCTGATGTTCGGCACCGCCGGCCTGCCGCATATCCTGATGCGCTTCTTCACGGTCCCCAGCGCCCGCGAGGCACGCAAGTCGGTGATGTGGGCGACCGCATGGATCGGCTGGTTCTACCTCCTCACCTTCATCATCGGCTTCGGCGCGATCACCCTCGTGCTGACCAACCCGAGCTATATCGACGCTGCGACCGGCGGGCTCATAGGCGGCAACAACATGGCGGCCGTGCATCTGGCCAATGCCGTGGGTGGGGATCTCTTCCTCGGCTTCATCTCGGCGGTGGCTTTTGCCACGATCCTCGCGGTCGTCGCCGGCCTCACCCTCTCGGGCGCCTCGGCGGTCAGCCACGACCTCTACTCGACCGTCTTCAAGAACGGGAAGGCCGACAGCGCCTCCGAGCTCAAGGTGTCGCGGATCACCACGCTCTCGCTCGGCCTGCTGGCCGTGCTTCTCGGCATCGCCTTCGAGCAGCAGAACATCGCCTTCATGGTCTCGCTCGCCTTCGCGGTGGCGGCCTCGGCGAACTTCCCGGTGCTGTTCATGTCGGTGCTCTGGAAGGACTGCACGACCAAGGGCGCGGTGGTCGGCGGGTTCCTCGGCCTGATCTCCTCGGTGGGGCTCACGATCCTGTCGCCCTCGGTCTGGGAGGCCACCCTCGGCAACCCGGCGGGCTCGGCCCCCTTCCCCTACACCTCGCCGGCGCTCTTCTCGATGACCCTTGCCTTCCTCGGCATCTGGATCGTCTCGAAGCTCGACAACAGCCAGCGCGCCCGCATCGACCGGGCCGGCTTCCCGGCCCAGCAGGTGCGGTCCGAGACCGGCATAGGCGCGTCCGAAGCCTCGGCGCACTGAGCGCCGTGGCCAGGCCATGACCGAGCGTCCGGCTCACGCCGGGCCCGACGGCCCGCCCCTCCCGGGGCGGGCCGAAGCGCTGCGGCGGGACCGCCGCGAGCTGGTGTCGCTGATGACCTCGCGCGTCGGCGACGCCCTGGTGCGCAAGCCCTTCTTCGTCGACGGGGCGACCGACCTCGTCACGCTCTGCCGCGAGCTTGCCGGACGCGGGCTCACCGATGCGCTGGTGCGCGACGGCGGGCGGATCGGCATCTTCACCACCACCGACCTGCGTGACGCGCTCGCGCAGGGGGTGCCGCCGGCCGAACTGCCGGTGCGCGAGATCACGGCCTTCGAGCCCTGGTCGGTGGAGGCCGGCGACGAGCTTTTCGAAGCCCTGATCCTGATGCTGCGACACCGCATCCACCGGGTGGTCGTGCGCGAGCGCGGCGAGGTGGTGGGCGTGCTGCGCCAGCTCGACCTGATGGCCTTCCTCGCCAGCCACTCGCATCTGATCGCGCTCCAGGCCACCGAGGCCGGAAGCGTGGCCGAGCTCGCCGAGGCGGCGCGCCAGATCGACGGGCTGATCGCGGTGCTCCACGAGGACGGGATCCGGGTCGAGGTGATCTCGCGCCTGGTCACCGAGCTGAACCGGCGGGTGTTCGAGCGCCTGTGGGAGCTGCTGGCACCCGAAGACCTGCGCGCCAACAGCTGCCTGATCGTGATGGGCAGCGAGGGGCGGGGCGAGCAGATCGTCAAGACCGACCAGGACAATGCCCTGATCCTGCGCGACGGCTTCGCGTTCGACGGGCTCGAGGCGGTCACGGAGGCCTTTACCGCGGCGCTTATCGACTTCGGCTACCCGCCCTGCCCGGGCGGCATCATGCTGAGCCGGCCGCTCTGGCGTCAGCCGCTCGCCGGCTTCCGGGAGACGCTCACGGGGTGGATCCATGGGGCCGAGGCGGACGGTCCGATGAACCTCGCGATCTTCCTCGACGCGGCGGCGGTGGCGGGGGATGGCGAGCTCCTCCATGCCGCGCGGCACCACGTCGACCGGGTGCTCATGGACGACGCCGCCTATTTCGCCCGGTTCGCCCGCGCGGTGGAGCAGTTCGGCGAGGACGGAAGCTGGTGGTCCCGGCTGCCGGGGCTGCGCGGACGGGGGGCGGCGGAGATCGACATCAAGAAGCTCGGGATCTTTCCCATCGTCCACGGGGTGCGGGCGCTGGCGCTCCAGTTCCGGATCGAGCCGCTCGGCACCGCCGACCGGCTCGACGCCCTGGTCGCGGCCGGCCGGATCGATCCGGCCCAGGCCCGGGACCTGACCGATGCGCTGCGCTTTCTGATCGGACTGAAGCTCATGAACAACCTGCGCCAGATCCACGACGGCCGGGCACCGGGCAATGCGATCCGGCTGAGCGAGCTCGGGACGCTCGAGCGGCAGGCGCTGAAGGACTCGCTCGCCATCGTGCGCGGCTTCAGGCAGTGGCTCGGCCGCCACTACCGGTTCGACGCGCTGTGAGGGGGGGCGGGAGATCCGGGCCCCAGGCGCTCGTCGCATTGCTGGCGGCCGCGCTCGTGCTCTTCAACTTCCCGATGCTGAGCGTCTGGGACCGCGATGCGACGGTCCTCGGCCTGCCGCTTCTGCCCGTGGCGCTCTTCGGCATCTGGGGGGGGCTGATCGGGCTCCTCGCCTGGGCAAGCGCGGGAGGGCGGGATGAGTGACTGGGGACCCGGGCGTGGATGTCCCACAGTGGGACATGGGCGTTCGTGTTGAAAACAAAGGATAAAAGTGTTAACGCGCGAATTTCCCGGCGAGCCAAGCCGGCGGGAAGCGACGCGGAAGGCACCGGCCTCGGGGGGCCGGCGGCTCCCGCTCGGCCGGCGCTCAGGCCGGCAGGGGCCGGCCCGGGGCGCCCTCTGGCGCCCAGTCGTGCGCGCAGTTGCGCGCGAGTCCTTTTGCTGGGCGCAGGCGTGTTCGCCTGCACCGGCGGGGCGCTCAAAGCCCCCGCGCCCCAGGCACTGCTCTCCAGGTTTCTAGCCGGAAGAAAGAGAGGGACAGACGGCGGAGCGAGGCGGGTACGGGGTGCAGCCCGCAAGCGCGATACCGTCGGCCTCCCTGCGCCGCTCCGGGAACGCGGGCGATGATCCCGGCGTCGCTGGTCCTCGCCGTCTCGGCGGGCTACCTGCTGCTGCTCTTCGCCATCGCGGCCTTTGCCGACAGGCGGGGGGCGCAGGGGCGGTCGGTGATCGGCAACGCCTGGATCTATGCGCTGTCGCTCGGGGTCTACTGCTCCGCCTGGACCTATTTCGGCAGCGTCGGGCGCGCCGCCGCAGAAGGGATCTGGTTCCTGCCCATCTACCTCGGGCCGACGCTCGCCATGCTGGTCGCCTGGATCGTGGTGCGCAAGATGATCCGGATCGCCCGGACCTACCGCATCACCTCGATCGCCGACTTCATCGCCAGCCGCTATGGCAAGAGCCCGCTCCTCGCCGCGCTGGTCACGCTGATCACCGTGGTCGGTATCGTCCCCTACATCGCCCTCCAGCTGAAGGCCGTCTCCGCGGGCTATCACCTGCTGACCCACGGACCCGGTGCAAGCGCGGGCCCGAGCCTCGCCTGGTGGCAGGACGGCGCCCTGGTCGTGGCGCTGGCGCTCGCGGCCTTCACCATCCTCTTCGGCACCCGCCATCTCGACAGCGCCGAGCGCCACGAAGGCATGGTCGCCGCCATCGCCTTCGAGTCGGTAGTCAAGCTCGCGGCCTTCCTCGCGGTCGGCGCCTTCGTGACCTGGGGGCTCTTCGACGGCATGGCCGACATCTGGGCGCGGGCACAGGCCCTGCCCGATCTCGGCGCGCTCATGCGCCTCGGCGGCGACGAGGGCGCGGCGTCGTTCGGCTATGCGCAGTGGTTCGCGCTGACCATGCTGGCGGCGCTCTCGGTCCTGCTGCTGCCGCGCCAGTTCCAGATGATGGTCGTCGAATGCGTCGACGAGCGGCATCTGAAGCGCGCGGCCTGGATATTCCCCGCCTATCTCCTGCTCATCAACATCTTCGTGCTGCCGATCGCCCTCGGCGGGCTGGTGCTCTTCGGCCCCGGCGCCATGGACCCCGAGACCTTCGTCCTGTCGCTGCCGCTGGCGCAGGGGGCGACCCTGCTGGTGCTCGTGGCCTATGTCGGCGGGCTCTCGGCGGCCACCGGCATGCTGATCGTCGAGACGGTGGCGATCTCGACCATGGTCTGCAACGACCTCGTCATGCCCGCGCTCCTGCGGCGGTCGTGGTTCGTCTCGCGGGCCGGCGGGGACCTGACGCGGCTCCTGCTCAACATCCGGCGGGCGGCGATCGTGGGCGTGCTGCTGCTCGGCTATCTCTACTTCCAGATCGCGGGCGAGGCCTATGCGCTGGTCTCGATCGGCCTGATCAGCTTCGCGGCCGTGGCGCAGTTCGGCCCGGCGCTCCTGATCGGCATGTACTGGCGCGGCGGCACCCGGGCCGGGGCGCTCGGCGGGCTGCTCGGCGGGTTCGCGGTCTGGGCCTATACCCTGATGCTGCCCTCGGTGGCGAAATCGGGCTGGATCGGGGACGGGTTCATCGAGGACGGCCCCTTCGGGATCGCCCTGCTCGCGCCCGAGCGGCTCTTCGGCATCACCGGGCTCGACAGCCTGACGCATTCGCTCTTCTGGAGCCTCGTCGTCAACGTCGGCCTCTATGTCGGGCTGTCGCTCGCCCGGTCCCCCTCGGCCCGCGAGGCGAGCCAGGCGCTCCTCTTCGTCGACGTCTTTGACCGGGGCCCGGGCGCGGGCGAACCTGCGCCGGTCTTCTGGCGCGGCCGCGCCAGGCTCGAGGACCTGCGCGGCCTCGCGGTGCGGCTCCTCGGCGAGGAGCGGGCGCGCGCGGTCTTCGAGGAGCACGCGCGCGAGACCGGGGTGGCGGACCCCGCCGCCATCGTCCCCGACGCGCGGCTCGTCGACCGCGTCGAGCGCCAGCTCGCCGGCGCGGTCGGCAGCGCCTCGGCCCGGGTGATGGTGGCCTCGATCGCGCAGGAGGAGCCGCTCGGCATCGACGACGTGATCGAGATCCTCGGCGAGGCGTCGCAGCTGCGTGTCTACGCCCGCGCGCTCGAGGAGACGAGCGCCGAGCTGCGCGCCGCCAACGAGGAGCTGAAGAGCCTCGACGAGCTCAAGGACGACTTCATGTCCTCGGTCACCCATGAGCTCCGCACGCCGCTCACCTCGATCCGGGCGCTCTCCGAGCTGATGCTCGACGCACCCGACATCGAGGAGGCCGAGCGCGAGGAGTTCCTGCGCATCATCGTCGCCGAGAGCCAGCGGCTCGGCCGGCTGGTGAACCAGGTGCTCGACATGGCCAAGATCGAGTCGGGCCATGCCGAATGGCACAGCAGCGACGTGGACATGCGCGCGCTGGTCGCGGACGCCGTTCGCGCGACGGGCGAGCTCTTTCGCGGGCGGGGGGCGGAGGTGGTGCTCGACCTGCCCGAGGCGGTGCCGGTGATCCGCGCCGATCCCGACCGGCTGACGCAGGTGATGCTCAACCTCCTCTCGAACGCGGCGAAGTTCGTGCCCGATGCGGGCGGACGGGTCGAGGTGGTGCTGCGCAGCGATGCGGCCGGGCTCGAGGTGCGGGTGCGCGACAACGGCCCCGGCGTGCCGCCCGGCGACCGCGCGACGGTGTTCGAGAAGTTCCGCCAGGGCGGCGATGCGCTGAGCCGGCCGCCGGGGACCGGTCTCGGTCTTCCGATCAGCCGCCAGATCGTGGATCATTTCGGGGGCCGGATGTGGCTGGAATCGGAGGCGGGCGGCGGCGCATGCTTCGCGTTCAGCCTGCCCTTCCGGCCTGACGGGGAGGAGAAGCCATGACGACGCGCGTGCTGATCGCCGACGACGAGCCGAACATCGTGGTCTCGCTCGAGTTCATGATGAAGCGCGCGGGCTACGAGGTGCTGGTGGCGCGGGACGGGGCGCAGGCGCTCGAGGCGATCCGGCGCGAGCGGCCGGACCTCGTGCTCCTCGACGCGATGATGCCGGGGATGACGGGATTCGACGTCTGCGAGGCGGTGCGCGCGGACGCGGATCTGCGGGCCACGCGGATCCTGATGCTGACCGCCAAGGGGCGCGAGACCGACGTGGCGCGCGGCGTCGGCGCCGGGGCGGACGCCTATGTGACCAAGCCCTTCTCGACCCGGGATCTGGTGGCGAAGGTCCGGGACATGCTCGCGTGAAGATCGACCGCCGGCTCGTGCTCGCCGTGCTGGCGCCGGGGGTGGCGCTCGCGGTCTGGCTCGGGGTCGGGGCGGTCGGGCTGAGGGCCGCGCTCGACCCGGAGACGCGGGCGGCGGTCGACGCGGTGCTCGGGCCGCTCGCCGCGACGCACGGCATGCTGGCGGTGCTCTGGTGGCTGGTGGCTGCGGTTCTCGGCGGCCTCGCGGCGCGGCGGTTCCACGATGCCTATGTGGCTGCGGCCGGACGGATGGCGGGCGCGACGCGGGTGATGCTCGGGACCGGCACGGCGCCCGACCTGATCCCGCAGGGAGCACCGGAGATGCGCGCGCTCGCCGAGGCGGTCAACGCGCTCAACGGCGCGCGGCGCGAGTTGCGCGACCGGCTGGGCGAGCGGATCCGCGAGGCCAGCCGCGAGGTGGCGCATGAGCGCGACCAGCTCGGCGCCCTGATGGCCGAGCTCCAGCAGAGCGTGGTGGTGTGCAATCTCGAGGGGCGGATCCTGCTCTACAACGGGCGGGCGCGGGCGCTCTTCCGGCGGTTGTCGCGCGTGCCGGGCGGGGCGGCGGGGGCCGAGCTGATCGGGCTCGGGCGCTCCATCCACGGGGTGGTCGACCGGGCCCTGATCGATCATGCCCGCGAAACCGTCGCCCGGCGGATCGCGCGGGGCGATCCGTCGGCCTCGGCGCGGTTCGTGACGACGACGCCTCTGGGCCATCTCCTGCGGGTCGGCATGGCGCCGGTGCGTCCCGGGGCGGGCGAGGCGCCGGCGCTGACCGGCTATGTGCTTCTCTTCGACGACATCACCGAGGATTACGCGGCCCAGTCGCGCCGCGACCGGCAGCTTCTGGAGCTGACCGAGGCGAGCCGGGCGTCCCTCGCCAGCATGCAGGCAGCACTCGACATGCTCGACTATCCCGACCTCGATGCCGAGGACCGCGACCGGTTCCAGGGCGTCGTGCGCGACGAGGTCTCGGCGATGAGCGGGCGGCTCGAGGCGCTGGCGGCGAGCTCGGCGCAGGACGTGATGACGCGCTGGCCGCTGCAGGAGATGCTCGGCGCCGACCTGCTCGCCGCCGCGGCTCTGCGGATCGAGGCCGCGGCCGGGCAGCCGGTGGCGGTCGATGCCGCGGACGAGACCCTGTGGGTCAATGTCGACAGCTTCGCGCTGATCCAGGCGCTTGCCTTCCTTGCCAGCCGGCTGGTGGCGGGCGGGGAGCCGGGCCTGCGGCTCCGGCTCGGCCGCGCGGCGGGGCGGGCGACGCTCGATCTGGTCTGGTCGGGCGAGGCCACGGGCGCGGAGCCTCTGACGAACTGGCAGAACGAGGCGATGCAGATCGGCGGGGAGCGCTCGCCCCATACGGTGCGCGACGTCGCCGAGCGCCATGGCGGCGAGGTCTGGGTCGCGCACGACCGGACGGAGCGCGTCTCGTTCATCCGCTTCCTGCTGCCGCTCGCGGCCGGCGATCCCTCGGCGGACGAGACCGCGACCGAGAGCAGGCCGGAGTACTACGATTTCGATCTCTTTGCGGCGAGCGAGGCGAGCCGGGCGCTCGACGAGCGGGGGCTCGAGGAAATCGCCTATACGGTCTTCGACACCGAGACGACCGGGCTCGACCCGGCGCGGGGCGACGAGATCATCCAGATCGGCGCGATACGCATCGTCAACGGCCGGCTGCTGCGCGGCGAGGGGTTCGAGCAGCTCGTCGATCCGCAGCGCAGCATCCCCGAGGCGGGCATCCCGATCCACGGCATCCGGCCGGAGATGGTCCGCGGCCAGCCGACCCTCGGCGAGGTGCTGCCCGCCTTCCACGCCTTCGCCGCGGACACGGTGCTGGTCGGGCACAACGTCGCCTTCGACATGCGGTTCCTGAAACTCAAGGAAGCCGCGACCGGGGTGCGGTTCGAGCAGCCGGTGCTCGACACGCTGCTCCTGTCGAGCGTGGTGCATCCGCGCGAGGAATCGCACGGGCTCGAGGCGATCGCGGAGCGGCTGGGGGTGACGGTCTCGGGGCGCCATACCGCCATCGGCGACGCGCAGGCGACGGCCGAGGTCTTCCTGCGGCTGCTGCCGCTCCTGCGCCAGCAGGGCATCACGACGCTCGGCGAGGCGCGCGAGGCGGCGAAGGCGTCCTATTATGCGCGGCTGAGGTACTGACCCCGCATCCGGCCGGTCGCATTGGTTCCCCCTGCACCCGGGACCGGGAAAGGCGAGGCACTGCCTCGCCCCGGTCCCACGGTTGGAGCGCGTGAGCCCGGAGGCCGTCCGCTTTCTGCATGGAGGTCACGCCCGACGGGGATCGTGACGCGCCTGCCTGGGCGGCGCGGAACGCGCCTGCCGGGGGCAGGCAGGCGCGTCACGATTTGCCAACGGTCAAATCGTGGAAAAAGGACGGACGCGGGACCAGTGCCGGACGCGGTCAGGCGGAAACCGCAGGACGCGCCACGCTGCCCGGCCCACAATCCGCCCGGCAGTCGCGGACGCAGCGGACGCAGCGGACGCAGAAAGACAAGCACGCGATCAAACGCAGCGAACCACACCCGCCGACCGCGCCGACCCCCACGCCGGCGCCCGCCAGGGTCCCGACTACTTGCCGTCGATCACCCGCAGCTTCGGCCCGCCCTCGCGGGGCTTCGACGGTGCGTTGGGATTGCCGTCGATGGCGACGAGCTTCGGCCCCTCAGGACCGGCGAAGGCGGCCTGTTCCTCGGCGAAGCCCGGCAGGGCCTGGCGCGTCTCGGCCCCCTGGGCGGGCTCGATCGGGGTCACGGCCACGTCGGTGATCGAGAAGGCGAGCGGCGCGGTGAAACGGTCGCCCTCGCCCGAGGTGCAGCCGAGCACGCGGTTGATGTCGCCCAGATCGCTGCGCAGCGGCATCAGCAGCATGCTGGCATGGTAGGGGCCGAGGCGCGAGCGGGCCTCGAGCTGGAGCTCGACCACCGCGGGCTCGCCCATGACCACCCCGAGCAGGCGCTCGAAACGGAGCCGGTCCACCTCGTCGATGAGGAAGCCCGGCTGCATGCCGCGCACCTCCATCCCGATCATCTCGCAGATCTTCATGCCGGCAAGGCGGATGCGCATGTTGTCGGGGGCCAGCCGCTCGATGATGAACATGTTCTCGAGCGCGCCCTCGAACTGGCGGGGATCGATCTCGGCGCGGTAGGGCGCGATCCGACCGGCACGCAGCCGCTCCCAGTAAGACTTCAGCGAGGCGAGCATCAGATCGTTCATATCGAAACTTGACCGGGGCAAGGCGGCGGGATTACCTCGGGCCGCGCCTCTGGCCGGACCTTGGTAAACGAAGTGTTCATACGCTAGTCCAACGGTACCGCAAAGTCGCGCGTTTTGCGCGGCAATACTTAATTTGCCGCAAAAGTGGCGAAAATGGCGAGGAAGACTCGCCCCGAGCGGGAACGAACCAGCATGGCACTGATGTCGATGACCGGCTTCGCCGATCGGGGCGGCAGCCTGGGCCCCGTCACATGGGCCTGGGAGGCGCGCAGCGTCAACGGCCGCGGTCTCGACCTGCGCATCCGCCTGCCCGAGGGGCGCGAGGGGCTGGAGGCGGCGATCCGGGCCGCCGCCGGGCGCCTGTTCTCGCGCGGCTCGATCACCGTCGGCCTCAGGGTCGCGGGAAGCGGGGCCGGCGGCGGGCTGCGGCTCAACCCCGATGCGCTCGCGGCCGTGATCGCGGCGGCCGCGGCGGCGCGGACGGCGGCGGAGGCCCGCGGCCTCGCGCTCGCCCCGCCCTCGGTGGGCGAGCTGATCGCGGTGCGCGGGGTGCTGGAGCCCGAGGCCGGCGCGCCGGCGGTGGACGCGGGGCTGACGGAGGCGCTGGGCGCGGATGTGGAGCCGCTCCTCGAGGCGCTCCGGGCCGCGCGGGCGACGGAGGGGGCGGGGCTCGCGGGGGTGCTGTCGGACCAGGTGGACCGGATCGCGGCGCTGACCGCCGCGGCGCGCGAGACCGCCGCGGCCCGGGGGGCGCGGACCGGGGCGCTGCTGCGCACGCGGGTCGAGGCGCTGATGGCGGCGAGCGGGGCGGCGGTGGACGAGGGCCGGCTGGCGCAGGAGCTGGCGCAGATCGCGGTGCGCGCCGACCTGACCGAGGAGCTCGACCGGCTTGACGGGCATGTGGGGGCGGCGCGCGAGCTGATCGCGGCGCAGGGGCCGGTGGGGCGCAAGCTCGACTTCCTGACCCAGGAGTTCAACCGCGAGGCCAACACGCTCTGCTCCAAGGCGCAGGCCTCGGACCTGACGGCGATCGGGCTCGAGCTGAAGGTCGTGATCGACCAGATGCGCGAGCAGGTCCAGAACGTGGAGTAGACCCATGACTGTTCCCGCCACCCGGCGCGGCCTCCTGATCATCCTGTCGTCGCCCTCGGGGGCGGGGAAGTCGACGCTGTCGCGAAGGCTGCTGGAGAGCGATCCGGAGGTGCGGTTCTCGGTCTCGGCCACCACCCGCCCGCCGCTGCCCGGCGAGCAGGAGGGCCAGCACTATCATTTCAAGAGCCGCCGCGAGTTCGAGGAGATGATCGCGACGGGGGCGATGCTCGAACATGCGGAGGTGTTCGGGAACTTCTACGGCACGCCGCTGGCGCCGGTGGAGGCGGCGGTGGCACAGGGGCGGGACGTGCTCTTCGACGTGGACTGGCAGGGCGGCCAGCAGATCCGCAACTCGTCGCTGCGCGATGCGGTGGTGTCGGTGTTCATCCTGCCGCCGTCGATCGCCGAGCTCGAGGCGCGGCTGAAGGCACGCGGGCAGGACAGCGCCGAGGTGGTCGCCGGGCGCATGGCGCAGGCGCGCGACGAGATCAGCCACTGGGCCGAGTACGACTATGTGCTGGTCAACGAGAACCTGACCCGCTGCGAGGCGGAGCTCAACGCGATCATCCGCGCCGAGCGGCTGCGGCGCGACCGGCGGCCGGAGCTGATGGGCTTCGTCAACGGGCTCAATCGCGAGTTCGAGGAGCGCCATCGCTGAGCGGCGCGCGGGGGCGCTTCACGCCCTCGCCGACGCATTGGAACGAGGGTCTCGACCGGCTCGTGCGCCCCCCGGTGCCAGTGCGCGCCGTGGCGTGAAGCAAGGCCGGAAACACCGGTGACACAGTGTCACCGGATCTATACATCTGAAAACATTGATGTTTTCAAAAACGCGCTCAAGCGGTGCGTCGTACTGTTTACGGTTGATCGCTGCCGTGCCGTCGCGCTCCCGGGACCGGACAAGGCGAGGCACTGCCTCGCCCCGGTCCACGGCTGGAGGGCGTGAGCGCGGAGGCCGTCCACTTGCTCAATGGAGGTCGGGGACGATCGGGGATCGTGGCGCGCCTGCCGGGGGCAGGCAGGCGCGTCACGATTTGCCGACGGTCAAATCGTGCAGAGCTAGATAGACAGCCCCGCTAGGGGTTGAACCGGTTGGACAGGATATAGGCCGTGATCTGCATCCGTTCCTCGTCGGTGTAGATATCCTTCCAGGCCGGCATGGCCCGGAAGCCGTCGGTGATCCGCCGGTAGACGAAATCGGGCTCGTAGCGGGCCGGGCGCAGCTTGGGCGCCTTGCCCGGATAGGCGGTGGCGCCGTGGCAGTGCCGGCACTGATCGGCCCATATCACGCCGCCAGCGTCGATATTGGCGGCGTCGGTGAGGAATTCCTCGGTGAAGGGCACCGGCGGCAGGCTGCGCTCCTGCGCAGTCACCGGCAGCGCCGGAATGGAAAGCACGGCGGCGACGAGCACCGCGGCGGCCGTTTTCATGAAAGTCTCCGCAACATTCTCTTGCTCGGGCGGACCGGCTGGCGGCCCCGTGGCTGGAGGGGCCGGCCACCGGCCGGCCCCCGGGATCCGCGATCAGTCGGCCGGCACGATCCGGTAGATCGTGTCGAGCGAGCCGACCGGACCGGTGGTGAGCGAGGTCAGCGCATAGACCTCGCCGGCCGCGTCCTGCCCGAAGGCGAGCATGTAGGGGGCACCGCCCTCCTCGTAGCCCTCGATCTCGGCGACCTCGAGGCTCCAGCTTCCGTCCTCGCCGGGGTTGCCGATCATGATGATGCCGTCGCGGGCACCGAACTGGCGGGACCAGTCGCCGAAGATGTACTTGCCCTGCCACGGCTCATGGGCGCCGCGGTAGACATAGCCGCCGGTGACCGAGATCCCCTCGCAGCCCTGCGGCCGCGCGGTGCAGTTGTCGTACCACATGATCGGCATCTCGAAGCCGCTCTTGTCGCAGTCGGTCGGGTGGTTGTCGGGCTCCAGATAGTTGAAGCACTGGTCCGCCTCCATCGCCCGCCAGCCGTAGTTGCCGCCGGCGGTGATGATGTTGACCTCCTCGATCGAGTTCTGCTGCACGTCGGCGCAGAAGAGCGCGTTGTCGCCGCCGGTGTCGAAGGAGCAGCGCCACGGGTTGCGCAGGCCGTAGGCCCAGATCCGCGGATCGGCGTCCTCGTTGTCGAGGAAGGGGTTGCCCTCGGCCGCCTCGCCGGTCTCGGGATCGACGCGCAGGATCTTGCCGTGCGGGCTGGCGAGGTCCTGGCCGTTGCCGGTGCGGGGATTGTGGCCGATGCCCCAGTCGTTGGCATAGCCTCCGTCACCGGTGGAGATGTAGAGCATCCCGTCCGGACCGAAGCCGATCCAGTGCCCGTTGTGGTTGAACTGCGGCCAGTCGATCTGCGAGATGATCCGGCCCGACCACGGGTCGGCCGTGTTCGGATCGTCCTCGGAGACGGTGTATTCCGCGACCGTATTGGTGTGATCCCACCAGAACTGCTTGTCGAGGTTGCCCTGCGGATTCAGATGCCCGCTGTAGGCGACGTAGAACTTGCCGTTGTTGGCGAAATCGGGGTGGAAGGCGAGGCCGAGCAGGCCGCGCTCGTCGAAGTCGGGATGCCGGTCGACGATCAGGTTGCGGATGTCGAGGAACGGCGTGCCGAGGAGCTGGCCGTCCTGGATGACGCGCACGCGTCCCCACTGCTCGATCACGAGCAGGCGGTCGTCGCCCTCGGGCTGCACCATGGCGAGGGGGGCGTTCACACCGGTGACGAAGGGCTCGAGGGCCACCTTCGTCTGGGCGAAGGCCGGCGCGGCCATTGCCACAAAAGCGGCGCCCGCCAGTAGTTTGACGGCAGTTCTTTTCATGTTTTATCCTCCCTGGATGCTACCGGAAGGATGCACAGCCGTCCGCAGACGCCTTCCCCCTCCCGTTTGAAGCAGGGAAACATTACGAAGCTTCGAGACGTCTGTCTACAATAGTCATTTCACCACGAGACCGGATGGAGAAACAATATAATGTCGGACGGATCACTGTTCACATTCGCCGGAGCGGCGCCGGAGCTGCCCGGCGACGGCGACGTCTGGATCGCCCCCGGCGCGCGGCTGATCGGCCGGGTGCGGCTGGACCGCGGCGCCTCGGTCTGGTTCAACGCCGTGCTGCGCGGGGATACCGAGCCGATCGTGATCGGCGCGGGTTCGAACATCCAGGACGGCGCCATCTGTCACGCCGATCCGGGCCTGCCGCTGACGGTGGGCGCGGGCTGCACCATCGGCCACATGGCGATCCTGCACGGCTGCACCATCGGCGACGGCAGCCTCGTCGGCATGGGCAGCACGGTACTGAACGGCGCGGTGATCGGGCCGCGGGTGCTGATCGGGGCGGGCTCGCTGGTCACCGAGGGCAAGGAGATCCCCGGGGGCGTGCTCGCGGTCGGCCGGCCGGCGCGGCCGGTGCGCGACCTGACGGAGGAGGAGATCGCGGGGCTCGCGCGCTCGGCGGAGGGCTATCGCGCGCGGATGCGGGCCTATCGCGCCGGGCTCACGCCGGCTGGGTCGTGACCTCGGCGAGATGCAGCGTCGCGCCGGTCTCGGTGAATTCCGCGCTCAGCCGGCGGCCGGTCTCGTCGAGCGACTGGCGCAGCAGCGCGAACTGCACCCCGTCCGCGCGGATCTCGTCGAGCGGCGCGGCCCGGGTCACATGCGCCCAGAGCTCGGCCGGCGGGGCGGTGCGCCGCGCCTCGACGGCGAAGCCGACCACGGAGGCGGTCGTGGAGATCCGCACGATCCCGCCGGTCGGCAGGCTCTTCTCGAGGCAGAGGAGCGCGAGGTAGATCATGCGTGCCCGGGGCCTCGGCATGTCGAGCCCGTGGGTTTCCCAGGTGACCTTGAACCGGCCGGAGAACATGGCGTCGGTGGTCTCGACGACCTCGCCCCAGGACTGGTGGCTGCGCGGATCGGCCGGGCCGAAGGCGAGGCGGTAGTAGCGCAGCTTGGCCAGCGCCGTCTCGAGGCTGTCGGAGATGAGCCCGAACTCCGCGGAGGCATCCGTCTCCGGCCCGGCCATCTCCATCAGTTCCAGTCCATTGCGGATGGCGCCGAGCGGGCTTATCAGGTCGTGGCAGAGCCGGGCGGCGACCAGGGCCGCGACGTCGGGCGCGCTCATGCCGGCCCGCAGGGCGGCAGCCCGCCCGACAGGGGGACGTGAATGAGGGTCTTCCTCGAGCCCGGGGACCTGGTGCGCCATCCGGACCGCGCCGACTGGGGGCTGGGCCAGGTGCAGTCGGTGATCGGCAACAGGGTCACCGTCAATTTCGAACATGCGGGGAAAGTGGTCATCGATGCCTCCCGTATCCCTCTGGAGCCCGATGACGGCCGGCAGGGGCAAACAGGTTAACAACTCGCACCCATGCGTTAAAGGACCGTAAATGCCGGGGGCGGCCGCATCCAGGACGGAAAGTGAGATGGACCTCAGCCGCTACATCGTGAAGCTCGCCGAGACCGAGGCGGAGCGAGCCGGCGCCCACCGGCTGCGCTACAAGGTCTTCGTCGAGGAGATGGGGGCCACGCCGAGCCCGGAGGAGGCGGCGGCGCGGCAGGAGCGCGACGCCTATGATCCCTATTTCGACCATCTGGTGCTG
>CAZESN010000049.1:0-14969 GCA_964514775.1 uncultured Rhodovulum sp.
TGTAGTGGAAGAAGCAGCGGCGCAGGAAGGCGTCGGGCAGCTCCTTCTCGTTGTTGCTGGTGATCAGGATCACCGGGCGATGCCGCGCGGTGACCGTCTGCCCGGTCTCGTAGACGTCGAACGCCATCCGGTCCAGCTCGTGCAGCAGGTCGTTGGGGAACTCGATGTCGGCCTTGTCGATCTCGTCGATCAGCAGGACCACCCGACCCTCCGCCTCGAACGCCCGCCAGAGCGGCCCCTTGCGGATGTAGTTGGCGACGTCGCCGACCCGCGCATCGCCGAGCTGGCTGTCGCGCAGCCGGCTGACCGCGTCGTACTCGTAGAGCCCCTGAACCGCGCGGGTGGTCGATTTCACATGCCACTCGATCAGCGGCAGGCCGAGCGAGGCCGCGACCTGGCGCGCGAGCTCGGTCTTGCCGGTGCCGGGCTCGCCCTTCACCAGAAGCGGCCGCTCCAGAGTGATCGCCGCATTGACCGCAACGGCCAGATCGGCCGTCGCGACATAATCGTTCGTGCCTTCAAAACGCATGGCCGAATCGCATGGCTTGTCCGTGGCAGGGGGCCGCTTCGGCCGATAATCGCGGGAAAGCGTAGCAGCGCCTCACGGTTAAGCAAGTTCCCTTATGTTCATGGTGACAATGCACTCAAATCTATATATCGGGTGCGCGCAAGCAGACAGGGCTGGCTCCCGCGGCGCATCCGCCCCGGGCGTATACGCCCCGGCGAGGTTGAGGTGGATACCCACATGAAGGCAGAGACGAAGTTCGAACCCGAGTATCACCCGAACGACAACGAACCCTTCATGAACCCCCGACAGCTCGAGTATTTCCGCCGCAAGCTCCTGGCCTGGAAGGCCTCGATTCTCGCCGAGAGCCGGGGCACGATCGAGCACATGCAGGAAGGCACCCGCAACATCCCCGACATCGCCGACCGGGCGAGCGAGGAGACCGACCGGGCGCTGGAGCTGCGCACCCGCGACCGCCAGCGCAAGGTGGTCTCGAAGATCGACGCGGCGCTGCGCCGGATCGAGGAAGGCACCTACGGCTATTGCGAGGAAACCGGCGAGCCGATCTCGCTCAAGCGCCTCGACGCCCGCCCGATCGCCACGCTCAGCATCGAGGCGCAGGAGCGCCACGAGCGCAAGGAACGCGTGCACCGCGACGACTGACCGGCCAGGCCGGGCCAACGGGGAGCGGACCGCGGATGCGCCGCCCTGCCGCCCGCCTCCTGCGCGCCCTGCCCCGCCTCGTCTGGCGTGCCGGCGTCGCGCTATCCCTCGCCTTCGCCCTGACCGCCTTCGGCGTCACCCTGCTCGCCTGGCGCCCCCTCGACGAGCGCCGCCTGCCCGACCGGGCCCCGATGATCATCGTGCTCGGCGGCGGCATGGCCGCGGACGGAACACTCGGATACGTCACCGAGCGCCGGTTCGACGACGCGATGGCGCTCTTCACGGAGGGCCGCGCCCCGCGCATCCATTTCTCGGGGGGTGACATCCACCGGGGCGTCACCGAAGGCGCGCTGATGGCAGAGACCGCCCGCGCCCGCCTTCCCGACGCCGGCATCTCCTTCGAGGACCGCTCCCACTCGACCCTCCAGAACGCACTCTTCACCGTCGAGGCACTGGGGGAGGTGCCCCCCGGCACGCTGCTCGTCTCCGATGCGACCCATCTCTTTCGCGCCTGGCTCGCCTTCCAGTGGGCAGGCGCGCGGGGGCTGGTGCCGGTGCCCTCGTTCGGCCTTGACGAGATCCCGCCCGGCGACCGCTCCCGCCGCCTGCTGCGCGAGGCCGCCGCGATCTGGATGAACGCGGGCCGCGTGGCGGTCTTCGGCCTGCGCCGCCTCGCGGGCGGCGACCGCGAGGCGCTGCTGCCGATCCTCGCCGGCGGGCGCGGCGCCTGAGGCGGCCGGCCGCATTGCCTCCCTTGCCTGCCCCGGCGCCGCTGACTATGAGCGGGTTGCCATGAAACGCCCTGCCCCTCTCAAGGCTGCGGCCTGGATGATGGGTGCGGTGCTTTCCTTCGTGGCCATGGCGGTCGCGGGCCGCGTCATCCAGACCGAGATGAACACGTTCGAGCTGATGCTCTATCGCTCGGTCATCGGGCTGATTCTGGTCGTGACCGTGATCTGCCTGCGCCCCGAGCGCTTCGCCGCGGTCCGCTCGCAACGGCCCTGGCTGCATGTGCGCCGCAACGTCTTCCAGTTCGCCGGGCAGAACCTCTGGTTCTTCGCCCTCGTGCTGGTGCCCCTCGGCCAGCTCGCGGCGCTCGAGTTCACCAGCCCGATCTGGGTCACGCTGCTCGCGCCCTTCCTCTTGGGCGAGCGGCTGACGCGCACGCGGCTCTTCGCCGTCGCCTGCTGCTTTGTCGGCGTGCTGATCGTCGCCCAGCCGGGCACCGGCGGCCTCGGGATCGGGCATCTCTCCGCCCTCTGCGCGGCGCTCTGCTTTGCGCTGCACACGATCTACACCCGCCAGATCATGAACTACGACGGCATCCTCAGCGTGCTGTTCTGGATGACGCTGTCCCAGACCGGGATGAGCCTCGTGCTCGCCCTGCCGGGCGGGATCCCCCTGCCCTCGCCGGCTCTCGTCCCGTGGCTCGTCGTGGTCGGCATCACCGGAGTCGGCGCCCATTTCTCGCTCACCTCGGCGCTGCGGCACGCCCCCGCCTCGATGGTGGCCCCCATGGAATACATGCGCCTGCCGGTGCTGGTGCTGGTCGGGGCCTGGCTCTACGGCGAGCCGCTCCACCTCGTCATCTTCGCCGGCGCCGCCCTGATCATAGCGGGAAACTACGTCAACATGCGTGCCGAGGCCCGTCAGGCCGCGATGTGACGAGCCTCTTTTGTTGCGACTGCGCACATGCTAGGCGGCGGGCCGGATAACCGCTCCGAGGAGAACGCCCATGAACATCGACAAGATCCCGGCCGGGAAGAACCCGCCCAAGGACATCAATGTCGTCATCGAGATCACCGGCGGGGCCGCGGGCGGCGCGCCGGTCAAGTACGAGATCGACAAGGACAGCGGGGCCGTCTTCGTCGACCGGATCGTCAACACGCCGATGTTCTACCCCTGCAACTACGGCTTCGTTCCGAACACGCTGCATGCCGACGGCGACCCGACCGACGTGCTCGTCCTCTGCGACTTCCCGCTGGCGCCCGGCGTCGTCATCCGCTGCCGCCCCGTGGGCGTCCTCAAGATGGAGGATGACGGCGGCATGGACGACAAGCTGATCGCCGTCCCCGTCGAGAAGGTCGACCCCTTCCAGGCCGGCATCCAGGACCTCGAGGACATCGCCCAGAAGACCCGCGACCGGATCAAGCACTTCTTCGAGCACTACAAGGACCTCGAGGCCGGCAAGTGGGTCAAGGTCATCGGCTGGGGCGACAAGGCCGAGGCCGAGGCGATCCTGACCACCTCGCTCGAGGCGATCAAGACCAAGGGCTGATCCCCCTTCCCTGATCCGCCTGTCCTCCGATCCCTTTGGAGGAAGCTCGTGCAATCTTCTCCTTGCACGATTTGACCGTTGGCAAATCGTGACGCGCCTGCCTGCCCCCGGCAGGCGCGCCACGATCACCGTCGTTACCGCCCTCCATGCAGGCAGCGGACGGCCTGCGCGCTCACGCGCTCCGGCCATGGACCGGGGCGAGGCAGGGCGTCGCCTGATCCGGTCCCACGCCCAACTGGTGCGGTCAGGGGAAACCGTGTGAACCCGGACCAATACGCGGCCACTCGGGACCGCACTCCGGCCCCTCATGAAACATGCGCAAGGCCCCCGCGGCGACGGCCAGACGCCCCCTGATCCGGCGACCCAACCACGGCAAGCGCACATTAACGAAGCTTTCCTAATGGTTATCGGTCCGAAATAACCGTCATATATCAACATGTTGAAAAATGGGCACGCGTGCCCACCCGTGCCCGGGCACACCCCGGCCACCGCCCCCCCCCTGCCCGCCCGGATGCCGCTTCCTCTTGCGGCGGCGCGCCCCTGCGTCTAGCTCTGCGGCGTATCGGGCAACGCAGGCAGGCGGCATGTTCTATCGATCCCCCCGGGACTGGCTCGAGGCGCCGCACAGGCGCGTGACCCTCTTCGGCATGTCCGGCCTCGGCAAGACCCATGTCTCGACGATGCTGCGCGACGAGGCGGCCTGGTTCCACTACTCGGTCGATTTCCGGATCGGCACCCGCTACATGGGCGAGCATATCGTCGACAACTTCAAGCGCGAGGCGATGCGCAACCCGTTCCTGCGCGAGCTGCTGCGCTCGGATTCGATCTACATCGGCTCGAACATCACCTTCCAGAACCTCGCGCCCCTCTCGACCTACCTCGGCAAGCCCGGCGATCCCGACAAGGGCGGCATCCCCTTCGACGAATACCTCCGCCGCCAGCGCCTCCACCGCGGCGCCGAGATCAACGCGACCCGCGACGCGCTGGGCTTCATCGACAAGGCCGAGCAGATCTACGGCTACGACCATTTCGTCTGCGACACCTCCGGCTCGATCTGCGAGGTCGTCGACCCGCAGGACCCCGCCGACCCGGTGCTGGGCGACCTCGCCTCGGCCATGCTGCTGATCTGGGTGCGCGGCACCGAGGACCACCTCGAGGAACTCGTCCGGCGCTTCGAAAAGGCGCCGAAACCCATGTACTACCCCGAGGACTTCCTGATGCGCCTCTGGGACACCTACCTCGCCGAGCACGGCGTCACACCCGACCGCGTCGATCCCGACGACTTCATCCGCCACGGCTTTCGCGCCCTGATGTCCCACCGCCTGCCCCGCTATCACGCGATGGCCGAGAACTGGGGCGTGACCGTCGAGGCCGCCGAGGTCGCCGCCCTGCGCGACCCCGGGGACTTCATCGAGCTCGTGACCACCGCGCTGGCGCGCAAGACCGGACGGTCATGAGCGGCGCCCACGCGCATCACGGACACGACCACGGCCACGGCCAGACCAACATGCGCGCGCTCGGGGTGGCGGCCCTCCTGACCGGCGGCTTCATGGTCGTCGAGGTGATCGGCGGCCTCGTCTCCGGCTCGCTCGCCCTCCTCGCGGATGCGGGCCACATGGCGACCGATTTCGCCGCCCTCGTCCTCGCCTGGCTGGCGCTGCGCTTTGCCCGGCGGCCGGCGGATGCGCGCCGCACCTACGGCTTCGACCGGCTCTCGGTGCTGGCGGCCTTCGTCAACGGGCTCGCCCTCTTTCTCATCGCGGGCTGGATCGTGCTCGAGGCCGTCCACCGCATGCGCGATCCCCAGCCGGTCGCGGGCGCAATCATGCTCGGCGTGGCGACGGCGGGGCTCGCGGTCAACCTGCTCGCCTTCTGGATCCTCTCGCGCGGCGACCGCGGCAACCTCAACCTGCGCGCCGCCCTCCTCCACGTGATCGGCGACCTCCTCGGCTCGGTCGCCGCGATCCTCGCCGCCCTCGTGATCCTCGCCACCAGCTGGACGCCGATCGACCCGATCCTCTCGGTCCTCGTCTCGATCCTGATCCTGCGCGCCGCCTGGATGGTGGTGCGCGACAGCGCCCATATCCTGCTTGAAGGCGCGCCCCTCGGCTTCGACCCGGCCGCGATCACCGCCGACCTCCTGGCAAACGTACCGGGTCTTGCCCATGTCGGCCACATGCATGCCTGGTCGATCAGCCAGGAGCGCCCGATGATCACCCTCGAGGCCCGCCCCGCGCCCGGCACCGACCCCGACGCGCTCCGGCACCGCATCAAGGAGCGTCTCGCCGCCGGGTTCGGCTTCGACCACGCCACCGTCGAGATCGGCGAGTCCGAGGCCCCGGACCATGGACGGTTGCCGCCGGCGCGGACGGATCCTATCTAGGGGCCTCAATCCACCTGAAGTTCACGCACCATGCCCATCAAGATCCCCGATGCCCTGCCCGCCCATGACGTGCTGAAGCGCGAGGGCATCATGGTCATGTCCGAGGCGACCGCGCTGCGCCAGGACATCCGCCCCCTGCGGATCGGGCTCGTGAACCTGATGCCGAAGAAGGTCCAGACCGAGACCCAGTTCGCCCGGGTGATCGCCGCGACCCCCCTGCAGATCGAGCTCACCCTCATCCGCATGTCCGAGCATCAGTCGAAGAACACCTCCGCCGCGCATCTCGAGGCCTTCTACCAGCCGTTCCGCGAGGCGCGGTCGCAGAAATTCGACGGGATCATCATCACCGGCGCGCCGATCGAGCACCTCGACTTCGAGCAGGTCACCTACTGGGACGAGCTGCGCGAGATCTTCGACTGGACCCAGACCAACGTCCACCGCACGATCGGGGTGTGCTGGGGCGGCATGGCGATGCTCCACCATTTCCACGGTACGCCGAAGCACATGCTGCCGGCCAAGGCCTTCGGCTGTTTCCCGCACCGCGCGCTCGATCCCGCCTCGCCCTATCTGCAGGGCTTCTCCGACAGCCTGCTGGTGCCGGTCAGCCGCTGGACCGAGGTGCGAGCCGAGGACCTGCGGGGCCGCGACGGGCTGCGCGTCCTGCTCAGCTCGGACGAGACCGGTCCCTGTCTCATCGACGATCCCGCGCATCGCGCGCTCTACATGTTCAACCACCTCGAATACGATTCGACGACGCTGAAGGAAGAATACGACCGCGATGCGCGCGGCGGCGCGCCTGTGACGCTGCCGGTCAACTATTTCCCCGGCAATGATCCCTCGCGCACACCCCAGAACACCTGGCGCAGCCATGGCCAGCTTCTCTACGGCAACTGGATCAACGAGATCTACCAGACCACCCCCTACGAGCTCGCCGAGATCGGCCGCTAGCGGCGGCCGCTCCCGCCCCCGGATGCCTTCGGGAAGTTCTCGAGCGACTTGATCCAGGTTAAGGTCGTCCGCGGACGCACCGCCGAAAGTCGTGGCAGAACAAGAATCCCGGGAGGAGCTCGATGACCGCAACCACTCTCACCGCCGCGAGCCGTCCGGCAATCCGGCGCATCACCTCGGACGACGTCTACAAGGCCCTTGCGGCCGGCTGGGCGGATTTCCGGGCGGCGCCCAGGTTCGGGCTCTTCTTCGGCGGCATCTACGCGCTGGCCGGCATCCTGATCTTCCTCCAGCTCTGGGTCTGGGAGCACCCGCTCTGGATCCTGCCGCTCGCCCTCGCCTTCCCGCTGATCGGCCCCTTCGTCGCCATCGGCCTCTACGAGGTCAGCCGCCGTCGCGAGACCGGCGAGCCGCTCGACTGGGCCTCGGTTCTCGACGTTGTCTGGCGCCAGCGCCACCGGCAGATCCCGGCCATGGCCTTCGTCGTGCTCGCGGGCTTCCTCATCTGGGTCTGGGTCGCGCGGCTCGTGGTCGCGCTCTTTCTCGGGCGGATGAGCTCGGCGACCTATTCCGACGTCGGCGCCATTCTGTCGAGCGGCAACGGCCAGGCGATGATCGTGATCGGCACGGTCATCGGCGCGGCGATCGCGGGCGTGCTCTTTTCGGTGACGGCAGTGTCGCTGCCCCTGCTCCTCGAGCGCGAGGTCGATTTCGTCACCGCGATGATCACCAGCGTCGACGCGGTCCGCCAGAACCCGCGCCCGATGCTGAGCTGGGCCTGGATCATCGCCGCCGGGCTCTTCGTGGCGATGGTGCCGTTCTTTCTCGGTCTCGTAATCGCCCTGCCGGTCCTCGGTCACGCGACCTGGCACATCTACCGCAAGGTGGTGCTGCCTGAAGGCGAGGCCTGATCCCTCCCCATCTGATCGGATCGGGCTCGACCGAGCGCGCCCGCGCGCGTTAACAAAGCTTTCCTAATGGTTAGCGGCTCGAAATAGCCGTTTCATATCAGTGTGTTGAAAATTGGGCACGCGTGCCCACCCTGTGCCGGGCACACTCTCCCGGTACGATCCTCACCCGAACCGACCGGACCGCGACCCCATGACGATCATGGCGCGCATGCCCCCCCCGAGCAGGCGCGCCATAAAGCGGTCAACGGAAACCGCGCACGATCGGCCACCCCTTTTGCCGGAAGACTGGCCGGATTCCCGCGAGCGGGAATCCACTCCGGCCGGGGACTACTCGGCCGCAGTGACCACCGCGGCCGCCCGGGGCTGGGACGCCGCCTGGGTGCCGTTGCCGCCCTTGGACAGCGGGTCTTCCTGGCGCTGGACCGAGCCCTCGAAATGGGCGCCGCTCTCGATGGCAATGGTCTTGTGGACGATATCGCCCTCGACCCGGGCCGAGGTTGACAGCCGGACCTTCAGCCCGCGCAGCCGGCCGATCACCCGGCCATGCACAACGACGTCCTCGGCAACAACTTCGCCCTTCACGGTGGCGGTTTCGCCGACAACGAGGGTGTGGGCGCGGATATCGCCCTCGATCGTACCCTCGACCTGAATATCGCCGCTGGAGCGGACATTGCCGGTGATGGTGATGTCGGAGGAAAGGACGGACGCCGCCGGCTTCGGCTTCGGCGCGGGAGCCGGCGCGGGGCGCAGCTCTGCAGCGGCAAGGGTGACGGGAGAAGGCGCCGACGCCTCCGGCGTGGGGGTGATATCGACGGATCGGCTCTTAGAAAACATTCCTGGCAGCCTCCAGATAGGTCATCGGATTCACGGGCTGCCCGTTCAGATGAACCTCGTAATGGAGGTGCACGCCGGTACTACGCCCGGTTGAACCCATATCACCAATTCTATCGCCACGCGATACCTGTTGTCCGGGCGCCACGCGAAGCCGGCTCTGGTGCGCATAGACCGTCTCGAAGCCGAGATCGTGCTGGATGCGGACGGTGTTGCCGTAGCCGCTCTCACGCTTCGCCGAGGTGACCACACCGTCGGCGGTGGCATAGATCGGCGTCCCGCTCGGCGCGGCGAGGTCGATGCCGCGGTGTAGACGCCGCCCGCCGCCCTTCGGGTCGCGCCGGTAGCCATAGCCGCTGGTGAAGCGGAAGCTCGAGGTGACCGGCATCGCATAGGGCACCCGCCCGGCGGCGATCCGCATGAGGTTCATACGGTCGAGCCCGAGCATCACCTCGTTCATCCGGTTGCCGAGCCCGCCGTCCTCGATCGAGCGCGAGCTCATGGTTGCCGAGCCGGCCGGCCCGCCGACACCGGAATAGCTGCCGCGCACCGTCTCGATCAGCTGGTCGACGTCGATGCCCGACTTGCCGAACATCTCCTCGAACGGAACGAAGGACATCGCCACCGCCTGCTCGAGCTGGCCGAGCATCTCGTCCTGGTTGCGCGCGTTCATCTGAAGCCGCATCTCGAGCTCGGCGACCGCGCTGGCCAGAACCTCGCGATCGGCCTCCGCCGCATCGCGCTCGACCACCGCCTCGGCGAGTGCGGTCGAGATCGTCCCGAGTGTCTGGGCAAGGTCGCCGCTTCCCGCCGCCCGGTCGGGCTCGACGACCGTGCGCGCGATCTCGATCCCCGCCGCATCGCCGTTGTCCTGCGCCCCGTCGCTGTGCAGCCGGGCGCGGGTCAGCTCGAGCGCGGCTGCCAGCTCACGGCGCTCCTCGACCTCCTCCAGCAGTGCCGCCTGCTGCCGGCTGATCTGCTCCATCGCGAGCCGGAACCGGTCCTGGGCAGAGCGGGCTTCCTCGGCGCTGCGATCGCGCTCGCCGGCCAGCTCCTGCATCCGCGCGCCATAGGCATCCTGCAGCACGCGGAGCTGATCGGCACGGTCGGCGGAGGCCAGCATCTCGACGACGGTGACGGAAGAGGCAAACATCATCCAGCCGCCCATGACCAACGCCGATGCGCCGATCCCGAGCTGGGCGAGAGGTGTGATCCTGATATAGCTGGTTGCCGCACCGGACTGAATGAAAAGACGTTTTTCAGGAACAAGTGTCGACAAGACCTTGTTCATGCGGCGTCCCAGACCCGCCATGCGGCCACCCTATATTTGTTATGTACGCAGGCTGTCCGCCCCGGCTCCTGATCGGTCTTAGGAAGAATCACCCAGCATGACAACCAGCCCGAGCGCGCACCGCTATAAGACCCACAGCCTAGGCGGATCTTCGCCAATCGACATGCGACCAACCCCCCGGATCAGAGCGCCCGGGCGGCCGCCAGAACCTCTGCCGCATGGCCCGACACCTTCACCTTTCGCCACTCGCGCTGCAGGATCCCGTCCCCGTCGATCAGGAACGTCGCGCGATCGATCCCCATATACTTGCGCCCGTACATCGACTTCTCGATCCAGACGCCGAATGCCTCGCAGAGCGCCCCTTCGGCGTCCGACAGGAGCGCCACCTTCAGCCCGTGCTTGTCGCGGAACTTGTCGTGGCTGGCCACGCTGTCCTTCGACACGGCCACCACGACGGCCCCCGCGGCCGCAAAGTCATCGACCATTTCCGAGAAATCAATCGCTTCACGAGTGCAGCCCGAGGTGTCGTCCTTGGGATAAAAATAGAGCACCACCTTGGTGCCGCGCAGCGATCCGAGATCGAGGTCCCCGCCGCCGTCCCGCGCCAGGGTCACGGCCGGAACCGGCTTGCCAACTTCCACATCCGCCATCGGGAGATCCTTTCCGCATCAAACACGCCCGCGAGATCACGCGCCCGGCCCCCCGAGGTCAAGGGGCGGGACGCATTGAGCGCGGACGCCCGCCCGCATATATCGCTCCAGTCCCAGGGAGTGCCCCGAATGCGCCTCGATGAATTCGACTTCGACCTGCCCGAGGCGCTGATCGCACTCCGGCCCGTGCGGCCACGGCGGGCGTCGCGGCTGCTGGTCGCGCAGGGCGACGGGATCAACGATGCCCAGGTCGCCGACCTCGGCCGCTTTCTCGCGCCCGGCGACCTCCTGGTGATGAACGACACAAGGGTGATCCCCGCCCGGCTACATGGCCTGCGCGCCCGCCCCGGCGCGCCGGCCGTCCCCGTCGAGGCGACGCTGATCGCGCCGGGCGACAATGGTGCCTGGCAGGCGCTCGCGAGGCCGGGACGACGCCTGCGCGAAGGCGACCGGATCGACTTCGCCGGCGATCTGGGCGCAACGGTGCTTGGCCGGGACGGCGCCGAGGTCACGCTCGGCTTCGATCGCGACGGCGACGGCCTCGCGGAGGCGCTGGAAACCGCCGGCGAGATGCCCCTCCCGCCCTATATCGCCGCCCGCCGCGCGGCCGATGCCGCCGACCGCACCGATTACCAGACGATCTTCGCCGATCGTCCCGGAGCGGTCGCAGCTCCCACCGCCGCGCTCCATTTCGACGAGGTCCTGATGGCGGATCTCGCTGCGCGGGGCATCGGCACGGCCCGGGTGACGCTTCACGTCGGTGCCGGCACCTTCCTGCCGGTCAAGGTCGAGGACGTCTCCCGGCACCGGATGCATGCCGAGCGCGGCGACATCGGCCCCGAGGCGGTCGCCGCGATCATGGACACGATAGCTGCAGGCGGGCGGGTGATCCCGGTCGGCACCACGGCGCTCAGGGTGCTCGAGACCGCCGCCACCGGCCCGCGCACCATCGCGCCCTGGGCGGGAGAGACCGACATCTTCATCCGGCCGGGCTACGCGTTCCGCATCGCCGACGGGCTGATGACTAACTTCCACCTGCCGCGCTCGACGCTGATGATGCTGGTATCCGCGCTGATGGGCGTTGATCGGATCCGCCGGATCTACGACCATGCGATCGCCGCGCAGTACAGGTTCTTCTCCTACGGCGACTCCTCGCTTCTGTTGCCACGAGACTGACCAGAGCCCCGGGCCGGCCGGCGGGGACAGAAGGAAGACGAGACATGCTCCAGGTTCTGGGCGGCGCCTGGCCGCTCCTGCTCGGGATGCTGCTGATCATGCTCGGCAACGGCTTGCAGGGCACCGTGCTTGGCATCCGCGGCGGGATCGAAGGCTATGACGCAGAGACACTCTCCTTCGTGATGAGCGCCTATTTCCTCGGCTTCCTGCTCGGCTCCTGGCGCGCACCCGCGATGATCCGCCATGTCGGCCATGTGCGCGTCTTCGCCGCCCTCGCCTCGGTCATCTCCGCGGTCTTCATCCTCTACGGCGCCGCGCCCGATCCCTGGCCCTGGATACTGATGCGGATCACGGTCGGATTCTGCTTTGCCGGCGTCTACGTGGTGGCCGAGAGTTGGCTCAACGACGCCTCGACCAACGAGACCCGCGGCAAGGCGCTCTCGCTCTACATGATCGTGCAGATGCTCGGGATCATCACCGCCCAGGGCGTCGTCAACCTCGCCGATCCGGCCGGATACGACCTCTTCGTGGTGATGTCGGTGCTGGTCTCCGTCTCGGTGGCGCCGATCCTGCTGACCGCCGGCGACGCCCCCTCCTTCCAGACAACGCGGCCGATGACGCTGACGCGGCTCTACCAGATCTCGCCGCTCGGCTGTGTCGGCACCTTCCTCCTCGGGGGCGTGCTCGCCGGCACTTTCGGCATGGGCGCGGTCTTCGGCATGGAGAAGGGCATGAGCATCGGACAGATTTCAGCCTTCGTCGGCACGATCTACACTGGCGGGCTGCTGGCCCAGTATCCGATCGGCTGGATCTCGGACCGGATGGACCGTCGCCGGCTGATCCTGCGCCTGACCGCGGGAGGCGCGCTTGCCGTCGGGATCGGCCTCATCTTCTCGGACGAGTTCCCGGTGGTGCTGGCGACCGGCTTTATCATCGGAGCGGTGGCGAACCCGCTCTACTCGCTGCTGATTGCCCATACCAACGACCACCTCGACCACACCGACATGGCCGCCGCCGCGGGAGGGCTCCTCTTCATCAACGGCCTCGGGTCGATGACCGGGCCGCTGGTGATCGGCTTCGTGATGACCCGCTTCGGGGCCGACGCGTTCTTTGCCTATATCGCGACGCTGCTCGGCCTGATCGCCGTCTACGCTGCCTGGCGCGCCACCCAGCGGCCGGCGCCGCCGATCAGCGAGACCTCGCATTACGCGCCGGTCGCGCCGCAGGCCTCGCCCGTGGCGCTCGAAGCGGCACAGACCGTGGCCACGCCGCTCTCCGAGGAGACAAAGCAGGACGAGTGAGAGCTTTCGGGGGACAGTATCGCGCCTTCCGGCTGCGCAAAGGGGCAAGGCAGGGCCTGCCGATCCCCGGTCTGGTCCGTGTCCACCCGTTTAGGTGTGGGAGGCCCCTGTCCACGACGGGCAGCGGCCAGTCCGAACTCTCGTCACATCGCGCGCGCGGCCGGCACCAGGGCCTCGGCGACGAGCCGGTTGAGCGCACCGCCATGGCCCTCGCCTCGCGCCGACAGGTCGGGGTCGGATGTGATGGCGACGGTCATGGCGAGGTCCGGCAGGATGTAGATCATCTGCCCTCCGTAGCCGCGGGCATAGACCGTCTCCACCCCGCCGAAAGACGCGATGAACCAGCCGTAGCCATAGTCGTGCCCCGAGAAGGGCGAACGGGTGCGTGGCTGCCATGCCGCCTCCAGCCATTCCGGAGGCACGATGCCGCCCCCGCCCGTGCGCATTGCCTCGCCGAAGGCAAGCATTGCCCGCGGCGAGAGCGCCATGTTGTTGCCGCCCATGTAGAGGCCCTGCGGATCTCGGGTCCAGGGTGGGATCTCGACCCCGAGCGGCGCGCCGATCCATTCCCGGGCGAGCGCGAGCAGGCTCTCGCCCGACGCCTCGGCGAGCACCCCGCCGAGCAGATGGAAGTCCCCGGTCGAATAGTCGAAACGCGTTCCCGGATCCGCGCGCAGCGGCCGGGTGAGCACATAGCCCACCCAGTCGCGGCTCGTCACCCAGGGGCCGTAGCCCGAGCCCGAGGTCCGCTCGAAGCCCGAACGCATGGTCAGGAGATCCTCGACCGTGAGCGCCTCCACCCTGGGATCGAGCCCGCCCGGCGCCCGGCGCACCAAGTATGGCATGACCGGCGCATCGACCCCCGAGAGAACGCCGCGCGCGATCGCCGCCCCGGTGAGGGTCGCGACCAGCGTCTTCGACACCGACTTCACATTGACCGGCGTCTCCAGCGACGGGCCCCGGACTGCCTCGGCCAGCACGACCCGCCCCGCCACCGAGACCGAGATGCTGCGGAGCTGCGTCAGCGCGCGGGCATTGTCACGGGCCTCGGCGAAGGCGTCGGGCGCGACCTGCGCGCCTACGACAGACGCGAGGCCAGCTCTGCCCCGAGGCCGGCCGACAGGCCCGCGATGAACTGGCGGCGGTCCGGCACCGCCCCGGAAGGATCCCTGCGCATGCCGCGATGCTAGAACCGTGGCGCGGAAGCGACGAATCACGGCCGCGTCATCGCCAACCCCTGCCCCCTGCTTCCCTTTTCCGCGCGGCTCGGCGAGAGTGCCGCAACGGAGGTGAGCGGCATGGAACGCACGGCGCAGGACATCCTTGACTTCTGGCTCGACGAGATCGGGCCGGAGGGCTGGTTCAACGGGCCGCCCGAGCTCGATCAGGCGATTCGTGACCGCTATCTGGCGCTCTGGGAGACCGCTCGCGCCGGCGGCCTCGACGGCTGGCAGGTGGCGCCGCGCCCCTGTCTCGCGCTCCTCATCCTGATCGACCAGTTTCCGCGCAACATGTTCCGCAACGACCCCCGCGCCTTCGCCACCGATGCCCGCGCGCTGGCCATCGCCAAGCAGGGGATCGAGCGCCGCCAGGATGCGGGCTTCGACTTCCCCGCCCGCGGCTTCTTCCACCTGCCGCTGATGCATTCGGAGAACATCGCCGACCAGGAGCGCTGCGTGCGCCTCTCGGTCCTGACCGGTGCGCCGGCAAGCAGCCTGCACCACGCGCGGGCGCATCGCTACGTGATCCGCCGCTTCGGGCGCTTCCCCTACCGCAACGCCGCGCTGGGCCGCACGAGCACGCCCGAGGAGGAGGCATTCCTCGAAGCCGGCGGCTACGGCTTTGCGATGGCCCAGGCCGCGGCCTGAGGTTCTGGCCGGGGCGCGTGGAATCGGCTAGTCACGTCGGGAACGGCTCGGGGAGAACGACATGGCCAGCACGACCACCTATGACGTCGCGGTGATCGGGGCGGGACCCGGCGGCTATGTCGCCGCGATCCGCGCGGCACAGCTCGGGCTCCGGGTCGTCGTGG
>CAZESN010000050.1:0-14676 GCA_964514775.1 uncultured Rhodovulum sp.
CTGTCGATCCGCCCGGGCGAGAGGCTGGCGCTCGTCGGCCGGAACGGGACGGGCAAGTCCACGCTGATGAAGCTGATCGCGGGCCTCGTCGCGCCGGACACGGGCGAGCGGTTCCTCCAGCCGGGCGCGCGGGTCGGATACATGGCCCAGGATCCGGATTTCGGCGGCTTCGCGCGGCTGGGTGATTTCGTGGCGGCGGGCCTCGCGCCCGACGAGGTCTGGCGCGCCGAGATGGCCGCCGAGGGGGTGAAGCTCGACCTCGACCTCTCGCCCGACACCGCCTCCGGCGGCGAGCGGCGCCGCGCGGCGCTGGCGCGACTGATCGCCGAGGCGCCGGAGCTGATGCTGCTCGATGAGCCGACCAACCATCTCGACATCGAGGCGATCGCCTGGCTCGAGCGGCATCTGGCCGAGAGCCGCGCGGCCTGTGTGACCGTCAGCCACGACCGCGCCTTCCTGCGCGCGGCCAGCACCCGCACCCTCTGGCTCGACCGCGGCGAGATGCGAATGCTCGACCGGGGCTTCTCCGGCTTCGAGGACTGGCGCGACAAGGTCTTCGAGGAGGAGGAGACCGCGCGGCACAAGCTCGACCGTTTCCTCAAGGCCGAGGGCCGGTGGGCGGTCGAGGGCATCTCGGCGCGCCGCAAGCGCAACCAGGGCCGCCTGCGCCGCCTCGCCGACCTGCGTGCCGAGCGGCGCGACCAGATTACCCGGCCGGGCGTCGCGCGGATGGCGCTCGATGCCGGCCCGACCTCGGGCAAGCTGGTGGTCGAGGCAGAGGGGGTCTCGAAGGGCTTCGGTGCGCGCCAGGTGGTGCGGGACTTCTCGATCCGCATCGGCCGTGGCGAGCGCGTGGCCTTCGTCGGCCCGAATGGCGCGGGCAAGACCACGCTTCTGAAGATCCTGACCGGTGAGCTCGCGCCCGACGGCGGCACTGTGCGGCGCGGGACCGGGCTGGTGCCGGTCGTCTTCGACCAGAACCGTGCGGCGCTCGACCCGGTGGCGAGCCTCTGGGAGACCCTGACCGGCGCCGATGGCATCGGTGCCCCGGGGCGCAGCGACCAGGTGATCGTGCGCGGTAAGCCCAAGCATGTCGTCGGCTATCTGAAGGAATTCCTCTTCGACGAGACGCAGGCGCGGGGCCCGGTGTCGGCGCTCTCGGGCGGCGAGAAGGCGCGGCTCCTGCTTGCCCGGCTGATGGCGCGGGAATCGAACCTCCTCATCCTCGACGAGCCGACCAACGACCTCGACGTCGAAACCCTCGACCTGCTGGAGGAGCTCGTCGCCGACTATCCCGGCACGGTGCTTCTCGTCAGCCACGACCGCGATTTCATCGACCGGGTGGCGACGACGACCGTGGCGCTCGACGGCAGCGGGCAGGCGGTGATCTATGCCGGCGGCTGGAGCGACTATCTCTCCCAGCGTGGCCCGGTGGCGGCGGAACCCGCGCGTACCAGAACGGCCGCGCCGCAGCCGGCGGCCGCGCGCCCCAGACCGCGGCGCGACCGGATGAGCTTTCGCGATCAGCACCGGCTGGCGGAGCTGCCGGCCGAGATTGACCGGCTCGGTGCCGAGATCGGAAAGCTTGAGGGCCTGCTCGCCGATCCCGGCCTCTATGCCCGCGAGCCGGCCAAGTTCGCGAAGGCCTCCGAGGCGCTTGCCGAGCGGCAGGCGGCGCTCGCGGCCGCCGAGGAGGAGTGGCTGCGGCTGGAGGATCTGCGCGAGCAGCTCGAGAAGTGACCCGTCGGCGCGGATGTCCATGCTGCATCTGCGTCCTTCGGCGGAAATCTGCCGGGTCGACCGCCGGATTCACGCCCTCGTCTCTATTCACGGTTGTATAACAGCAGCTTGATCGGCTGGTTTGTGCCGATATCCGTTCGCGGCCGCAGCATCGCCGTTTACAGTTCCGCGCCGAGGTCTAGCTACTGATGCCGTAATCCCGGGCGTGCCGGGATTCGTGCGAGGTAGAACTATGACCGTACTGACGCCGTCGGCCTGGGTGGCGGACGACCTGTTCCTTCCGGCGGAAGCGCCGCTTGCGATGCCCGTGCGGCCTCTGGCCACCCCGGCAGCCGCGGCGAAGGCGCCCCCCGATCCGGGGGTCAGACAGCGGCGCTGGCTGGTCTTCGGCCTCACGCTCCTGGCGGTCGTGGGCCTCGCCTGGGCGATGGTCGACGGGCTGCTGCGCGACGGGTTCCAGTTCACCGATACGCTCGTGCTCGGCTTCTTCCTTCCCAATGTCGTGTGGATCGGCTTTGCGGCCGCGACCGCGCTTGGCGGCCTTGCCTGGGGCCTGCCGCAGGCGCTGGGGCGTGACCTCGGCGACTGGCGGCCCGAGGGCACGACAGCCGTCCTTATCCCGGTGCGCAACGAGGACGTCGCCGCACTGGCGGGCCGCATCACGACACTGCGAGGGGAGCTCGGGACGAGCCGGCTGGCGGGCCGGGTCGCGATCTTCGTACTCTCGGATTCGGACGACGGCAATACCGTGGCGCGGGAGGTGCAGATGATGCTGAACCTCGACGCGGCATCGGTCGAGGGCGTGCCGATCCACTACCGTCGCCGTCTCGACAATGCCGGGCGCAAGCCGGGCAACATCGCGGAATGGCTCACCCGCTGGGGCGGGGCCTACGACTACATGCTCACGCTGGACGCGGACAGCCGGATGTCGGCGGAGACGGTGGCCGGGCTCGTTCACCGAATGGAGACCTCGCCGGAGGCGGGGCTGGTGCAGGCGGGGATGCGGCTCGTCGGGGGCGAGTCGCGGTTCGGGCGGCTCCAGCAGCTCGCCACCCGCCTCTACGGGCCGGGCTTCGCCGCGGGCATCGCCGGCTGGGCGGGCACGGAGGGCAACTACTGGGGGCACAACGCGCTGATCCGGGTGCGCGCATTCGCAGAGGCGGCCGGCCTGCCGCGCCTCGAGGGCAGGCCGCCGTTCGGGGGCGACGTCCTTAGCCACGACTTTGTCGAGGCGGCGTGGCTGCGGCGCGCGGGCTGGGCTGTCGTCTTCGAGCCGAACGCGCCGGGCAGCGCCGAGGGCGGGCCGCAGACGCTCCAGGCTTTTCACCGGCGCGACCGGCGCTGGTGCCAGGGCAACCTCCAGCACCTGCGGATCGTCTTCGGGGCCGAAGGACTGCATCCGATGAGCCGGCTACACCTCGTCTGCGGGATCGGATCCTACCTCGCGGCGCCGCTCTGGCTCGGCCTCGTGCTGGCCGCGACGCTGAGCAATTCGACCAACGATCTTTTCCTGCCGCTGGTCGGGGCGATCAGCCTGATCCTGCTGCCGAAGCTCGCCGGCATGGCGCACTGGATCCGCCGGCGGCCGCGGGCGGGGCTGCGCATCCTGCGCTTCGGGCTCGGCGAGATCGCGGTGACCACACTGCTCGCACCGATCATCATGGTGCGCCAGACGCTGGCCGTCGCCTCGGTGCTCGCGGGACAGGACTGCGGCTGGAAGCCGGCCGGAAGCGCCGCGCGGGCGTCGTCGAACGACGAGATGCTCTGGCTCGAGCCGGCCGTGGGGGTGGCGCTCCTGCTCGCGGTCCTGCCCGGCGTCCTCGGCGACGACCTCTGGCAGTTCGCCGTGGTCCTGCCGATCGTGCTGCCGCTTCTCTTCGCGCCGCAGATCGGCGGCTGGCTCGACGAGGTCGCCGAGCGGCCGGGCGGGCGCGAGGCCCCGGCACCGGCGCCCGCGCGACGGCCGGCAAAGGTGGCGCGGTCGCACTGAACTAGCCGGAAAAGGCCGATTGTCCGAGGTCGGACAATCGGCCAAGGCATTGATATAAAAACACAATGTGCGCGGCGTTAACCCGGACGCAACCTTTCGCGCGCGCGCCTGGTCGCGGAAGCGGCTTCAGTGCGACTGGCCGGGATCGGCGGTCTGTTCCGGGGTGAGGTCGGTGTCGTCGCGCGGGCGATCGAAGGCGGCGATCCAGTCGCGCAGCAGCCCATCCTCGCCGCGAAGCTGGGCCTGCTGACGGAGCGCGACCCGCAGGGCGATGCGGGCATGGCGGGCGGTCGGCGCGTCGAAGGCGGCAGGCCCGGTCCCGGCGTCGAGGGCGGCCACGACCGCGCGCTTCGTCGCGATCGCCTCGGGCGTTCCGAACGCGTCGTGGAGCCGGCCGAAGGCCGCGAGAAGCGCCGGCTCAAACGGCCGGTCCTCACCGAGCGGGCCGATCAGCGGATGGCCGGGATGAAGGCTCGCGCCGGGGATGAGCCCGTCCGGGATCGGCAGGGTGGCGGCATGGGTCCGTCCGCTCCCGAGCAGGCGGGGCAGGAGATGGGTGTGCGGCCCGGGCGGAGAGACGCCGCCGGTGTCGGGGCCGCCGATCTTCTGGTAGACCTCGGCGCGGCCGATCGCCGAGATGGCGACCCGGTGCGGATGCGCGGGCAGGATCGCCGCCATGGCGGGGTTGTCCGGCGCGAGCACCGACAGGCCGGCGCCTGCGCGCAGCGCCGCAATCAGGCCGGGGTCGCGCGTCCGGACGCAGAAGTCGATGTTGGCCTGGCCGAGGCCGAGGTCGAAGAGGATCGCGCCCCGGTCCTGCGGCCGGATCGCCGCCTCGTCGGGGCCGAGCTCGGTCAGGACGGTCCGGGCGGGGTTCCGGCGGCCCTCGGCCTCGGGCAGGCAGAGGGCGATGCCGTGGCTCCAGCGGTGCGGGCGGGGGCTCAGGCCTTCCCAGGCGACCGGCATGACGCCGTCGACGCGATCGATGCGGATGCCGCCGCGCGCGGTGGCGCGGGAGAGGCGGGAGGGGTCATCGACTTCGGCGGGCTCGCCCGCGTCCTGGTGGAATTCGGCGATGGCGCCGAAGGATCCGACGTTCCAGCCGGTGCGCCAGTCCGCGAGTCCGGCCGCGAGCATCCCGCGCAGGTCGATCAGGTCCATGCTTTCAACTCCGTTCCGTATCTGGCGGTCCAGTCGCCGAAGGCCCGCGCTGCCGCCTCGTAGGTCGCGCGGCCGATCGCCTCGCCGGCGGCGGTGTGCTTGCCGGCATGGGCGAGGGTGCCCGGCGGGGCGGCGAGCGCGATGCAGTCCGTGCCGGTGCCGCTCGCCCGGCCCGAGGGCAGGTCGATGCCGGCCTCGAGCATGGCCGTGGTCCGTGCTTCGGTGACGAGGCTGAGCGCCTCGGCCATGGCGCCGTCGGTCAGCCCGGTGGAGAGGACGAGCGCGATGTTGATGGTGCCGACCGCCTCCGGCAGGGCGCGGCGATGGCCGACCCGTTCGGCATTGGCGAGGCCGGCGGTCACGAGGGCGGTGGCGATCACGCCGCCCGCCGTCGCCTCGTCGCGGACCAGCGTGCCGATGTCGCGCGCCGTCAGCAGGCAGACCGCGTCGGCGAGGCCGGCCTCGGCGAGCTCCGCCGCGAGCCAGGCGTCGGCGTCGCGCTCGGGCGGCAGGTCGGTGTTGCGCACCTCGCGCCAGGCGATGCGCCGGGCGGTGACGAGGCCGGGCCGGTTCAGGGACCAGTTGAGCACGCGGTGCGGCGTGGCGAGATCGACGGTGAGCCAGGGGCGCGCGAGGGTCAGGTTCACGGCGCGGTCCGCGCGAGGGCCTGGACCACGAGCCCGCCCCCGGCCTCGGCGACGAAGGCGGTGACGCCGTAGACCGCTTCCAGCCGGGCGGGGGTCAGGACCTCGGCCGGGGGGCCGTCGGCGACGATGCGGCCCGCGGCGAGCAGGACCAGCCGGTCGCACCAGCGCGCGGCGAGGCCCAGGTCGTGCAGCGAGGCGAGCACGCCGGCGCCGTCGCGGGCAAGGCCGCGCAGGGTCACCATCAGGTCGATCTGATGGGCGGGGTCGAGGCCGGTGGTCGGCTCGTCGGCGATGAGGAGGGGCGCTTCCTGGGCCAGAGCGCGGGCGATCAGCACGCGGGCCTGCTCGCCGCCGGAGAGGTCGGTCGCGGGGTGGTCGCGGAACCGGGCGACGTCCATCCGGCCCATCGCCGCCTCGACCGCGATCCTGTCGGCCTCGGGGCTGGTCCGGTGCGGGGTCCGGCCGAGGGCGACGAGGGCGTCGACGGGCATCGCCCAGGCGATCTCGCGACCCTGGGGCAGGTAGGCGGCGCGGCGGCCGCGCTCGGCGGCGGGCAGGGTCGCGAGCGGGGCGTCGCCGAGGCGGATCTCGCCGCTGGCGGGCAGGAGACCGAGGGCGGCGCGCATCAGCGTCGACTTGCCCGCGCCGTTCGGGCCGATCAGGCCGATGAGCTCGCCGGGGCGGATCTCGAGGCTGATGCCCGCCACCACCTCGCGGGGGCCGAGGCGGACATGGAGGTCGTGCAGCGCGAGCAGGGTCATGCGAGCCTCCGCCGGGCATGGAGCACGAGCCAGAGGAAGAAGGGCGCGCCGACGAGGGCGGTCAGGACGCCGAGCTTGAGGTCGCGTTCGGGGGCGATCAGGCGGACGGCGATGTCGGCGGCGAGCAGCATCGCGGCGCCGCCGAGAGCCGAGGCCGCGATCAGCCGCGAGGGCTGCGCGCCGACCAGCGGGCGCAGCATGTGGGGCACGACGAGGCCGATGAAGCCGATGGTGCCGGCGACGGCGGTCGAGGCGCCGACCGAGGCCGCGACGCCGAGCACCACCGCGAGGCGCAGGCGGGCGAGGCGCACGCCCATCGAGGCGGCGGCTTCCTCGCCGAGCGTCAGGGCATCGAGGCCGCGGCCGAGGCCCGCGAGGAGGAGCCAGCCGAGCAGGATGAAGGGGGCGGCGAGCTCGAGATGCAGCATCGAGCGGTCGGAGAGCGAGCCGAGCATCCAGAAGACGATCTCGAGGGCGGCGAAGGGGTTCGGGGTGAGGTTGAGGACGAGCGAGGTCAGGGCGCCGGTGAAGCTGGTGATGGCGATGCCGGCGAGGATGAGCGCGAGCGTGCCGCGCAGGCCGGCGAGGGCCTGGACCAGCATCACGGCGATGAGCGCGCCGGCGAGGGCGGCGAGGGGGAGGGCGAGGGGCAGGGCCTGCGAGAGGCCGGTGTAGATCGCGAGCACCGCTCCGAGGGAGGCGCCGCCGGAGACGCCGATGAGGCCCGGCTCGGCGAGCGGGTTGCGCAGGTAGCCCTGGAGCACGGCGCCGCTCATGCCGAGGGTGGCGCCGATCATCGCGCCGAGGAGGGCGCGGGGCAGGCGGATCTCCTGCATCACCAGGATGGCGGCGCGGTTGCCGTTGCCGAGGAGCGCGCCGAGGCTCTCGCCAAAGCCGATGCCCGCCGGGCCGGTCAGGAGCGAGGCGCCGAAGAGCAGCGCGACGAGGAGGCCGAGGGCGGCGAGGAGAATGTGGTAGCGGGTGCGCTCAGTCATGGGCGAGGCCGTCCCGAAGGGCTGCGAGCGATGCTGCGGCCTCGGCGGTGAAGGGGGCGCCGCAGATCCAGTAGGCGTCGGAGACGACCGCGGACGCCGTGGTCTCATGGATATGGGTGAGGGCAGGGTGGTCGAGCACGGCCTCGGCCAGCGACGGCGGCGTGAAGCGGCGGCCGGTGATGACGACGTCCGGGGCGGCCATCACCAGCGCCTCCAGCGGCAGGCGGGCGGTGCCGGCGATGCCGAGTTCCGCGGCGACGTTGGCGAAACCGGCCGCGCGCACGACCGCGTCGGAGAGCGATCCCGCGCCGGAGGTATAGGAATTGGCGCTGTAGAGCGCGGCGCGGGGTGGGGCGCCGCTCGCGGGCGGCAGGGCGTCGAGCCGGGCGTCGAGCTCGGCCACCAGCTCCTCGGCGCGCGCCGCGCGGTCCAGGGCCTCGCCCATGCGGCGGATATTGGCGCGGATATCGTCGAGCGAGGCCTCGGGGGCGAATTCGACCACCTCGAAGCCGAGCCGGCGCAGCATCGCAACGGTGGCGCGCGATGTGAAGGTGCCGGCGAGAACGAGGTCGGGCTGCATGACGAAGACCTCTTCGGCCAGCCCGTGATTGACCGGAAAGGCGCGGGCCTCCTCGTGGAGGACCGAGGCCGACGGATCGGCGGCGAGCCAGGAGACGGAGTGGAGCTGGCCGGGGGCAGCGACCAGCATGGCGAGCTGGTCGGTGCAGAGGTTCATGGAGACGACCCGCTGGGGCGCCGCGGCCGCCGGGGCAGCCGCGGCGAGGGCGGCAGCGAGCACCGCCCCGCGCATGCTACCAGCGCGCCCGCAGGCCGGCGAAGGCGGTGACGCCCTGTGCGGCATAGCCGTAGACTTCCTCGTATTCCTCGTCGAAGAGGTTGTTGACCCCGCCGTAGAGCTCGACGCCCTCGTTCAGCTTCCAGGAGGCCGCGACGTTGACGAGCGCATAGTCGTCGAGCGTCACCTGATTGCCCGAGACGACGGGGGCGGTGAAGTCCGAATCCCGGTTGTCGCGCACGAAGATCCCGTCCACCCGCACCAGCCCACGGTCGTCGAGGAAGCTGTAGGCGGCAGTGAGCCGGCCCTCGTGCCGCGGCCGGCGCACCTCGCGCGAGCCGTCGGGATTGGTCGCCTCGAGGTAGGTGTAGCTCGCGTCGAGACGCAGGGCCTCGGTCGCGGCCAGCGAGGCGGCGATCTCGACGCCCTCGCGGTCGCTCTCGCCGTCCTGATTGACCGGCGTCGCGATGAAGTCGGGGCCGGTGTATTCGGTGCCGATCTCGTCGTCGAGCGTCTGGTTGAAGTAGGTCACGTCGATCACGAAACGGTCGTTCCAGAGCGCCTTCTCGACGCCGATGTCCCAGCCGAAGCTCTTTTCGGGCGTCAGGTTCGGGTTGCCGATGAACTGGCCGGGGAAGAAGCCGAACTGCTCGATCATCGTCGGGTTCTGAACGCCGGTGCCGACCGAGGCATGGAGCCGCGCGGCCAGCGTCTCGACGGGCACCGAGACGGCGAGGCTATAGGTCGTCTCGTCCTCGAACTCGTCGTTGAAGTCGTGGCGCAGGCCGGCCTGAAGGTCGAAATGCCCGAAATGGCCACGGTACTCGCCGATGAGGCTGTAGAGATCGCGGCGCTGCTCGTCGAGCTGCGACGGATCCGACACCAGCCGGGGGTTGTTGTGCTGGAAGGTCTCGCGCTTCCATTCAGTGGCGAGCGTCAGGCTGTGGTCGGCGGTGTCGAGCGTGGCCGCGTCGAGGGCGATCTTCGCCTGATACCGGGCCACGTAGCGCTCGCCGGTCTGGTCGGAGGTCTTGCGCCCGTCGAGCCGCTGCGCCGAATCCGCCCGCGTGGCGCTGAAGAACGGCCCGTGCTCGATCCGCCCGCCCCAGGAGAGCGCCGTGGCATAGGCGGAGGCGAAGAGCTCCTGGCGGTCGTTCTGCTCGTCGGAGCTGGAGACGAGACTACCGGCGTCGGGGGCCGCGAAGTTGAACTGGTCGTAGTCCGACAGCCGGTCGACGTAGCGCAGGCTGCCGCCGACGGTCAGGTTGTCGCCGAGACGGTAGTCGCCGCGCGCGTTGAGGGTCACGTTGTTGTCGCCGTCGTCGTCGCCGCCGTCGTCGGCCACGTCGTAGCCCTCGATCGCCTGGCCGGCGGCCGAGAGCGAGATGCCGCCCCGCTCGGTGCGGGCGCGCAGGAAGGCATGGCCGAGCACGCTGCCGTCGCTGTCGAACTCGAAGCTGCCGCCCTTGACCACGCCCGGTTCGGTCGCGCCGGTGGTGACGATCGAGATCACGCCGCCGATCGCGTTCGAGCCGAAGAGCGAGGATTGCGGCCCGCGCAGGATCTCGATGCGCTCGATGTCGGCCGCGAGCAGGCCCGAGAAGTCGTATTTGCCGCTGTCGGGCGAGGAGACCTCGATGCCGTCGATCAGGACGAGCGTGTGGTTGCCCTCGTTGCCGCGGAGCCGCACCTGGGTCTGGCCGCCCGGTCCGCCGGTGCGGTTGACCGCCACGCCGGGAAGGCCGCGCAGCGCATCGGCGGCATAGATGATCCCCTGCTGGCGGATCTCTTCGCCGCTGACGATGGTGACCGCCCGTCCCAGGGCGGAGGCGGGGGCGGGGGTCAGGCCGCCCGAGACGACGATCTCGTCGAGCAGGACCTGGGCGGAGGCGGCCCCGGAGGAGAGGCAGGTGGCGGTGGCAAGCGCGGCCAGTCGGCTCAGGCGCATGGTATGTATACCCCTTTCGATGCGCCCTCGCGGATGATGCGGGGGCGTGTCTATGTGGAGTCTTCCGGAGGCGGGCCTGTGCCCGTTCCGACAGACGACGACGCTTCCGATCACCGCTGCGGAACGACCGCACCTTCGCGCACCCCGCGCGACGGATGGGTGTCGACCTCTGGCAGGTCTCCTGGCTCGCGGGTCTGGGCGGCTGCTCCACCTTCCCGGCGCGGGTTGCACCAGTGGTCCATCGGAGCGCCGCTCGCCGCTTACAGTTGCGGGGGCAGCCACGGCCTTGACCGGCGTGTCCGGTCGCACCGTGTTCCCTTTTCATCCGGCCGCCGGGAGGGCGGCGCGGAAACCAGAGGCGTTCACAGTTCTGCGAGGGGCGCGCCGGAGTCAAGCCGTCGGTGCTGCACCGCACACGGATGCGGCCGCAGTGCGGCCTTTCTGCCGGGGCGGGGATGCCTCCGGGATGGTTCCTTCCGGCTATTGAACGGCTATTCGTATGTAATCGACCAGATAATGTAGGATGTTTCATCTTAAAGGGCCGATATACCGAGCGATGGGCATTTGAAGGTCCCGGCGCGGGCTTTCTCCCAAGCTGTTTGGATCACTGCATAAAAGTGAGATGCACTGAAAGAAGTGCCGCGTATACAGCCCGACCCTGACCAAGGTCGTGGGTGATGAATGCTGTCGGGACTTGTGTATCGTCCGTCTTCGCGGCAGACATATTTCAGCAGATGAACGTATGGGCGGATCATGACAGGTGGAAGAGACGCATTGAAACGTGATCAGGACGAGATGACGGGCGTGCAACATCAGCGCCGTGGCCGGCCGCGCGAGGCGGCTCCCGGGGTGCTTACGCGCGAACGTATTCTCGAGACTGCGAGCGAGATGTTCGCCGAGCGCGGGGTCGAGGCCGTCAGTTTGCGCGAGCTCACGCTGCGGGCCGGCGTCAACCTCGCGGCGGTCAACTATCACTTCGGATCCAAGGAAGGCGTACTCGCCGAGGTCTTCGCGCGGAGCTCGAAGCCGATCGTCAAGTGGCGGCTCGATCTGCTGGCGAAGGTCGAGCGCGACGAGAACGGCCTGCCCAAGGTCGAACAGGTGCTCGAAGCCTATCTGCGCCCGGCGCTCCAGGTCGGCCGGCGGCAGAACAAGAGCTTCATGAAGCTGCGGGCCCGTCTCGCGCTCGAGCGCGACGAGACGGTCCGCAGGATCCTCACCGAGTGCTTCGACGAGTCGAGCCGGCGCTGCCTCGAGGAGCTGGCGGCCGCCCTGCCGGACCTGCCGCGCGACGAGCTCTACTGGCGCTTCCATTTCATGATGGGCAGCACCTTCTACACGATGGCCGACGTGGGGCGGATCCAGAGCCTCTCGCATGGCGAATGCGATCCGAGCGATGTCGAACTGGCCCTGCAGCGGATGATCGCCGTCTTCTCGGACGTGTTCCGCCGGGGCGTCGAAATGCGCTCGTCCGGCGATGGCGCCGCGGCCGAGCCGCTTGGCGCTCCGGCCAGCAGGAGCGCGTGAGCGGGCTCCGGCCCGGCTTGCCGGCGGGTGGTGAATGAAGGTCGCGCGGATCAACGGGCATCTGCTGCACTATGCGGATGACGGCGATCCGTCGGGTCTTCCGGTGGTCTTCGCCCATGCGCTCGGCACCGACCTGCGGGTCTGGAATGCGGCGTTGCCGCATCTGCCGGCGGGGCTGCGCCTCATCCGCTACGACCTGCGCGGCCATGGCCTGAGCGATGCGCCGCAGGGCGACTACTACATGGGCGACCTCGTCGGCGATGCCGCGGGGCTGATCGCGCATCTGGGCCTCGACGGAGTGGTCTTCGTCGGCCTCTCGATCGGGGGCGTCGTCGGGCAGGGGCTCGCGGCGGAGCGGCCGGATCTGGTGCGGGCGTTGGTGCTGGCGAACACGGCCGCGAAGATCGGCACCGAGGCGGCCTGGCATGAGCGCATCGCCGCGGTGCGCGCCGGCGGCGTCGAGGCGCTCGCGGATGCGGTGCTGGCGCGCTGGTTCTCGCGCGGCTTCCGCTCCGAGCGGGCCGACGAAGTCGCGGCCTGGCGGCATCTGCTGACCCGCACGCCGGTGGACGGCTACGTCGGCTGCTGCGCGGCGATGGCCGACACTGACCTGCGCGACTCGACGGCGACGCTGCGGTTGCCGGCGCTGGCGATTGCCGGCTCCGAAGACGGATCGACCCCGCCCGATCTGGTGCGCGAGACCGCCGAGAGCATCGACGGCGCGCGCTTTGCCCTGATCCACGGCGCGGGGCATATCCCCTGCGTCGAGGCGCCGGAGGCCTTCGCCGGGCTCATCACCGGGTTTCTGCGCGACGCGGGGCTGGTGCGGGGCGCTGCCTGAGCGTCAACTGGCGGAGCTGCGGGTGCCGCGGCCGGTGCGCGCGAGCAGGATGACCGGCAGGATCCCGATCACGACGATGATGAGGGCCGCGACCGCGGCCTCCTCGTAGGTGCCCCGCACCGCCTCGCCGTAGAGGAGCGTCGAGAGGCTCTCGAAGTTGAGTGGGCGCAGCAGGAGCGTCGCGGGCAGCTCCTTCATGCAGTCCACGAAGACGAGAAGGCCCGCCGCGGTCAGCGTGGTCTTCGAGAGCGGCAGGTGCACGCTCAAAAGGGTGCCGCCGGGCGAGCGGCCGAGGGTGCGGGCCGCGTGGTCGAGCGAGACCGGGATGCGGGTCATGCCCGCCTCGATCCCGCCCGAGGCGATGGCAAGGAACCGGGCGGTATAGGCATAGATCAGCGCGGCCCCCGACCCGAGGATCAGGAGGCCGGTCGAATAGCCGAACCAGGCGCGGGCCGACTGGTCGACGAACCTGTCGAAGGCCGCGACGGGCACCAGGATGCCGATGGCGAGCACGGTCCCGGGCACCGCATAGCCGAGCGTCGAGATGCGGGTGAGGGCGGAGGTGAGATGGCTCGGGCGCAGGCGCGCGGCATAGGCCACCGCAAACCCCGCGGCGAGCACCACGACGGTTGCCAGCATCGCCATGGTCACCGTGTTGACGGTCGCGCGCCAGATGAAGGGCGAGATCCCGGCGAACTGAACCCGCTTCCAGGCCTCGAGCGCCAGATAGATGGCGGGACCGGCAAAGCCGATCACGATCGGCAGCGACCCCAGGCCGAGCGCCAGCCATCCTGCCCAGCCGCTCAGCCGGGTCGGGACCATGGGCCGCGCCCGCTGGGCATTGTTGGCGTAGCGCTGGCCACGTCGCGCCCAGCGCTCGACCAGGATCAGCGCCACGACGAAGGCGAGCATCGCCATGGCGATCTGGGCCGCGCCGGGCAGGTCGTTGCGGATGATCCAGGTCGTGTAGACCGAGGCGGTGAGGGTGCGCACGCCGAGGAACTGTGCAGCCCCGACATCGTTCAGCGCCTCCATCAGGGCCAGGCTCACGCCCACGGCGATCGCGGGGCGGGCGAGCGGCAGCGCCACCCGCCAGAAGATGCCGCGGCGGCTGGTGCCGAGGGTGCGCGCGACCTCGACGAGATTGGCCGCCTGGGTGAGGAACATCGCCCGCGTGGTGAGGTAGACGTAAGGATAGAGGACGAAGCCGAAGACCAGGATGCACCCCCACATCGCGCGGATGTCGGGCAGGCGGAACTCGCGCGGGCTCGAATAGCCGAGCAGGCTGCGGATCCCGCCCTGGATGGCGCCGAGCGGGCTCAGCACGTCCATATAGGCATAGGCCATGATGTAGGTGGGCACGGCGAGCGGCAGCAGGAGCGCCCATTCGAGCACGCTGCGGCCGGGGAAGTCATAGGCGGTGACCAGCCAGGCGGTGCCGGCGCCGACGATGGTGACGATGATGCCGGTGCCGATCAGCAGCGTGAGCGTGTTGCGCGTGGCCTGCGGCAGGACATAGGTCAGGACATGGGTCCAGAGCTCGCCGGTGCTGGTGGTCGCGATCAGCGCGATGGTCGCCACGGGCAGCACGGCGAGAACGGCCGTGAGCAGGGCGACGAACACCCAGCCGCCGCTTCCGACATGGCGCTTGCGATTGGCGAGTATGCTGACCGTCATTCCGGAGAGCGGGAGGCGGCGCGGATGCACCGCCTCCCGGCCGACGTCAGTTCTCGAACGTGTCGAAGTTGACGCGGTCGACGAGCTCGCTCGCCAGCGCGCGCTGCTTGACGATCTCGGTCAGCGGCGTGTCGTCCGGATCAAGCGTGCCGAATTCGGCAATGATCGGATGGACTTCCGCGCCGCTCGTCACCGGATGCTCGAAGTTCGCCTCGGCATAGAGCTTCTGCGCCTCGTCGGAGACGAGATACTCGAGGAGCTGGACCGCCTCGTCGCGGTTCGGGGCGTGCTTCGCCACGGCCGCGCCGGAGATGTTCACCTGCGTGCCGCCGTTCTCGAAGGTGGGGAGCAGCACCTTGAACGCCTTGCCCCATTCCTCCTGCTCCGGGCCGCCGCGACCGCTGCGCATCAGGCCGACGTAGTAGGAGTTCGCCACGGCGATGTCGCAGATGCCGGCCGCGATGTCGCGGCCGCCGTCGCGGTCGCCGCCGGCCGCCGCGCGGGCCTGGTTGGCCTTGAGGCCCTCGAGCCAGGTCACGGTCGCTTCCTCGCCGTGATGGGCGATGAAGTTCGCGATCAGCGCGGTGTTGTAG
>CAZESN010000051.1:0-14193 GCA_964514775.1 uncultured Rhodovulum sp.
CGATCGCCGGCATGTACCAGCGGCTGAAGCGGTCGATGAAGCGCTCGGTCGGCGCGCGCGCCTCCTCCGCATCCTCGACGAGGCGGACGATGCGGGCGATGGTGTTGTCCTGCGCCATGCGCGTCACGCGGACGCGGAGGGCCGCTTCGGTGTTGATCGAGCCCGCATGCACCGGATCGCCGGGCGCGCGGCTGCGCGGCACGCTCTCGCCCGTGACCGGGCTCTCGTCGACGCCCGAGACACCCTCGATGATCTCGCCATCGGCCGGGATGCGGTCGCCGGGGCGCACCAGCACCACCTGCCCGATGCCGAGGCTTTCGGCCGCGACCTCACGGGTTGCCCCGTTGTCCTCGAGAAGCGCCGTAGCGGGGATCAGGTTCGCCAGCGCTCGGATCCCGTCACGGGCCTTGCCGGCGGCGACGCCCTCGAGCACCTCGCCGACAGCGAAGAGAAAGACGACGAGGGCGGCTTCCTCGGCCGCGCCGATGAAGAGCGCGCCGATCGCCGCGATGGTCATCAGGCTCTCGATCGTGAACGCCCGGCCGAGGCGCAGCGCGGCGAAGGCCCGCCGCGCCACCGGGGCAAGGCCGATCAGGCAGGCAAGCGCGAAGCCGGCCTGACCGATGGCCGGCGGCGCCAGCAGCTCGATGACCCACGCGACCGCCAGGAGCGCGCCGGTCAGGATCACCAGCCGCCCGCGCCCGGTCTGGTACCAGCGCCCGTCCCGCCCGGCGGGGTCGCCGTGTTCATGATCGTGGTCATGCGCATGGCCCGCCGCGGATTGCAGATCCGCGGCGGGCTCGGCCGTACCACGCGGGCTGATCGCATAGCCGAGTGCCCGCACGGTATCCTCGATCCGGGTCGCAGGCGTGCGGCCCTCGTCGAGGCGCAGGCGCAGCCGCTCGGTCATCAGCCCGACCTCGACCTCGCTCACCCCCGGCAGGCGCGCGAGGCTGTCGCGGACCTTGGCCACGCAGGATCCGCAATCCATCCCCGAGACGCTCCATTCGCGATGCGCCTCGCCCTCGCCCTCACCCTCGACCTCGTGCCGTGCCGTCTGCGTCATGTCCGTCCTGTTCTCCCGCACCGGAGGCGGGCAGTTGCCTTCATCGATTCGGTAACCTAATGTCTCCAGTAGCTAGAGCTTCAAGGGGGTTCGGATGCTGACGATCGGAAAACTCGGAACGGCGGCGCGGGTGAAGGTGCCGACCATCCGCTACTATGAGCAGATCGGGATTCTGCCCTCGGCCGGACGCAGCGCGGGCAACCAGCGGCTCTACGACCGGGCGGCGCTCGACCGGCTCTCCTTCATCCGCCACGCCCGCGAGCTCGGCTTCTCGCTCGACGCGATCCGCGACCTGATCAGCCTGTCGGATGCGCCCGAGCGCTCCTGCGACGCGGCCGATGCGATCGCCAGCACGCAGCTCGAGGCCGTGCGCCAGCGGATCGCGCGGCTCAAGGCGCTCGAGGCCGAACTCGAGCGCATGGTCTCCCAGTGCCGGCACGGCACCATCGCCAGCTGCCGGGTCATCGAGGTGCTGGGCGACCACGCGCTCTGCGCTCACCGGGACCATCTCGATCCCGAAGAGGTGGCCTGAGCCGCAGGCCGGCCGGCGTCAGCCGAGGCCTTCCGCCGCGAAGAGCGCGCGCAGGTCGGTTTCCGGCCGGGCGCCGATATGGCTGATCACCTCGGCCGCCGCGATGCAGCCCATCCGCGCCGAGGTGAGCCAGTCGCGCCCGGTGACGATGCCGTACAGAAGCCCCGCGGCGAAGAGATCTCCCGCGCCGGTGGCATCGACGACCCGGGTCCCGACGGCGGGGGCATGCCAGCGCCCGCCCTCGGCCAGCACATGCGCGCCCTGCGCTCCGACCGTGCAGGCGGTCACCGGGATCTGCGCCTCCGCGCGGGCCATGGCGGCCTCGAGGTCGTCGGTCTCGTAGAGCGACTTCAGCTCGTGCTCATTGGCGACGAGCAGGTCGATCTCGCCGTCGGCCATGCGCAGGAACTCGGCCCGGTGGCGCTCGACGCAGAACGGATCCGACAGGGTGATCGCGACCTTGCCGCCGGCCGAGCGGGTCGCCCGGATCGCCTTGGCGAAGGCCGCGATGCTGTCGGGCCCGTCGAAGCGGTAGCCCTCGAGGAAGATCCACTCTGCATCGGCCATCGCGGCCTCGTCGATGTCCGCAGGCGCGAGGAACTCCGAGACGCCGAGATAGGTGCTCATCGAGCGCTCGCCGTCGGGGGTGACGAGCACGAGGCAGCGCCCGGTCTCGGCGGCATGGCCGGCCGGGGCGAGGGGGGTCGCGTAGTCGGCACCCTGCGCCCGCAGGTCATGGGCAAAGATCTTGCCGAGCTGGTCGTCGCGCACCTTGCCGACATAGGCGGTGCGCGCCCCGAGCGCGGCGAGGCCCGCGATGGTGTTCGCGGCCGAGCCGCCCGAGATCTCGCGGGCCGGACCCATCCGGCCGTAGAGCTCCACCGCGCGGGCCGTGTCGATCAGGGTCATGATGCCCTTCTCGACGCCCGCCTCGTCGAGGAACGCATCCTCGACCGGGCACAGCACGTCCACAAGGGCATTGCCGATGCCCACGACCTGATACCGTTTGCTCAAAGGGTCTTCTCCTCGTACTCGCAGAGATCGCGGATCAGGCAGGCTCCGCAGGCGGGCTTGCGCGCCATGCAGGTATAGCGGCCGTGCAGGATCAGCCAGTGATGGGCGTGGAGCTGATAGGGCGCGGGGATCTGGTCCTCGATCGCCCGCTCCACGGCGGAGACGTCGCGGCCGGGGGCGATGCCCGTGCGGTTCGCGACGCGGAAGATATGGGTATCGACCGCCTGGGCGGGAATGCGCCACCACGAATTCAGGACGACGTTCGCAGTCTTGCGCCCCACCCCCGGCAGGCCCTGGAGCGCCGCGCGCGACGAGGGCACCTCGCCGCCGTACTGCTCGATCAGGATGCGCGACAGGGCGATGACGTTTCGGGCCTTGTTGCGGAAGAGCCCGATGGTGCGGATGTGCTCGATCAGCCCCTCCTCGCCGAGGGCGAGCATCTTCGCGGGCGTGTCGGCGATGGGGAAGAGGTGCTCGGTCGCCCGGTTCACGCCCTTGTCGGTCGCCTGCGCCGAGAGGGCGACGGCGACGAGCAGGGTGAAGGCGTTGGTATGGACGAGCTCGCCCTTCGGCTCGGGCTCGGCCGCGTGGAACCGCCGGAAGATCTCGGTGATGGTGGCGTAGTCGAGCTGGGCCGGCATGGGCGTGACTTGGCAGGGGATCGGCCGGTTCGCAAGCGCTTTGAGCAGGTTCCGGGTGGCGCGGCGCGCGGCCGTGGTTAACTTGTCGCCAAGGAGACAGGACCATGACAGAGCACGACAGAGACCCCTACCACCACGGCGTGATCGCCCGCGCGATCGAGACCATCGCCGACCGGCGCGAGGAGCAGCTCAGCCTCGAGGAGGTGGCCGCGGGCGTCGGCCTCAGCCCCGCGCATTTCCAGCGGGTGTTCTCGCAATGGGTGGGCGTGAGCCCCAAGCGCTACCAGCAATACCTCACGCTCGACCATGCGAAGCGCCTGCTGGCCGAGCGCCACAGCCTGCTCGAGACCGCGCAGGTGACCGGCCTGTCGGGGACCGGAAGGCTCCACGACCTTTTCCTGCGCTGGGAGGCGATGAGCCCCGGCGAATACGCGCGTGCGGGCGAGGGGCTGGAGATCGCCTATGGCTGGTTCGAGACGCCCTTCGGGCCGGCGCTCGCCATGGGAACCGGCCGCGGGCTCTGCGGGCTCGCCTTCGGGGCGGAGATCGGGCAGGAGGCCGCGATGGCCGACATGCGCGCGCGCTGGCCACGGGCCGTGTTCACCGAGGCACCGGAGCGGCTGGGCGCCTGGGTAGCGGCGGCCTTCGGAGAGGGCGGCGAGGCGCAGCTGCACCTGATCGGCGCCCCCTTCCAGATCAAGGTCTGGGAGGCGCTCCTGCAGGTGCCGACCGGGCATGTGACCACCTATTCGGACATCGCCGCCGCCATCGGCCATCCAAAGGCGGTGCGGGCGGTGGGGACGGCGGTCGGGCGCAATCCGGTGAGCTGGCTCATTCCCTGTCACCGGGCGCTGCGCAAGGCCGGCGGCCTGGGCGGCTATCACTGGGGTCTCGGCGTCAAGCGCGCCATGCTCGCCTGGGAGGCGGCGCGGCTGGAGGGGGCCGCCTGAGGGCGGATGCCAACGGGCCAGGGTGCCGGGCGATCCGACGGTCGTGACGCGCCCAACCCCCACGGGTTCACGCCGCCATGCCGGACACGCACCCCCGGCTTGCGCATGGACACGCCCCGTCCGCCCCCCGAGGCAGTCTGGCGCGGCCGGCATGATACCGTCTCCAATTGATCGGACCGCGGCCAACCGGGCGTGCCCGCGCACGTTAACAAAGCTTTCCTAATGGTTAGTGGCCCGGAATAACTCTTTCATATCAATATGTTGAAAAATGGGCACGCGTGCCCACCCCGTGCCGGGCACACTTTCCCGGAGCGATCCCCATCCGGGCCGATCAGACGGGAGTCGTATCGGCCGCCTCAGGCCGCGCAGCTCCGGCAGCGCGGCGCATGCGGCACGACGTCGAGCCGTGCCTCGCTGATCTCTTCGCCGCAGGCCACGCAGATCCCGTAGCTGCCGTTCTCGATCCGGTCGAGGGCGGCCTCGATCATGCGGATTTCCTGCTGGCCGGCGAGGCCGAGATCCTCGAGCACCTCGTCGTCCTCGCGTTCGACCGCCTGTTCGGAGAAGTCCTCGCTGAGCGGCTGGTCGAGTTCCTCATCGATACGCTTCAGCCTGGCGTTCAGTTCCGCCAGCCGCTTCTCGAGCTGGGCCTTGCGGGTCGCGGTCGATGTCATCGTCACCTCCGGGCGTGTCTGGGACGCGGGACGGAAGGTGATGGTCGCACCGGCCCCGATCCGGATCAAGGCCCCGATCTGGATCAAGCGCTCTGCTGAAACGAAAACAGGCGGGCGAGCCGCCGGCTCCCCGCCTGTCTTTCGTTGGGATCTCTCATCCGGGGCGAGGGACGCCCCGGTGCCGGATCAGTGCAGCTTGGCGACCGCGTCCTTGATGGCCGCGTCGACCATGGCATTCGCCTGATCGGACGTCATCCGGGTCCGGATCACATCGCCGGCAGCGGCAACCGCTACTGCCGCCGCGGTGTCGCGGATCTCGCGTACCGCCGACTGCTCGGCCGCTGCGATCTGCTCGCCCGCTGCCCGAAGGCGGCGCTCGACCGACTTCTCGATGTCGGCCCGGGCGGTCACGGCGGCCTGCTCGGCCTCCTTGCGCGCGGCGATCACGATCTCCTCGGCCTGGGCTGCGACCTCCTTCTGCTTGCGCTCGAAGCTCGCAAGCAGCACCTCGGCCTCCTCGCGCAGAGCCTTCGCCTCGGCCAGTTCCGCGCTGATCTGCGCGGCACGGGCGTCGAGGCGGGTCCCGAGGAGACGCGGAACGCCGAAGTAGATCAGCACGCCGACGAAGACGAGGAACCCGAGGGTGACGACGATGTCGGTGTTGTTGAGGAAGTCCATGGTCCTACCCCTTCAACCGCGCGCCGACCGCATCGGCCACCGCCTTTTCGTCACCGGCACCCGGCAGGAACAGATCGACGATGTCCCGGGCCGCCGCGCGGGCGACCTCGTCGACACTCGCCGCCGCCCCGTCGCGGATCTCCCGGATACGGGCTTCCGACTCGCTGGCGCGGGCGGCAATCTCTGCCTCGGCCTTCGCCGTGAGCACCCCGAGCTCCCGGTTGATCTCCGCCTTGGTCTCGGCGGCGATCTTCTGGGCTTCCTCGCGGGCGCGGGCCAGCGCAGCATTGTAGGCGGCCTCGGCCTCCTCCGCACGCTGCTTCAGGAGCGCAGCCTGCTCCAGGTCGGTGGTGATCGCGTCGCGGCGCTCCTCCAGCACCCGGGCGATGCGCGGCAGCGCAAGCCGGGTGAGGACGAAGTAGAGCAGGACGAGCGATACCACCAGCCAGAAGATCAGGTTGGGGTAGATCGACACGTCGAGCTGCGGCATGCCGACCGCGCCATGCGCGGCATCGGCCGCATGCGCGTCCACCAGAGCGTCCGCCGCGTGGAGGTGCGCATCAGCCGTCGTCACGACGCCTTCCGCGGCCTCCCCGATCTCCTCTTGCTCCATGTCTGCCTCCGCTGGCGATGGGGGTCGATCAGACCGCGAACATCAGCAGGAGGGCGACCAGGAACGAGAAGATGCCCAGGGCTTCGGCAAAGGCGATGCCGATGAAGAGCGTCGCGGTCTGCTCGCCGGCCGCGGCCGGGTTGCGCAGGGCGCCGGCGAGGAAGTTGCCCGCCACATGACCCACGCCGATGCCCGCGCCGCCCATGCCGATGCAGGCGAGACCCGCGCCGATGTACTGGCCCATGCTTGCGATATCGCCTTCCATGTTCTGTCTCCTCTGGATTGGAATGGCAGGATAGGATGTGCGCTGTCCGGCCTCAGTGGCCGGGGTGCAGCGCGTCGTTCAGATAGACGCAGGTCAGGATCGCGAAGACATAGGCCTGGATCACGGCCACGAGGACCTCGAGGCCATAGACGGCAGCGATCGCGACGATCGGGATGATGGCGCCGACGCCGAGGGCGCCTGCAAAGCCTGCGAACACCTTGAGTACCGCATGGCCGGCCATCAGGTTACCCGCAAGACGGACCGAATGGCTGAGCGGACGCACGAAGTAGGAGATGAGCTCGATCACCGCGAGCACGATCCGGAGCGCCAGGGTCGGCGCGCTCGCCACCCAGAAGAGCTTGAGGAAGCCGAGCCCGTGCTTGGCGAAACCGATCGCCGTCACGGTGCCGAAGACCGCGACCGCCATCACCGCGGTGACGATGATATGCGAGGTCGACGAGAAGCTCGTGGGGATCAGCGCGAGCAGGTTCGCGAAGAGGATGAAGAGGAAAAGCGTGAAGATGTAGGGGAAGTACTGGGCACCGGCAGGGCCGGCAACGTCGGTGACCATCTTGTGCACGAAGCCGTAGAAGACCTCCGCGACAGACTGTGACCGCGTGGGCACCAGCGCCCGCTCACGGACGCCTGCGACCATCAGGAGCGCGATCGCCCCGACGGTGAGCAGCATCCAGAGCGTCGCATTGGTGGGCGTGTACCAGTGGACGGCACCGCTCCCGAAGAGCGGCTCGACCATGAACTGGTCCATGGGATGGATGTTGAAGCCGCTGCCCGAGTCGCCCGCCATGTTCCTCGCTCACTCCTCGCCGGGTCCGGCCCGGTCTGTCCCCGTCTCGGTCCGGTCGCGCCGAACCTCGGTGGCGGTGCGCATCATCGCGCGCACGCCGCCGGCAAATCCCAGGAGCGCGAAGACAACCAGAAACACGGGTCGTGTCCCGAACAGGCTGTCGAGCCCCAGTCCGATGCCGAGCCCCAGAACCATCCCCACGACCAGCTCGGTCACCATGCGCCAGGCGAGCGAGCCCTGAGTGAACTCGCGTGCCCCTCGCGGTGCCGGCGCTTCGCGCACGGACCTGGCGGCGTTGATCCGGTCCTCGAGCCGCTTGAGGCGTTCGGAAAAGGGTTCCTTTTCCATTTCCGGCCCCTTTCGCGCTCGCGAGCGGATGGCTCGCTGCCACGGGTCTGACATCGCGGTCGTCTTAGGCAAGCGCACCCCTTGTGTCAAGGCGTGTGAAAGGAAGACGATTTGGTTTAATATGCTGTTTTCGCTCGATTTTCATTTTTGGCGTGAAGGCGCTCGCTCGTGACTTGGCCGGCCGGGACCTGCGAATCCTCCGGAGCGCAGATGCGATCGAACCATCAACCAAATGGTTGACTTTCGTGCTGCGCCGCCACCTATCCTGCCGCATGAGCACAACCCCTCCCGATCTCGACGCGGTTTTCGCAGCCCTGGCCGACTGCACGCGTCGCGCGGTGCTGACTGCGCTCCTCGACGGTCCGCGGACGGTCAGCGAACTCGCGGCGCCCCTGCCGATGACGCTGGCCGCCGTTTCGAAGCATCTCCAGATCCTGATGCGGGCGGGCCTGATCTCCCAGGTGCGGGCGGGTCGGGAGCGCACCTGCCGCATCGAGCCGGACGGGCTGCGCGCGGCTGGGATCTGGATGCAGGGAATGGGCGGGTTCGCGCCCGAGGACTACGACGCGCTCGAACGGCTGATCGCGGAGGCGCTGGACGAGGAGGGCGGGCCGCCCTCCTCCTAGTCGAAGCGCCGGTTCTGCGGGAAGCCGCGCGGCGCCATGCGGCCGGCACTCGCGCGCAGGCCGATCCACTCGTCGAGCTCGGTCACGGTGCGGGTGCGTCCGGCGGGATCCTTCCAGGCAAGCCCTTCCGCCAGATCGAAGGTGGTTGCGTCCGACAGGCCGCCGTCCTTGTAGCGCTGCAGGCGCACGCCCTTGCCCCGGCCCATCTCGGGCAGCTCGGCGGCGGGGAAGACCAGAAGCTTGCGGTTGTCGCCGACCACCGCGACGTGATCGCCCGCCACCCGTCGGCAGACCTGCGCGCGGGTACCTTCGCGCAGGTTCAGGATCTGCCGGCCGGCGCGGGTCTGGGCCACGGCGTCGTCCTCGGGCAGGAGGAACCCGTCGCCGGCATCCGATGCGACCAGCAGCTTCCCGCCGGGCCTGTGCACGAAGAGCGCGAGCGGCTGGGCCTCGTTCGGGAGGTCGACCATGAGCCGAACCGGCTCACCCATGCCGCGCCCTCCCGGAAGCTGCGCGCCCGAGAGCGTGTAAATCCGGCCGTTGGAGGCGAACATCAGGATCCGGTCGGTGGTCTCGGCATGGAGGAAGAAGCCCGGTCCGTCGCCATCCTTGAACTTGAGTTCGGCGGTCGGGTCGAGATGGCCCTTCATGGCGCGGATCCAGCCCATGGCCGAGCAGACGACGGTGATCGGCTCACGCTCGATCATGGCCTCGAAGCTGACCTCTTCGACATCGGGTGCGTCGGCAAAGGTGGTGCGCCGGGCACCGCCGGGGGCGTCCTTGCCGAAGGTCTTCCGGACCTCGCGGATCTCGTCGCTGATGCGCGACCACTGCGCGTCCTCGCTGGCCAGAAGGGCCTGCAGCCCATCACGCTCGGCAAGCAGGGCGTCGCGCTCCGCGCGGATCTCCATCTCCTCGAGCTTGCGCAGGTTGCGCAGCCGCATGTTGAGGATCGCCTCGGCCTGCACGTCGTTCAGTGCGAACTCGGCGATCATGACCGCCTTGGGATCGTCCTCGTAGCGGATGATCTCGATGACGCGGTCGAGGTTGAGATAGGCGACCAGCAGGCCTTCGAGGATCTCGAGGCGGGCCTCGATCTTTTCCAGCCGGAAGCGCGAGCGGCGCAGCAGCACCTCGCGGCGATGGTCGAGGAAGGCGCGCAGCACCTCCTTGAGCGTCGAGACCCGCGGCGTGCGGCCGTCGATGAGCACGTTCATGTTCATCGAGAACCGCGTCTCGAGGTCGCTCGCCTTGAACAGCATCTCCATCAGAAGATTTGCGTCCACCGTGCGGGCGCGGGGCTCGAGCACGATGCGGATGTCCTCGGCGCTCTCGTCGCGCACATCGGCGAGGATCGGGATCTTCTTGGCGTTGACGAGCTCGGCGATGCGCTCGATCAGCTTGCCCTTCTGGACCTGGTAGGGGATCTCGGTGACGACGATCTGCCACTGGCCGCGCCCCAGATCCTCGACCGCCCACCGGGCGCGCAGCCGGAAGCCGCCCTTGCCGGTGCGGTAAGCCTCCTTGATCGCCGCGCGCGGCTCGATGATGATCCCGCCGGTGGGAAAATCCGGCCCCTGGACGAAGTCCATCAGGGTGTCGTCGCGCGCTCCGGGCGCCTTGATCAGATGCAGGCAGGCGTTGCAGAGCTCGTCGATGTTGTGCGGCGGGATGTTGGTGGCCATGCCGACGGCGATGCCGGACGACCCGTTCGCGAGCAGGTTCGGGAAGGCGGCCGGAAGCACCACCGGCTCCTGCTCCGACCCGTCGTAATTGTCGCGGAAATCGACCGCATCCTCGGTCAGCCCCTCCATGAGGGCCGCCGCGGCCGCCGTCAGCCGAGCCTCGGTGTAGCGCTGTGCCGCCGGGTTGTCGCCGTCGATGTTGCCGAAATTGCCCTGACCGTCCACGAGCGGATAGCGGACGTTGAAGTCCTGGGCGAGGCGGGCGAGCGCATCATAGATCGCCTGATCGCCATGCGGGTGATAGTTGCCCATCACCTCGCCGACGATCTTGGCGCATTTGCGGAAGGCACCGTTCGGATCGAGACGCAGGCCCCGCATCGCATAGAGGATGCGCCGATGCACCGGCTTCAGCCCGTCGCGGGCGTCGGGCAGGGCCCGGTGCATGATCGTCGAGAGCGCGTAGGTGAGGTAGCGATCGCCGAGCGCCTGGGCGAGCGGCTCGAAGGTCACCGCGCCTTGGGGTATGTCGGGGTCGTCAGTCGTGCCTGCCATAGATTTTGTGTACACGCGCCCCGATCCCCGGTCCAGAGCGTTCCGGAGGCGCGTCGTCTACGGTTTTCAGCTGGCGATCGCCTGGACGGCCGCGGGGGCGCTGGCCACGATCGGTGCCCGCGGCTCGGGGCGTGACGGAAGGCCCCAGCCCAGCATCTGCGCGACATGGCGGCCGCGGGCGAGATACTCGTCGGCCCTGTCGAGGTCCATCAGCGCGCCGAGCCGGACGTTCGCCTCGACCGGGGTGAAGGGAACCCGCGCCGCGGCGCTCGCGAAGGTGAGCTCCGAGAAGGTGAGCCGGTCGTCGCAGCGCAGGAAATCAACCCGGACGTGCATGAAGTCCTCGGCGAGCCGCGTGGCTTCGGCGAGGATGAGGTCGAGATCCGCGGGCCGGGGCAGGGGTGCCGGATCGGGCGGATTCCCGAGCCAGTGGAAATCCGCGGGCTTCCAGTCGCAGTCGTAGAGCCGGCGCCGGTAGGTGTTGGGTCCTTCGCGGTCGGTGATCACGAGGATGAACGCCGGGCGGCCCATCATGCAGAAGACCTTGTACTCCACCTGACCGCAGGCGCAGGGCAGGAACTCCTCGGCCAGCCAGCGCTTTCGCAGGGTGCGGTAGTGGAATTCGCCAGTGCTGCGCCACTGGTCCCAGTTCAGCCAGGATGCGGCCTCGCTCAGGATCGCCTCACGCGCCAGCGTTCGGGTGCCGTCCTGTAGAAGGTTCTGGCCGGTGCCGAAGGACGACTTGAGCGCATAGGTGCGGGGAAAGTCAAAGGCGGCGATATCACAGAGGCTGTCGAAGGTCGCGATCAGCGCCGGGGCCTCGATCCGTGCACCCTTGAGCACGAGATAGTCGCGCACGGCGATCTTGTCGGCGGCGAGGCTCATCAGCGGGTTGGGATGGTTCAGGAACTGCCAGCGGACCTTTTCGTTGAACCAGACAGGCCGGTTCAGGTCGGGCAGGTGGTCGTTTTCCTGCGCATAGGAATACGCGACCACCTCCGCGTCGTCGCGGTAGGTGGCGTCGTAGATCGCGGACTGGATCGAGCTGTCGAGAAGGCCGAGGGCCTTGCGCGCCCGCATTGCGCGGCTCGCCCAACGGCGCTTGCGCTCGATGCGCCGGATGAACGCATCGCGATCGATATCCCGCCTGGGCATTGGTTCAATCCCTGCCGTGACGAAGCTGGAAGCGGGGGAGATGCACGTTCAGGAAAAAAACAGATTCTTCAAAACGCATGATGATCTCCCTGACGTGACATGCGCAGAACTTCGAATCGGCGGGCCGGAAAACTATTCCATCAACCATACGAAATACCGATAAAGTTGTCTCTCCGTATCCGTTGTATGGTTACCATGTTCTCACCCCGCGCCATCGACGGGCGCGTCCGTTGCGCAGGAGGGGGAGTGCGTGCGATGTCGGGATATGCCTCCGCTACCGGTGCGGGCGCGTCGGGGAGGAGCGATCGGATATGGCGAGCACGGACCCCCGGTCATGACGCGGAGCCTTCTGATCACCGGCTCGTCCTCGGGTATCGGCCTCGACGCGGCGCGGACGCTGCACCGGCGCGGCTGGCGGGTGCTCGCGACCTGTCGGGCCGAAGCCGATTGCCTCCGTCTGCAGGACGAGGGGCTCGAGAGCTTCCCGCTCGACCTCTCCGACGAGGCGAGCGTCGCGGCCGGGGCGGCGGAGGCGCTGGCCCGCACCGGCGGACGGCTTGACGCGGTCTTCAACAACGGCGCTTTCGCGATCCCCGGCGCGGTCGAGGACCTGCAGCGCGCGGCATTGCGCGAGATCTTTGAGACCAATCTCTTCGGCCATGTCGACCTGACGAACCGCCTTCTGCCGGCAATGCGGGCCGTGGGGGCGGGGCGGGTGGTGATGAACTCCTCGGTGCTCGGGATCGTCGCCCTGCGCTGGCGCGGGGCCTATGTCGCGACCAAATTCGCGATGGAGGGGATCACCGACGCGTTGCGGCTCGAGCTTGCCGGATCGGGCGTCCATGCCGTGCTGATCGAGCCGGGGCCGATCGGGACGCGGATCCGGGAGAACTCGATCCCGCATTTCGAGCGGCATATCGACAGGTTCTCCTCGCCGCACCGGGCGGAGTACGAGGGGCCGCTCCGCCTGCGCCTCTACGAGCCCGCGGCGGTGAAGGACCGCTTCGAGCTGCCGCCCTCGGCGGTCACCGCGCGGCTGATCGAGGCACTGGAAAGCCCGCGCCCCCGGGCCCGCTACCGGGTGACGCGGCCTTCCCTGATGGCCGAGGCCGCGCGCCGGCTGCTGCCCACGGCGCTGCGCGATCGGCTGCTGGGGCGGCGATGAGGGGCGCGCTGCAGCCACTGCTCGACGGCGCCGTGACGCGGGGCGACGTGCCGTTCGCGGTGGCGATGGTCGCGGATGCAGGCGGCGTGCTCTGGCAGGGCGGGGCCGGCGAGGCCGCGCCCGGGCTGGCGGCCGGGCCGGACACGGTCTTCGCGGTCTTCTCGATGACCAAGGCGGTCGGGGCGGTGGCGGCGATGATCCTGACCGACCGCGGCCGGCTCGATCTCGACGCGCCGGTCGCACGCTTCCTGCCCGAATTCGCCACCCTCCGCCGCCTAGACGGCTGGGACGGGGATGTGCCGCGTCTCGTGGCCCCCGCACGGCCGGTGACCCTGCGCCAGCTCGCAGCGCATACGGCCGGCTTGCCCTACGGGTTCTGGAGCGCCGAGATGCGGCGCTATACCCGCGCCACCGGCCTCCCGCTCGTCACCACCGGCATGCGGCGCGGGCTCGACCAGCCGCTGCTCTGCGAGCCCGGCGAGCAGTGGCTCTACGGGATCGGGCTCGACTGGCTCGGTCTGGTGATCGAGGCGGTGGACGGTCGGCGGGTCGACCGATTCGTCCACGAGGAGATCCTCGGGCCGCTCGGCATGACCTCGACCGGCTTCGAGCTCGACGCGGGCCTCGAGGCCCGGCGCGCGCGCAGCCACCGCCGCACATCGGCCGGCGGGCTGGAGCCCTTCGAGCTCGCGCCGCCGTCCCGGCCGGAGGTCTACGGGATGGGGCATGCCCTGTGGTCGACGCCGTCCGACTATGTCCGCTTCCTGCGGATGCTGATCGGGGGCGGGGCGCTGGACGGTACCCGGATCCTCTCCGCGGCGGCGATGGCCGAGCTTCTGGCCAACCAGATCGGGGATCTGCGGATCGGTCGCTTGGTGACGGCCCAGCCCGCCGCCACGGCCGATCTCGACCTCTTTCCCGGCATACCCAAGACCCACAGCCTCGCGGCGCTGCGGGTCGAGGCGGATGTTCCGGGCATGCGGCGCGCGGGGTCGCAGGGCTGGGCGGGGCTGCTGAACACCCACTACTGGATCGATCCGTCGAGCGGGATCGCGGCGGTGCTGATGACCCAGATGCTGCCCTTCGTGGACCCGCGGTTCACGCGGGTCTACGAGGCATTCGAGCGCGGTGTCTACGCGGCCTGCTCCGACAGAAGCCGGTCGAAATAGGCGATGGTGCGCTCGAGCCCGGCCTCGAGCGGGATTGTCGGCTCCCAGCCGAGATGCGTGCGGGCGCGGGTGATGTCGGGCTGGCGCTGCATCGGATCGTTCTCGGGCAGCGGCCGGAACACGAGCTCCGAGCGCGAGCCGGTCATCGCCAGCACCTTCTCGGCCAGCTCGCGGATGGTGAACTCGCCGGGGTTGCCGATGTTGATCGGCCCGGTCACCTCGTCGGGCGAGGCCATCAGCCGCAGGAAGCCCTCG
>CAZESN010000052.1:0-14116 GCA_964514775.1 uncultured Rhodovulum sp.
GCGAGCGCTGGGCCTCGGCGACCATGGCGACGATGCGCGACAGCATGGTGTCGGCGCCGACGCGGGCGGCCTCGATGACGAGCCCGCCGGTGCCGTTGAGTGTGCCGGCGGTGACCGGATCGCCGGCGGCCTTCTCCACCGGGACCGGCTCGCCGGTGATCATGCTCTCGTCCACCGACGAGCGGCCATCGAGGACCGTGCCGTCGACGGGCAGCGCCTCGCCCGGACGCACGCGCAGACGATCACCGATGCGCACGTCCTCGAGCGGAATCTCCGTCTCATTGCCGTCGGCACCGATGCGACGCGCGGTCTTCGGAGCGAGATCGAGCAGGGCGCGGATGGCAGCACCCGTGCGGTCGCGTGCGGCGAGCTCCAGGAGCTGGCCGAGCAGGACCAGGACGACGATCACCGCCGAGGCCTCGAAATAGACGCCGACCTGGCCGTGATGGTCGCGGAAGCCGTCGGGGAAGATCCCCGGCGCGATCACCGCCAGCGTCGAGAAGGCAAACCCGGCCGTCACGCCCATGGCGATCAGGCTGAACATGTTGAGATGGCCGGTGCGGAAGGATTTCCAGCCGCGGGTCAGGAGCGGCCAGCCCGCCCAGAGCACGACCGGCGCCGCGAACAGAAACTCGAGCCAGCGGGCGAGGCCCATGCCCAGCCAGTCATGGACGGCCAAGCCGATCATCGGCCCCATGGCGATCAGCAGGACCGGGATGGTCAGCACCGCGCCGACGATGAAGCGGCGGCGGAAGTCGATGAACTCGGGGTTCGGGCCGGCGTCCGCCGTCGGCATCATCGGTTCGAGCGCCATGCCGCAGATCGGGCATTCGCCGGGGCCTTCCTGGACGATCTCGGGATCCATCGGGCAGGTGTAGAGCGTGCCGGCGGGCATCGGCTCGGGCGCCGGAGCGCCGCCGGCATAGCGCGCGGGGTCGGCCTCGAACTTGGCCATGCAGCCGGCGGAGCAGAAATAGACGCGGGCGCCCTCGTGTTTCAGCATGTGGGCGGCCGTGGCGCGGTTCACGCTCATGCCGCAGACCGGGTCGGTGGCGGTCAGGTAGTCGGAGGGTGCGGCGAGGAATTTCGTCCGGCAGCCCTCGGCGCAGAAATGATAGATGTGGCCGTCGTGCTCGGCGGTCGGTTTGCCGGCGGCGGGATCGACGAGCATCCCGCAGACCGGGTCGCGGGTGATGGGGGCGTCGGGGCGCGGCTTGGTGCTGCAGCAGGCGTGCATCGGAGACTCCTCGGTCCGGCTCGCCGAGGGATATGGGGCTTCCCATGATTGGAAGGTCAAGGGGGTGTTGCGGCTCCCGCCAGCCGGTCGAGGAACGCGCCGCCCAGCTGCAGCGCCTCGGCGGTGGCGGTGGCATCGAACTCGAAGGCCGAGAAGGGCGCACGCTCGGTCTGGTCGAAGCCGTGGGTCACGCCCTCGAAGACGCGGGTCTCGACGGGCAGACCGGCCGCTTCGAGCCGGTCCGCCACCTGCAGGCAGTCGCCCGAGGGCGCGATCAGGTCGCTGGCGCTCAGGAGGAAGAGCGTCGGCGCCGGATGGGTCCAGCCGTGGCGCCAGGCGCGGTTGGCCGGGCCGCAGTAGGGATAGACGAGGATGCTGCCGATCACCCCGTCGAGCGGGTCCGCCGCGGGGCTTTCGGGGAGGGCGGCGAGGTTGAAGGGCAGCTCGCCGGCCGAGGCGAAGGCGAGAAACTCCATGATCGCCCAGCCGCCGTGCGAGGCGCCGAGCAGCACCAGCTGGTCGGCGTCGACGAAGGGCATGGCGCGGGCGTCATTGACCGAGACCAGCACGTCGCCGGCGCGCTCGGAGCCCATGAGGAGCTGGCCCGCGCAGATCAGCCGCCAGATCTCGGTGTCGAGGTAGTCGCGGGGCCCGTGGCTGTCGACGGTGATCGAGGCCCAGCCGCGGGCCTCGAGCATGTCCGCCCAGCGCGTGAGATTGTCGCGGGGCCCGTCGCAGCCGGAATAGAGGAGGGCGGTCGGGAAGGGCCCGTCTCCGGCCGGCACCCGCATCCGGTAGAAGGGCCGCAGCATCTCGGCCAGCACCTGCGGGTCGCGGCCCTCGACGATCCAGCCAAAGTAGCGCCCCAGCGTGTTCGCCGTCAGCCCGACCAGCCAGAGCGCGAGCCAGGCACCGCCCCCGGTCAGGACCCATCGCAGCCAGAGACGCCTGCGGCTGGTCATGGCCGTTCACTGCGGCGGAAAATGCGCCTTCAGCCGGTCGATCTCGGCCGGCGTCCAGCCATCGGGTTCGGTAACCGCCTGCCAGGCGTCGATGTAATGGGCGTGGGCGTAGAGATGGCCGTGGCCCATCGGCACCAGCAGGCTGATCGCCATGTCGAGCCCGAGCTGGAGGAAGGTCACCACCGGGAACCAGCGCAGCTCCGGCGACACGTCGGGTCCGCGCGGCTCGTCGAGCCAGGCGGGCTTGCGCCAGATCGAGGCGGGCTCAAAGAACACGATCGGGTCGCTCGCATACTGGAGATAGACGATCCGCATCGGACCCCAGCGCGCGCCGGGGATGTCGAGAGCGTTGTCCTGATTGGTGAAGCGGATGAACGCCCCGTCCTCGAAGCGCGGCAGCCAGGCGGGCGAGCCCGGCACGCGCTCGTCGGTGGTCGAGCGCCAGGTGGGGCTCGGGAAGGGCGGGCCGGTCCAGAGCGCGCCCTGGACGGGATCGGCGATCATCTCGTGGAGGCGCACCGACTGCTCGGAGCTGAGCGAGCCGAGGCTGAGGCCGTAGAGATAGAGGTCGGGGCGCGCGTCGCGCGGCAGGTCGGTCCAGTAGTTGTAGACGGCGCGAAAGAGCGCGCGGCCGGTGTCGGACCCGTAGCCGGGCTCGACCAGCAGCGAGATCCAGCTCTGGAGGTAGGAATACTGCACGGCGACGGTCGCGACATCGCCGTGGTGCAGGTATTCGAGCGGATCCATGGCGGCCGCATCCATCCAGCCGGTGCCGGTCGGGATCGCGATCACGAGCTTGGCCCGCTCGAAGCCGCCCACACGGATCAGCTCGGCGAGCGCGAGCTCGGCCCGCGCCTCGGCATCCTCGGCGGCGTTGAGCCCGACATAAACCCGGATCGGCTCCAGCGCCTCGCGCCCGGTGAAGGCGGCGATCTCCGACGCCGAGGGTCCGCTCGAAACGAAGTCGCGCCCGGTGCGGCCGAGGTCGCGCCAAGTGACGAGCGAGGCGGCGCTGCCGGTGCGCACCGGATCGGTCGGCGGCGCGATGTCGGGCTGGATCAGCGCGTCGAGGGCGCTGGCCGAGCTGTCGGCGATGCGGATGAAGCCGCGAAAGAGCACGCCGTTGACGAGCGTGCCGAAGAGAAGCAGCGCGATCGCGATCCCGACGAGCCGCGAGATCCGGCGCGGCACATGGCGGTCGAGGCGGGTCGAGACCACCGTCTCGACATGCAGGAAGAGCTTGCCGATCAGGATGAGCACCACCGCGACGGCGACGGCGATCAGGCCGACCTTGGTCGGATGGCCGGTGTCGACGGGGGGCATGTCCATCAGGACGCGGATCGAGTTCTGCCACTCCGCCACCCGCCCGAGCGACACGAGCACGATGCCGGCGGCCAGGGCCGCCGCGATCCAGGTGGCGTTGCGGCGCAGCCGGTCGCGGGCGACCGGAAGCTCGAGATACTCCCAGACCCAGAAGAACAGCACCCCGAGCCAGTAGCCGACGGCGATGCAGACGCCGCCGAGCACTCCCTGAAGCGGATAGGCCCGCGGGATCAGCGAGGGCGTGAGCGAGGCCGCGAAGAAGAGCGCCCCGAGCATCAGCCCGAGCCCCGAGAACGACCGCCAGAGCCCCCAGCCGAGGTAGCGCGCCACCGGATGCCGGCTCGTATCCGCCATCAGCGCGTGATCGAGCAGCAGCCGGTCAGCAGCGCCGGCGTCTCGGTCCCCTCGACGACGATCATGGCGCCGAGACCGAAGACCCGGTCCGACATCCCGTCCGAGCAGATCTGCGGCGTGACCGTAGCGGTGAAACGCCGGCCGTCGCCTTCGGCGACAATCGCCCGGCGCGGATCGCGGGGGATGCCGCTGTCGAGGACGGCGACGGTCTCGATCGCGAGGTCCGGTGTTTCCGGCGTCGAGAAGCCATCCGGCCGGAACGACCAGAAGGGCTCGGTTCCGAAACAGGCGAAGCCTGCGGGCAGGGCGCCCGGCTCCCAGACATCGGTGCGGTAGCGGAGGAAGCGCAGCGATACCCAGCCGCTGCCCTCGCCGACATTGACCTGGCCCCAGCCGCCACTGCGGTCATGGGCGACCACCTCGACCGTCGCGTCGGGCGCGAGCCTGCCGATCACGTCGAACCGCGTCCCCGGTCCCGAGCGGATGTTGAGCACGTCGTCCGCCGCGACCCCGGTCACGTCGAAGAGCGTCGGCAGGATGTATTCCTGCGTCGCGAGCGCCGGACGGGCGAGCACGAGCAGGACGAGGATCAGGACATGTCGCATCAGCGGGCCTCCGGCAGTTGGCGCTTTCTACCCTGCTCGTCCACCGCGACGAAGACAAATTCCGCCTGCGTGACCCGCAGCCGATCGCCGTCGGGCATGCGGGTGACCCAGGCCTCGACCCCGATCGTGGTCGAGGTGGTGCCTTCGCGCAGTAGCTCGGCGTGGATCGAGACGAGGTCGCCGACCCGCACCGGCTTGAGGAACGTCATGCCGTTGACGGCGACGGTGGCGACCCGGCCGCGCGACCGCTCGCGGGCCAGGACCGATCCGCCGAGGTCCATCTGCGACATAAGCCAGCCGCCGAAGATGTCGCCGTTGGCGTTGGTGTCGGCGGGCATGGCGATGGTCTGGAGGACCAGCGCAGCGTGCGGGGAAGGGTCGGTCATCCTCGGGCCTCGCATCCGGTCGGGTGTCGGTTCGCGGTCCATGCACCCGATATTCCGCCGCAATGCAAGGCCGGAGCCGGGGCGGAGCGGCGGAGCGGCGTTTGCAAAAAGGCCCGGGCTGGGTCATAGCGGCAGGACGTGTCCAAGCGGAAAGAGTGCGGATGGATTACCCGGGTATCGTTACCGTCATGCGACGCCTCGCCATCGAGGCGGGCGAGGCCATCATGGAGGTCTATGGCCGCCCCGACTTCGAGGTGCGCGCCAAGAGCGACGCCTCGCCGGTCACCGAGGCCGACGAGATCGCCGACGGGATCATATCGCGCGGGCTCGCCACCGCCTTCCCCGACATCGCCATCGTGACCGAGGAGCAGCAGGCGAGCCACGGGATCGGGGCGGAGGTCTTCTTCATCGTCGACCCGCTCGACGGCACCAAGGAATTCGTGCAGCGCCGCGGCGATTTCACCGTGAACATCGCCCTCGTCGAGCACGGCGTGCCGACGCGCGGCGTGGTCTATGCGCCGGCCAAGGGGCGGCTCTTCTACACCGGGGCGGACGGGCGGACGGTCGAGGAGGCGGGGCCGCATGCGGCGGACGCGGGCGGGGCGCTGACCGCGCTCCATGTCTCGGAGCCGGACCCCGCCGCCCTCGTCGTCGTCGCCTCCAAGTCGCACCGCGATCAGGCGACGGACGACTACATCGCGCGATACGCGGTCGCCGATTTCACCTCGGCCGGCTCGTCGCTCAAGTTCTGCCTAGTGGCCGCCGGCGAGGCCGACCTCTATCCGAGGCTCGGGCGCACGATGGAATGGGACACGGCCGCGGGCCATGCGGTCCTGCTCGGCGCGGGCGGGCAGGTGGTCAGGTTCGACGACCACACGCCGCTCGCCTATGGCAAGCCCGGCTACGAGAACCCATTCTTCATCGCCTACGCGCCCGGTGTCGCTCTGGTAAGGGGCTGAGGCCGTGGCCGTCGTCATCGTCATTCCCGCGCGCTACGCGTCGACCCGCTATCCGGGCAAGCCGCTCGTCACCCTGCGCGGCGCCGGCGGCGAGGCCCGCAGCCTGATCCGCCGGAGCTGGGAGGCGGCCATGGCGGCGCGCGGCGTCGACCGGGTGCTGGTGGCGACCGACGACGACCGCATCGCCGCCGAGGCGCGGAGCTTCGGCGCCGAGGTCGGGATGACGCCCTCGAGCTGCCGCAACGGTACCGAGCGCTGCGCGGTCGTCGCGGCGGGTCTCGATCCGGACGACATCGTCGTGAACCTGCAGGGCGACGCCCCGCTCACCCCGCCCTGGTTCGTCGAGGCGCTGGTCGCGGCGATGCAGGCGGACCAGGGATGTGCGGTCGCGACGCCGGTTCTGCGCTGCGACCTGGCGGCCCTCGAAGGGTTTCTCGAGGACCGGCGTCAGGGGCGGGTCGGCGGCACGACGGCGGTCTTCGACCGGGCGGGGCGGGCGATGTACTTCTCCAAGGAGGTGCTGCCCTATACCGGGCGGCCGCTCGCTGCGGGCGAGGAGATCCCGGTCTTCCATCATGTGGGCGTCTATGCCTACCGGCCGGCGGCGCTCCGGGCCTATGTCGGCTGGGAGCCGGGGCCGCTCGAGACCTGGGAGGGGCTGGAGCAGCTGCGGTTCATGGAGAACGGCACCGCGGTGCACTGCGTCGAGGTCGAGGGGCGGGGCCGGGCGTTCTGGGAGCTCAACAACCCCGCGGACGTGGCCCGGATCGAGGCGATCCTCGCCGGGCTCGGCATCGACTGAGGCGGGCGGCAATCCGCCGCGCGTTTACGATCCGGAGAATCCTTTTGCCCTCTGCACGGGCTTCTGTGATACCCGAGGGCATGGGTGCGGCGCGTCATGCGCCACTATTGCGATTGTCCAGGGGGTTTTCATGAATAACCGGGTCACCAAGGCCGTATTTCCGGTTGCTGGATTCGGTACGCGCTTTCTCCCGGCGACGAAGTCGGTGCCGAAGGAGATCCTGCCGCTGGTCGACCGCCCGCTGATCCAGTACGCGATCGACGAGGCCCGGGCCGCCGGCATCACCGAGTTCATCTTCGTGACCTCGCGCGGCAAGAGCGCGCTGGAGGACTATTTCGACGGCGCCCCCGAGCTCGAGCAGAGCCTGCGCGACGGCAAGAAGACCCAGCTCCTCGACGTGCTGAAACAGACGAACATGGACAGCGGCGCCGTCGCCTATGTCCGCCAGAAGGAGCGCCGCGGCCTCGGCCATGCGGTCTGGTGCGCGCGCCGGCTGATCGGCGACGAGCCCTTCGCCGTCATCCTCCCCGACGACGTGATCGACGCCGAGCGGCCCTGTCTCCAGCAGATGATCGAGGCCTATCACCGCACCGGCGGCAACATGGTCGCGACCATGGAGGTGCCGAGCACGAGCGTGTCGTCCTATGGCATCGTCGACGTCGAGCCGGCGGCACCGGGTGCGGCGATGAAGGTGCGCGGCATGGTCGAGAAGCCGAAGCCCGAGGAGGCGCCGTCGAACATGGCGGTGATCGGGCGCTACATTCTGACGCCGTCGGTGCTCGAGAACCTCGAGGACATGCGGGTGGGCGCGGGCGGCGAGATCCAGCTCACCGACGCCATCGCCGCCGAGATCGGCCGCCACGACGACGTCCATGCCTTCCGCTTTCGCGGCCGCCGCTTCGACTGCGGGTCAAAAGCGGGCTTCCTCCAGGCCACGGTGGCCTTCGGCCTCGCCCGCGAGGAGCTCCGCGAAGAGTTCATGGCCTATCTCCAGACGGTCACCGAGGAGAAGGAAACCCCCTCTCCGGCACTGCGGGCCGTCTAGGGCCACCCTACCCGCGTCTGCAGAATTCCAGCGCCGGTCTGACAGCAACCTGTCGGCCGGCGTTCGCAATCTCGCGGCCTTGGGACCGGATCAGGCGAGGCATTGCCTCGCCCCGGTCCACGGCTGGAGGGCGTGAGCCCGGAGGCCGTCCGCTGCGTGTATGGAGATCATGGACGATCGGGATCGTGACGCGCCTGCCGGGGCGGCGCGGAACGCGCCTGCCGGGGGCAGGCAGGCGCGTCACGATTTGCCACAGGTCAAATCGTGCAAGAAGAAAAAGGCGCGCCGTTGCCGGAAGCGATCAACCTGAGGCCGTGCTACGCCGCCTCTTCGGCCTTGCCTTCGGTCAGGATCGCGTAGATCGCCGACGGATCGAAGGTCGAGCGCAGCTTGGTGCAGACCGCCTCGCTGCGCAGCGTGCGTGATACCCGGGCCAGCGCCTTGAGATGCTCGGCACCCGCCGCCTCGGGGGCGAAGAGCGCGAAGACCAGATCCACCGGCTGGCGGTCGATCGACTCGAAGTCCACCGGCTTCTCGAGCCGCACGAACAGGCCGATCACCTTGGTGACCCCGGGAAACCGGGCGTGCGGAATGGCGACGCCGCGACCGACACCGGTCGGCCCGAGCGCCTCGCGCTCGGTCAGCGCCTTGACCACCTCGTCCGCCGGCAGGCCGTAAACGCTCTCGGCCAGATCCGCGAGATCCTGCAGGAGGCGCTTCTTGCTGGTGGATTTCAGCGGCGCGCGGATTCCGTCGACGCCAATAATATCCGACAGCTCCATTACGGAGACTCCATTTTCATGTTGTCTAGCGTGCGTTCTTCGGGTCGATCCACCCGATGTTGCCGTCCTCGCGAAGGTAGACAACGTTGACACCGCCATGGGCGTCGTTGTGGAAAACAAGAACCTGGACCCCCGAAAGCTCCATGTGCATCACCGCCTCACCCACGGAGAGATGCGGCACCCGGGTCTCCATCTCGGCGATGACCACCGGCTGCAGCGTCTCGGGCTCCTCCGCCTCGTCATTGTCCTGCGGACCGGCGAGGATGTAGCTCGACGCCTCGGCGGATTCAATCTCGGGACGGGTGCGGTGATGGTCGCGCAACCGGCGCTTGTAGCGGCGGAGCTGCTTGTCCATCCGCTCGGTCGCGCGCTCGAAGGCGGCATAGACCTCGTCGGCCTTGCCCTTGGCCTGGACCAGCAGGCCGGTCGGCAGATGCACCGACAGATCACAGACGAACTCGTGCCGGTCCTTGGAGAAGGTCGCCACCGCCTCGAGGGGCCGGTCGAAGTACTTTCCGATCGCCTCGGCCAGGCGCTCGTCGACATGGCTCCGCAGCGCGTCGCCGACGTCGATCTGCTTTCCGCTGACCTGAATTCGCATCTGGCGCCCCTTCACACAGCCGCATCGGGACAGAGCCCCGCACGCGGGCGGACCCTATGGCCGGCCCTACCCCAGTTGTCAACGCATCACGCCCGCTGCGGTTCGCTGGCGGCGGCGCTGAACCGAGGACGGGATGCCCATGCCTTCACGATATTTCGCAACCGTCCGTCGCGCAACGTCGATCCCTTCGGACTGCAGAATTGCCACGATCCGGTCGTCCGACAGGGTCCGCCGCTCGTCCTCCGCCCCGATCACCTGGCGGATGCGATCCTGGACCGCGGTGGCCGCGATGTCCTCGCCGCCGGTCAGCGAGGCAAGCCCCGCGCTGAAGAAATGCCGCAGCTCGAAGAGCCCCAGATCGCAGGCGAGGAACTTGCCCGCCGTCACCCGGCTGATGGTGGATTCGTGCATGTTCACCTTTTCGGCAACCATGCGGCGGGTCAGCGGCCGCAGCTTCCCCGTGCCATGGGCGAAGAACGCCTCCTGATGGCCGGCGATCGCGGTCGCGACCTTGAGGATGGTCCGCGCCCGCTGCTCGAGGCTGCGCACCAGCCAGTTGGCGCTCGTCCGGCACTCGGAGACGAAGGTCCGCGTCTCGGCATCGCCGCCCCCGGCGAGGCCGGCGGCATAGACGTTGTTCACCAGAACCCGGGGCAGCGTCTCGGTGTTGAGCTCGACGGTCAGGGCACCGTCATGGGCGCGGGTGACATGGATGTCGGCAACCGCCGTCTGCACCGGCTCGACCGAGAACCGCGCCCCCGGCCGGGGGTCGAGGGCGCGGATCTCGGCCAGCATGTCGGTGAGATCCTCGTCGTCGACCCCGCAGCGGGCGCGCAGCTCACCCAGCCGGCCGGCGGCGACCAGCGGCAGGTTGGCGATCAGCGCCTGCATCGCCGGGTCGAACCGGTCGCGGTCGCGCAGCTGGAGCGCCAGGCACTCGCCCAGGCTGCGCGCCCCCACGCCGGCGGGATCGCAGGACTGGACCACCGCCAGCGCCGCCGATGCCTCGGCGGGGCTCAGGCGGTGGCGCGCGGCGACCTCGGCGAGCGGCACGCGGAGGTAGCCGTCATCGGCGAGTTCGTCGGCGACGAGAAGCGCGGCCTCGATCCGGGCGTCCTTCAGCCGCATCGCCCGGATCTGGCTGTGGAGATGTTCCCAGAGCGTCTCCTCGGCGGCGATCGACAGGAGCGGATCAAGGCCGTCGGGAAGGCCGCCGCCCCGGCCCGCCGGCGCCGAGGCGGCACGGGGCACGAAATCGAGCAGCGGATTGCGCTCGACCTCGGTGGCGACGAAGTCGGCGAGCTCGAGATTGGACATCTGCAGGAGCTTCACGGACTGGAGCATCTGCGGCGTCAGCGCCAGCGCCTGGCGCTGGCGCACCTCGAGCCGGGGGGTCAGCGCCATGCGCGGCCCCTCTGCCGGGAAATGTGATCAGATGCGGAAGCTCTCGCCAAGATAGACCCGCCGGACGTTGTCGTCGCGCACCACCTCGTCGGGCGTGCCGCTCATGAGCACCTCGCCCCCGTGCAGGATATAGGCGCGGTCGACGATGTCCAACGTCTCGCGGACATTGTGGTCGGTGATCAGCACGCCGATGCCCCGGTCCTTGAGATGCCGCACCAGGTTGCGGATATCGGCGACCGCCAGCGGATCGACACCGGCGAAGGGCTCGTCGAGCAGCACGTATTTCGGCTGGCTGGCGAGGCAGCGGGCGATCTCGAGCCGCCGCCGCTCGCCGCCCGAGAGCGCGATGGCCGGCGTACGCCGCAGATGGGTGATCGAGAACTCGGCCAAGAGCTCGTCGAGCATCTCGCGGCGCTTCTCCGGATCCGGGACCGAGATCTCGAGGATCGCGCGGATGTTGTCGGCGACCGAGAGGCCGCGGAAGACCGAGGCCTCCTGCGGGAGGTAGCCGATCCCGAGCTTGGCGCGGCGATACATCGGCAGCCAGGTCACGTCCTGGCCGTCCACCGTGATCGTGCCGGCATCGGGCGGCACCAGGCCGGCGATGGCATAGAAGCAGGTGGTCTTGCCCGCGCCGTTCGGCCCGAGCAGGGCCGCGACCTCGCTGCGCCGCAGCGTGAGCGAGACGTCGCGCAGGACCGGGCGCTTGCGGTAGCTCTTGGCGAGGTTGCGCACCTGGAGGCCCGAGCCCCCTTCGGTCACCCGCAGATCCGGGCGCGGCGATGAGACGGTGGTCTCGCTCAAGGCGCCGACCCCGGGACGAAGATCGTCTGCACCCGGCCCTCGAGGCGGCCGGTGCCGGCGTTGAGATCGATGTTGAGCCGCTCGCTCGACAGCGCGTTGCGGCCCTGGGTAAGCAGGACCGAGCCTTCCATCTGGATCATGCCGGTCGCGACCTCGTAGACCGCGCGCTCGGCCTCGGCCGCCTCGGCGCCGTTCGAGAGCGTGACGTTGCCGGTCGCGACCATCCGGCGGACCGTGCCGGTCTCGTCCTCGCCGGCATAGAAGACCTCGATCCGGTCGGCGGCCATGCGCAGCGCGCCCTGGCCGACCCGGACATCGCCGACGAAGACGGCGGTGCCCGCACCCTGGTCGAGCTCCAGCGCCTCGGCGGTGATCTCGACCTGCTGCGAGGCATCGTGGGAGAGGCCGCCGAACGGCACCTCCGCGCCCTGGCCGAAGGCAGCGGCCGCCGGCAGGAACAGGGCAAGGAACAGGCAGGCAAGCCGGGGCATGGGCGAACTCACTGGCGCGAACTCAATTGGCGGGTGCCGGGGGATCGTATACCACCCGCACGCCGTTTCCGAAGAAAAACCTCCGGGCGTCGATGCCGGTGGCGGCGGGGCTGATCTCGAGGCTGCCGGCGTCGATCCGGCCGAGCGGGCCTTCGCCGGTCACCGGCTCGCCCGACTGCAGCGTGCCGGCCCGCAGGTCGATCGCCACCGCGCCGGTGCGGATCCGGTAGCCGTCCGAGGTCTCGATCCCGACCTCGCCGGTCAGGGTCAGGTTCTCGGAGGCGATGTCGAGGCTGCCGCCGGGGGCGCGCATCGACACGCTCGGCCCGTCGAGAAGGTCGATCGTGCCGGAAATGCCGGTGACGTCGGCCCGGGTCGGGGGTGCCGCGTCGGGCCTGACCAGCTCGGCGGTGAAGCGGAACCGGTCGTCGCCGCGCGTCGTGCCGCTGAAGGTCGCGTCGCTGACCCGCAGGCCGGAGCCGAGCGCCGCGAGGTCGCCGCGCGAGAATACGAGCTCGCCGCCGCCGAGCCGGTCATCGGTCTGGATCAGGAAAAGCGCCGACAGCATCCCCAGCGCCACCAGCGGCAGCGCGACCTTGAGGATCACGACGAAGCGCGAATAGAGGTCCGGCGCGACGGCCATCGCTCAGGTGACGCCGGCGCGCAGGCAGTCGTGCACGTGCAGGATGCCGGCGGGACGCTCCGGCGCCTCGGGCGTCGTGGCGAAGAGCGTGGTGATCTTCCTCGCGTTCATCACCCCGAGCGCCTCGGAGGCGAGCGCCGTGGTGCGGATGGTGCGCGGATCGCGGGTCATCACCTCCTCGACGCGCTTCTCCAGCAACCCCTCCATGTTGCGCCGCAGGTCGCCGTCGGTGACGATCCCGACAAGCGCGCCGGCCGCATCCACCACGCCGATCACCCCGAAGCCGTGCCCGGTCATGGCGATCAGCGCGTCGGGCATCGGGCTGCCGGCGGCGATCAGCGGCATCTCGTCGCCGGTGTGCATCAGGTTCGCGACAGTCGCGAGCCGGGCGCCCAGCCGACCGCCCGGATGCAGGCCGCGAAAGTCCTCGGGCGTGAAGTCCCGGTGCTCCATCAGCGCCACGGCGAGCGCGTCGCCGAGCGCCATGGCCATCGTCGTCGAGGTCGTGGGCGCGAGACCGACCACGCAGGCCTCGGGCGCGTCGGGCAGGACGAGGCCGATATCGCTCGCGCGGATCAGCGTGCTCTCGGCCCGGCCGGCGAGCCCGATCAGCGGGATCGCGAAACGCCGGGCATGGGCGATCAGGTCCGAGAGCTCGGCCGTCTCGCCCGAATTCGACAGGAGAAGCACCACGTCGTCGCGGGTGATCATCCCCAGATCGCCGTGGCTCGCCTCGGCCGGGTGGACGAAATGGGCGGGCGTGCCGGTCGAGGCGAGCGTCGCCGCGATCTTGCGCGCGACATGCCCCGACTTGCCCATCCCCGACACGATCACCCGCCCACGCGCCGCGAGCATCAGCTCGACCGCCGCGACGAAGGCCTCGCCGAGGCTCTCGCCGAGCTGGCCGAGCGCTGCCGCCTCGGTGGCGATCACCCGCCGCCCCGTGGCGAGCAGGCGGGCAGGGTCGGGCGCGCTGGCGGAACCGGCCATCAGCTGTGCGCGAAGATGTCCTGCTCGTCCCAACCGGCGATATCGAGCACCGCCCGGTGCGGCAGGAATTCAAAACAGGCCTGGGCGATCGACGACCGCCCCTCGCGGGCAAGCCGCCGGTCGAGCGCCTCGCGCAGGCGGTGCAGATAGAGCACGTCCGACGCCGCATACTCGAGCTGCGCGTCGGTCAGGGTATCGGCACCCCAGTCGCTCGACTGCTGCTGCTTGGAGATCTCGACGTCGAGCACCTCGCGCAGCAGGTCGCGCAATCCGTGGCGGTCGGTGTAGGTCCGCACCAGCTTCGAGGCGATCTTGGTGCAGTAGACCGGCGCGGTCAGCACCCCGAACCGCTGCAGGAACACCGCGATGTCGAACCGCCCGAAGTGGAAGAGCTTCAGCACCGCCGGATCACCGAGCAGGCGCACGAGATTTGGCGCCGTCTCCTGGTCCGGCCCGATCTGGACGAGATGTGCGTCCCCGTCGCCCGAGGAGAGCTGCACCAGGCAGAGCCGGTCGCGCTCGGGCCGGAGCCCCATCGTTTCGCTGTCCACGGCCACCACCGGCCCCAGATCAAGCCCGTCCGGCAGGTCGCCCTTGTAGAAATGGTTCGCCACGTCGCCCTCCGCTGCCCTCCTGCGGGTCCCTGCGGGTACGCGTCGGATGTCGCGAAAAGCCCTCTGGTCCCGGCCGCCCACCATGGCGACTGGTGCCCCCAGAGAGACTTGAAC